>DASVNH010000087.1:0-16075 GCA_036383955.1 Planctomycetota bacterium | reverse complement strand
CTCTCGGAACGCCGGGCCCGCGCCGGCCTCGCTCAACTGCTGGAGATCGCCGCGACCCCCGCCTCGACCCCGCCGCCCGAGCGGCTGAAGGCGTTCGTCGACGCCGTATCGACCGCCGATCCCGCGCAGATCGACGCCCTCCTCAAGGCCGCCCGCGACCCCGCCCATCCCGCGCGCGAGGCGCTCTGCGGACTCTGCCTGAAGCTCCGGCGGGACGACGACGTCCGCGGCGTCGTCGCCGCCTTCCTCCTCGACCACCCCGAGGCCGAAAGCGCCTGGGAGCTCGCCGAGGCCGTCGTCCGGGACGGGCCGCCCGAGCTGGCCGAACGCGTCGCCCGCCGGGCCCTGGCCGCCGGAACCGAGCGCGCCGCCCGCTCCGCCGCGCGCCAGCTCGTCTATCGGGGCGTCGCGGACCCGCGGCTCGCCGGCGTCGTGCGCGAGCTCCGGACCGAGATCGACGCCCGCCTGAAGGACGAGTACGACCGGAAAGCGTTCGCGAAACTGACGGCCCCGTAAGGACCGACCTCCTCCGGCTATAGGCTCCCGATGATGACGCTCTTCCTTCTCGTCGCGTCGCAGGTCGCGTTCGAGAAGTACGCCGCGGCGCCCGGCTACAGCGAAGGCCCGACCTGGCGCGACGGCGAGGTGTTCTTCTGCTCCGGGACGCTGCTGCGCGTCGACTCCCAGAAGCGCGTGCACCGGTATCTGGACATCGGGCCGGCCGGCACCGTGCTGCTCGGCGACGGCCACCTGCTGGTCTGCGACAACAAGCACCGCGCGCTGCTCGACGTGACGCCCGACGGCCGGGTCAGCGTCGTCGCCGATCAGTGGGAAGGCTCCCCGCTCCTGAGCCTGAACGACCTGACCGTCGATGCCCGCGGCAACGTCTACTGGACCGATCCGGAAGGCTCCTCGGACAAGAACCCGACGGGCCGGATCTTCCGCCTCCGCCCCGACGGCCGCGTCGACCGCCTCGCCGCCAACCTCGCCTTCCCCAACGGCCTCGACGTCGACCCGGCGAGCGCCTTCCTCTACGTGGTCGAGTCCCAGTCGAAGAAGATCCTCCGCTATCCCCTCCCCGCCGACGACCAGCTGCTCGGCAAGCCCGAGGTCTTCCACGATCTCGGCGGCTCGGGCGGCGACGGCTGCGCCTTCGACGCCGCCGGTAACCTCTGGGTCGCCGACTACCACCGCCCCGACACGAAGACCGGCCGCGTCGCCGTGCTCAGCCCCGACGGCAAGGTCCTCGCCCACCACCCCGTCCCCTCCCAGGTCGTCAGCAACGTCGCGTTCGGCGGCCCGAACCGCGACGAGCTCTTCTGCACCACCGCCGACGGCGTCGTCCACGCCAAGGTCGGCGTGAAGGGCTTCGCCGGCCACCCGGGCCAGCCGCGGCCGGTCCTGCGCGCGCTCAACGTGGTGCCGCGACGTCCCCATCCCGACGCCGAGGCGCTCGCGAAGGGCGACGCCGCCGGCGTGGCCGACGTCCAGTTGCGCGAAGAGTTCCTCAAGCTGCGGCCGGAGGCGAAGAGGGACGTCGAGCTCCTCGCCGAGATCAAGCGGCTCGGCGGCAAGGCGACGCTGGAGGTCCGGGCCCCGGACTGGCTCCGCGCGATCGTCGGAGATGAGAAGCTTCCGGCGTTCGCCCGGGTCGTCGAGATCGAGCTCAACGAGCGGACCGACGGCCACAAGGAGCCCGCGCCCAAGGCCCCCGGCGACCGCGTGACCGACGCCTGGCTGGAGCGGCTGGCGGACCAGACCGAGCTGCGCCGCCTCGAGCTCTCGGGCACCGGCGTCACGAGCGCGGGCCTCGTCCACCTCGCGAAGCTGACGAACCTCGAGCGGCTGAACCTGTGTCTGACGGACGTCGACGACCGCGGCTTCGAGCACCTGGCCGGCCTGACCCGCATGCGCCGCATGACGATCTGCGCCTCGAAGATCACGGGGACCGGCTTCGCCCACCTGGGCGGCATGAAGCGGCTGGAATCGATCAACCTGCATTCGTCGCCGGCCAGCGACGCCGGCCTCGCGGAGATCGGCAAGTTCTCCACCCTGACGCGGCTGGAGATCGTGCACACGAAGGTGACCGACGCGGGCCTCGCCCACCTGGCCGGCCTGCTGAACCTGCGGCAGCTGCACGTGCACGGGCCGGAGACGACGGCCGACGCCCTGCCGTTCCTGGAGCGCCTGCGGAACCTCGAGCAGCTCGACGTCTACGACCGCGCGGCGAGCAACCAGACGCTGGAGCGGATCGCCAAGCTTCCGAAGCTGCGGAAGCTCATGCTCGTCACGGGCGCGTTCGACGACGCGGGCGTCCGGCACCTGGCCGGCCTCCCCCTGGAGGAGCTCACGCTCGACTCCCCCAAAGTGACCGACGCCTCGATCGAGACGCTGGGCTCCCTGAAGTCGCTCCGGAAGCTCCGCGTCAAGCTGAGCCCGGCCGGCCGCGAGCGCCTGCGGGAGCTGCTGCCGCGCGCCGAGATCGCCCCTTAAGTGTTAACGTTGGAATCTGATTCGAACGTTAACACATGTCGAGGCCCTTCATCGGGCCGGTGCTCGTCGCGAAGCGGTCGGTCTCGACGCCCAGCCGCCGCAGCATGCTGACGAAGAGGTTCGGCAGCGGATAGTTCTTCTGCCGGTCGAAGGCCAGGTGCTGCCCGTGCTTGAAGCCGCCGCCGGCCAGCAGGACGGGCAGGTTGTTGTTCGCGTGCGAGTTGGCGTTGCCCATGCAGGTCCCGTAGAGGACCATCGTGCGGTCGAGCAGCGTCGCCCCGTCCTCCTGGACCCCCTTCAGCCCGCCGAGCAGCCCCGCCAGCGCCTGGAACTGGACCTCCTCGATCTTCTTCAGCTCCGCGAGCGCCTCCGGCCGGTTCCCGTGGTGCGTGAGCGAGTGGACCTCGTTCTTGACGCCCGGGATCCGCGGCACGCTCCCCTCGGTCGCGATGAAGACGGTGACCAGCCGCGTCGAGTCCGTCTCCAGCGCCAGCCGGATCATGTCGTACATGAGCCGGCTCCGGCCGGCCAGGTCCGCGCCGTCCGTGTTGTCCGGCGGCGCTTTCGCCGTCACCTTCGGCTTGGGACGTCGCTCCCACGCCTCCATCTTCTTGAAGCGCTCCTCGAGGTCGCGCACGGACGTGAAGTACTGGTCCATCCGCTCGCGGTCGCGCGCGCCGAGCGTCCCGTTCAGGTCCTTCGCGCGGTCGCCGACCGCGTCCAGCAAGCTGCGCCCGACCCGCAGGTCTTCGACGGCCCGCTCGATCTCCTCCGGCGTCCCCTGGACGAAGAGCTTCTGGTACAGCCTCGCGGGTTTGTGCTCCGCGGGGATCAGGCTCCCGCCCCGCGTGAACGAGAGGCTCCGGGCGGAATCGTGGCCGATCGTGAGCGTCAGCGCGGGATAGCGCGTGCGGTCGCCGATCGTCTCCGCCGCCAGCTGGTCCAGCGACACCGTGTTGCGGAACGCCCCGCTGCCCGGATGCGGCGCCGCCGTCAGGAACGACTTTTCCGCCTGGTGGAAGCCGTCGACCTGCGGATGCGACACGCCCGAGAAGACCGTGAAGTCCGCCCGGTAGTCCTTCAGGATCTCGAGATAGGGCGTGAGCGCGTAGTCCCGCCCCGCCGCCGCCGGGAAGAACTCCTGAGGCAGGATCCCCTGATTCGTCTGGATCGCCACCATCCGCCGCGGGACGTCGGCGCGCTCCCGCGCGAACAGCTCCAGCGTGGGCAGCGCCAGCGCCGCCCCGGCGCCGCGCAGGAACGTCCGTCGGTCCATGGTCTCGCTCCTCACTTGTTCCGAAACGGCTCGCTCTGCACGACGTGGTGCACGAGACTCCGCACGCCCAGCGCGCGGGACCGGGCGACGACCTCCTCCACCGCCGCGCGGTCGGAGAAGCGGATCCCCGCGCCCGTCGCGTACACCAGCAGCTTCTCCGCGAGCCCCCGCGCCACCGCGTCGGGATCGCGCAGCAGCAGGCGCTTGAAGTCGTCGACATCCTTGAAGGCCGTCCCGTCCCGCAGGACGCCGGACGGGTCGACCGGCTTCGCGAGACGGTAGTGCCTCTTCTCGACCGGCGTCCCCTCCCCGATCGAGCGGTACTGTTCCCGCCAGCCGCCGATCACGTCGTAGCTCTCGAGCGCGAAGCCGGGCGGATCGATCCGCGAGTGGCACGTCGCGCAGGTCGGGTCCGCGCGGTGCTTGTCGAGCTGCTCGCGGATCGTCGTCGCGCCCCGGACGTCGGGATCGATCGTCGGCAGGTCGGGCGGCGGCGGCTCGGGCGGCCGGCCCAGCAGCTTGTCGAGCACCCAGGCGCCGCGCGTGACCGGGGACGTCGTCGTGCCGTTCGCCGACACCTTGAGCACGCTCCCCTGGGTCAGCAGGCCGCCGCGGCGGCTGCCGGGGGGCAGCGACGTCCGCCGGATCGCGGAGCCGGGGACGTCGGGGATCCCGTAATGCTCGGCCAGGCGCTGGTTGAGCATCGCCCAGTCGGACTCGACGAGCTGCGCGACGCCGAGGTTCCGCGCGAGCAGCTCGCGGAAGAACGCCCGCGTCTCGGCCGTCATCGAGTCGCGCAGGTAGAGGTCGAACTCCGGGTAGAGCTTGGTGTCGGGCGTCGTGGCGTCGATCTCCCGGAGCGAGAGCCACTGGTCGGCGAAGTCCTCGACGAAGCGCTCGGCCTTGGGGTCGGCCAGCAGCCGTTCCGCCTGGGCGTGCAGGACCTCCCGCTTGAGCAGGGAGCCCTTCTCGGCGAGCGCGAGCAGGGCGTCGTCGGGCATCGAGTTCCAGAGGAAGTAGGAGAGCCGCGACGCCAGCGCGTAGGCGTCCAGCGGGCCGGGCCGCTCCCGCAGGAACAGGAAGTCGGGCGAGCAGAGCGCCGCCTTGTAGGCCGCGCGCATCGCCTCTTCGAACGTGACGTTCGCGTTCAGGCGCTCGCGGACCGGCGCCAGGTAGCGCTCGACCTCCCCGGCCGGCACGGGACGTCGGAAGGCCCGCCGCAGGAACTCGCCGAGCAGGCGCTTCGCGTCCGCGAGCGGATTGGCCGAGGCGACCGACCAGCCCAGCGGGCGGTCGAGCTTGGGCTTCGGCGGGAACGGCGCGTGGTGCGGGAGCGCCGTCCGGCGCGGCGCGCGGATCTCCGATTTCTCCGGCAGCTTCTGCATCGGCAGGTCGTCGAAGAGCCGCCGGTGGCTCTCGGGCGGCCAGGCCTCGACGAGCGGCCCTTCGACCTCGAGCCAGTCGAGGGCGATGCCGGGGCCGACGTACTCCGCGGCCTTGCCCTTCGTCTCCGACACCCGTTTCCAGACCAGCGAGGCCGGGTTCCACTTCACCTTGTCCCCGGGCTCCAGCCACGTGACGACCTCGTGCGTCTTCGGCTCCAGCGAGGGGGCGTCGAAGTAGCCCACGAGCCGCGAGCCGATCAGCAGGTTGCCCGCCTCGGGCTTGGGCGCGGGCAGGACCTGGCCCTTGTCCCAGCGGAAGCTCCACGTCGACAGCCGGAACTTGTAGAAGCCGGGATAGATCGCGGCGAAGCGGTCGAAGCGGCCCTGGAAGCCGTCGTCGGAGGACCGGAAGCAGCCGACGCTGCCCTCGTACGGGAAGAACTTCTTCTTCTCGAACTCGCCCAGCTGGTCCAGCAGCCACTTGTCTTTGATGATCGGGATCGTGCTCTCGTCGTAGGCCTTGTCCTTCAGGAAGACCGAGTCGCCCTGCAGCAGCGTGATCTTGAAGTCGTACTGGTCGCCCGGGTAGTAGCGCCGGGAGAAGAACTCCGGCTTCTGGGGATAGGTGGCGATGGCGGCGTCGAGCGCGACGTCCGCCGCCTCCATGTACTTCCCGAGCTGGACGTGGGAGAGGTCGAGCGCGCTCCCCACTTTGTTGAAGCCGAACGCCCGGCCGTCCTCGGGCAGCAGGTCCTTCACCGCCAGCTTGGGCAGCGCCAGGAGGTCGCGCAGCGTGTTCTCGTACTCGACCCGGTTCAGGCGCCGGACCACCGCCCGGCCTTCTTCGCCGCGACGGGCCAGGTCGGCCTTGACCAGGTCTTTCGCCATCGAGGCCAGGGCGGCGGCGACGTCCTTCTTCGGAGGCCGGTCCCGCTTGGACGGCGGCATCTCGCCGGACTCGATCTTGTCGTGGACCTTGATCCAGACCTCCGGCTTCGACAGGTCCCACGGGACGTCGAGCCTCAGCCCGCGCTTCGGCGCCTCGGCCCCGTGGCAGTCCGCGCAGTGGGCCGCGAGGAAGTTCCTCACGACGCCCTCCTGGGCCGAGACGCCGGAGGCGGCGGCACAGGCCAGGGCGATCGCCCAAATCGGTCTCATACGGGCCTGTAGCCCATCCGCTCCGCGGAATTGGAAGAAATCTTCCAGGTACGAATCAGACCGTCTGATTTGTACCTCCGGTACAAATCAGACGGTCTGTTTCGTACCTCGGATGTACCCTATGTCGATGGGCGATCCCGGCCTGTTTCCCGACACGTCCTGGAGCCTGGTCTCCCGGCTCTGCGCGACGGGGCAGGAGCGCTACCGGGAGGGGCTCGACGATCTCTGCCGCCGCTACTGGAATCCCGCCTTCGCCTACGTCCGGGCGGCCTGGGCGAAGTCCGGCGAGGAGGCCAAGGACCTCACCCAGGCCTTCTTCCTCTGGCTCATCGAGGACGAGGCCCTGCGGAGCTACCTGCCGGAGCGGGGCGGCTTCCGGCCTTTCCTCAAGACCCTGCTGCGGCGCTTCGTGGGGCATCAGGCCGTCGCGCTCGACCGCCTCAAGCGCGGCGGAGGGCGGACGATCCTGCCGCTCGACGGCCGCGACCTGCCCGCGGCCGATGAAACCGACCCGGAAAAGGCCTTCGAGCGGGCCTGGCTGACGGAGGTCGTCGACGCCGCCCTCCGCCGGGTGCGCGCGCGCCGCGAAGAGAAGGGCGACGTCCTGTCGTTCCGCCTCTACGACGCGGCGGACCTGGCGCCCGCGGCGCCGTCCTACGCCGAGCTGGCGGAGCGGCACGGGGTGCGGGAGGGCGAGGTGCGCGACCGCCTCTACGCGCTGCGCGAGGAGATCCGCTCCGAGGTCCGCCGGGAGCTGGCGCGACTGACGTCCGACGACCAGGACCTCGAGCATGAGTGGCGAAGCTTCCTCGGAGCGTGACGGCCGGGCCGCGCGGGCCCTGCGCGGCCTCGCCCGCCACGAGGACGAGCGCGCGCGGCTCCCCCGGATTCCGCGTTTCGAGATCCGCGGCAAGCTCGGCGAAGGCGCCGCCGCCGTCGTCTACCGCGCCTGGGATCGCGAGCTCGACCGCCCCGTCGCGTTGAAGGTCCTCCGCGAGCTGGCCGGCTTCGACGACACCGCGCGGGCCCGCTTCAAGCGCGAGGCCCAGGTCATGGGCTCCCTCAGCCACCCCAACATCGTCGCGGTCCACGACGCGGGGGACGTCGACGGCCAGCTCTACATCGTCATGGAGCTCGTCGAGGGGCGGACGCTGGCCGACGTCCTGAAGGACCCGGCGGTCGACGCGGCGGCTCGCCTGCGCCTCCTCGAGAAGGCGGCGCGGGCGGTGGACGCCGCCCACGCGCGCCAGATCGTGCACCGGGACCTGAAGCCCGGGAACATCCTGGTGGCCGCGGACGGGGAGCCCAAGGTGGCGGACTTCGGCCTCGCGCAGCTGGCAGGGGCGGACGTCGGGCTCACCCGCACGGGCGCGGTGCTCGGCACGCCGCTCTACATGTCGCCCGAGCAGGTGCGCGGGAGCGCCGGCGCGATCCTGCTGAAGGCGGACGTCTACGCGCTGGGCGCGATCCTCTACGAGATCCTGGCCGGACGTCCGCCGCACACGGGAGCGACGCTTCCCGAGGTCTACGCGAAGATCCTGAACGACGATCCCGCGCCGCTCGGGGGGCCGCTGGGGGCCGTCGCGCAGAAGGCCCTGGAGCGCGATCCCCACGCGCGCTACCCGAGCGCGGCCGCGTTCGCCGACGAGCTGAAGCGGCATCTCGCGGGCGAGCCGGTGGAGGCGCGGCCGGCGCGGGTCTGGAAGACGCTCGTGAAGCGGCGCCGGATCCTGGTCGTGGCGCTGGCGGCGGTCGCGCTGGGGGCGTGGGGCGTCGCCGTCCGCCGGGCGGGCGAGCGGCAGACGCGGGCCCTGGAGCTGCTCGAGGCGGCGCGGCCGCCGATCGAGAAGGGGGTCGCGGCGCAGTACCGCGCGACGTCCACCTACGAGGAGATCGAGCGCCTGAGCGACGAGGCGCGGGCGCTCGTCGAGCGCGCGATCGCGCTCTCGCCGGAGCTCGCGCTGGCGCACTACCGCATGGGCGAGGTCCATGAGCTGCGGGGGGACTACGAGCGGGCGCAGGCGTCCTGGACGGAGGCGATCCGGCTGGGGCCCGGGTTCGGCGCCGCCCGCTACCGGCTGGGCCGCGTGCTGCTCTGGCGCGCGCACCTCGCGAGCCTCTATCTCTGGTCCGACGAGAAGGAGAGCAACCGGGCGGGCGCCGAGGACCTGGCCCGGGCGGGCGCGAAGGAGATCGAGGCGGCGCGCGCCGCCGGCAGCGGCTTCGACAACGACCTGCGGGAACGCGTGGCCGCCGCCATGCTGGCGCACCTGCGCGGGGAGGTGAAGGACGTCGACACCCTCTGCCGCGAAGGCATCCGGCGCTTCGCGGGGGCGCCGGGCGTCGAGGACTTCCACTGGCTCCTGGGGCTGGGGGCGAAGCTCGCGGAGCGGCAGGTCGAGGCGTACAGCGAGGCGATCCGGCTGCGTCCGAAGTTCCCGCTGGCGCTTTACGGCCGCGGTCACGCCTACGCGCTGCTCGGCCGGAAGGACGCGGCGCTGCGGGATTACGAGGAGGTGCTCCGGGCGATGCCGTCCTGCGCGGAGGCGGTGTTGAGCCGGGGCGACGTCCGCTTCGCGCAGGGCGACGGCCCGGGCGCGGTCGCGGACTACGACGAGCTGATCCGCCGCGGGGCGTTCCTGCCGGCGGCGTACAACGGCCGGGGGCGGACGCGGCAGACGCATCTGGGGGACCTGGACGGCGCGCTCCAGGACCTGACGGAGGCGATCCGGCTCAAGCCCCGGAACAATCCCCTGCCGTACATGGCGCGCGCGCAGATCCGCCTCGCGCGGGGCGATTTCGCGGGAGCCGTCGACGACAGCACGCGGGCGATGGAAGACGCGCGCTGGCCCGACCACTATCTCATCCGCGGGCAGGCGCGCCTGGCCCAGGGCGACCGGGACGGCGCGATCGCCGACCTGGAGCAGGCGCGGAAGCTGACCGGCCCGGCCGATCCGCTCTGGCCGCGGATCGAAGCGAGCCTGGCCGAAGCGAAGAAGGCCCGCTGACAGGCGCTCTCAACCGCCGATCGCTTTTCCGGATCGTTTCGACTCGAAGAATCATGCGCCGGAAGGCTTTGACGTTGCCCGACTCCCGGAGCGCCCTAGGGGAGATCATCGTCGGGGATGGTCTTTCCTTTCATCAGGGCCCGCAGCGCGGAGCTGGGGGACTTGAAACCCTTCAGGATCTTCTCGAAGGAGGCCTTCGACACGACCAGCGTCGGAGGCAGGATGTACTCCTCGGGGATCTCCTTCAGCGCGCGCAGATGATGCTGAAGGGCCCGCTCGAGGACGAAGCCCTTCTTCAGCCCCCGAGCGCGGACGAAGGTTTCGAACTCCCGCCGGGTCTCGTCCGAGATGAACGTGGAGATCCGAGAATACTTCATACCGTAGATCATTCTACAGACGTCAACGGGGCGTTGGCATCTGGGCGCCGACGTCCTTCCGCCACCCCTCAAGGGCGGCGGCCATCGCCTTCGCGCGCCCGGGCTCCTGGGCGGCGAGGTTCGTCGTCTCGGACGGATCCTTCGACAGGTCGTAGAGCTCCGCCGCGCCGCTCTCGTAGTTCTCGATCAGCTTCCAGTCGCCGTCGCGCGTGGCGCCGCCCGGAAAGGCGGCCTGGTTGGGGTAGTGCGGATAGTGCCAGTAGAGGGGGGAGCGCGGCGGCTGCGCCTCGCCCCTCAGCGTCGGCAGGAAGCTCACGCTGTCCTGGGCGGAGGGCGTCGGCGGCAGGCCGCAGGCGTCGGTCACGGTGCGGAAGACGTCGGGCGTGACGACCATTCGGTCCGACGTCCCCGGCTTCACGCCGGGCCCGCGGACGATCAGGGGCACGCGCACGCCGCCTTCGTAGAGCCAGCCTTTCCCCGCCCGCAGCGGCGCGTTGGACGTCGGCGACCCCTCGCTCGTGCTCAGGCCGCCGTTGTCGCTCGTGAAGAGCACGATCGTCTTTTTCGAGAGGCCCAGGGCGTCGAGCTTCGCCAGCACCGCGCCCACCGCCCCGTCCATCGTCTCGACCATCGCGCCATAGACCGCGTGCTTCTGCGAGAGCCGGACCTTGGCTCCTCCCTCCTGACCCCATTGGTCCTCGATCGCCTTCGCGCGCTCTTCGTACTTCTTCACGAGCTCGGGCTTCCCCATCAGCGGCGTGTGGACGTCGTAGAGCCAGAAGTTGATGAAGAACGGCCGGTCCTTGTTCGCTTCCATGAAGGTCCCGCACTCGGCCGCCAGGCGGTCGGCGATGTGCTCGCCGTCGGGGCCGTCGGTCAGCCTCGGATTGCCGTAGGGCGAGAAGTACTTCTTCCCGCCGTAAGGGCCGCCTTTGTCGATGCCGCCGCGGTTGACGTCGAAGCCCTGGTGCTCCGGAAAATACGGCTCCTTGCCGAGGTGCCACTTGCCCGCGTGCAGCGTCGCGTAGCCCGCCGCTTTCAACGTCTCCGCCAGCGTGTTCTCCTCGAGCGCGAGCCGCTCGGCGTACCGCGGGGGCAGCAGCTTCGTCGGGCGCGTCCAGGGCTGCGCCGCGCCGATCCAGTCCGTGATCCCCGTCCGCTGCGGCCAGCGCCCCGTCAGCAGCGACGCCCGCGTCGGCGAGCAGACCGGGCAGGCCGCGTAGGCCCGCGTGAAGATCACGCCGTCGCGCGCCAGGGCGTCGAGGTGGGGCGTGTCGTAGAACGAGCTTCCCGTCACGCGCAGATCGCGCGCGCCCAGGTCGTCGGCGAGGAACACCACGACGTTCGGCCGGTCCTGGAGCGACAGCAGCAGGGCGAGGATCATCATGGAGATACAACCGCGCCCTCCCGCGAAACGTTTCGCCGTAACGGAGCGCCCGGCGGCGGCTCGCGCTGTCAGGAGGCCGCCCATGTCCGACACCCGGATCCGCGCGAGCCTGGCGACCGACGTCCTCAAGGACGACCATCGACGGGTGAGGAAGCTGTTCGAGGACTACGAGCGCCTGGGGGATGACGACGAGCGATACGAGCTCTTCTCCCGGATCCAGCGCGAGCTGACCCGCCACGCCGCGATCGAGGACGAGATCTTCTACCCCGCGGTGGAGGCCGTCGGGAACGGCAAGGAGCTCGTCGAGGAGGCCCGCGAGGAGCACCGCCGCGTGAAGATGACGCTCGAGGAGCTGGCCGGCCTCATTCCCTCGTTCGAGGCGTTCCACGCGACGATGCGGGTGCTGCGGGGGGACGTCGAGCTGCACGCGGAGGCGGAAGAGGACGAGATGTTTCCCCTCTTCGACACCCTCGGCCGCGACGAGCAGGAGAGCGTCTCGGAAAAGCTGGCGGCCCGCAAGCGGGACCTGAGCCTCGAAGCGCCGGAGACGCCGGACGAGTAGCGTTACGCCGTCCTTCGCCGGCGTCGTTCGGCTCCGGACGTCAGGCCATGCGCCGGATCAGGTCGTCGAGCGCCCGCGGCATGTCCTTCGACATCCCCCGCGCGCCGTGGCCGGGGAGCACCCATGCGAAGCGGTAGGCGCGCAGGCGTTCCATCGACCTCCGCTGCTCCTCCCACGAATGCCAGCAGTAGGTCCGCGAGGCGCCGAGGACGTCGCCGTCCCACCAGAGATGGTCGCCCGTGAAAAGATAGCGGTCGGCGTGCAGCAGCGCGACGTGGCCTTCCGTGTGGCCGGGCGTCGGGATCACGAGGAGGTCGGGGGCCAGCGCGTGGACGCCGTCGACGGGAACTTCGACGTCCAGCCCCTCCGCCCGGTGCATGACCCGCTCGCAGCCCAGGCGGTCGCGCCACTTCGCGTGATCCGCGACGTCGTCGACGTGCGTGAGCAGCATCCAGCGCGCGCCGCCCATCGCCTCGACGCGCTTGACCAGCGGCTCGGTGAAGCGCGGGGAGTCGACGAGCACGTTGCCGTCCGGCCGGCGGATCAGGTAGCTCGAGCCGCCGAACGACTTCTCGGAGGCGAAGCCGCAGAAGTAGACCTCACCCTCGATCCGCTCGGGCAGGGCGGCCACGGCGGCGGCGACCTCCTCCTTCGACCCGCCGCCGATGGAGGCCGTCGGGCACGTGACCTGGGCCATCGCGGCGCGGAGGGGGTCGGCGGGCTGCCGCGCCACGACCGAGGTCTCGCCTTGGGCGACGAAAACCTCGGGGGCGATCTGCCGGCACTGGTCGCAGTCGATGCAGCTCGCGTCGACGAACCAGCGCCCGGGCGCGTTCCCGGGGAGCCGCTGGCGGGGGTCGGCCATACGCCGTTTAAACGAAAACCCCCAAACCCCAAATCCCAACTCCCAAAGACGGGGTCAGGCGTCCCCCTCGGGGGGGGACGTCTTGGGAGTTGGCCCTTGGGAGTTCCGCCCGAAGGGCGGCTAGTTTCCGGCGACCTTCATGGGGACCATGTAGAGCGAGGTGCGGGCGGTGATATAGAGGGTCTTGCCGTCGAAGGCGAGGTTCGACGGCCCCTCGGGGACCTGGATGGTCCCGAGGTGCTTGCCCTCGCGGTCGTAGACGCGCACGCCGCCCGAGGTGAGGTACACGTTGCCCTTCTCGTCGACCTTGAGGCCGTCGGACCCCGACTCCGCGAACAGCTTCTTGTCCTTGAGCGTGCCGTCGGGATTCATGCCGTACACGTAGGTCTTCTTGCCGCCGGCGTCGGCGACGTAGAGCCGCTCGCCGTCGGCGTGCAGCCCGTTCGGGCGCGTGAGGTCGTCGGCCACCCGCAGCAGCTTCCCGCCGCCGGGCGGGATGTAGTACACGGCTTCCTTGTCGAGCTCCATGTCGTCGCGCTTGCCGTAGCGCGGGTCCGTGAAGTAGATCCCGCCCTTCGCGTCGAAGCAGAGGTCGTTGGGCGAGTTGAGCTTCTTGCCGTCGTAGACGTCCGCCAGCACCGTGACCGCGCCGTCGGGGGCGATCTTCACGATCCGACGTCCCCCGCCTTCGCAGGCGTAGAGGTTGCCGGCCTTGTCGAACTTCAGGCCGTTGGCGCCGCCGGAGTTCTCCCGGAAGGTCGTCAGCTCCTTGCCGTCCCACTTCATGATGCGGTTCTGGGGGATGTCGCTGAAGAACACGCTCCCCTTCCCGTCCGCGACGGGGCCTTCCGTGAACTTCATGTCGGTGGCGAGGCGCTTGACCTCGCCGCCCACGAGATCGGCCTGGCCCAGCGCGAGCAGCAGCAGTAGCATGGAGCTTGTCCTCAGAAGTACAGAATACATACGCCGGGCCCCGGGGGATGGAGGACGCATTCATGGCGATCACGCGCTGGATGTCCTGGGAAGGCGGCGTCGACCTGGCGGCGGGGACGCGGCCGGACCTCGCCGTGCCCAACGCGCTGGTGCGCGTCGCGCGCGTGGCGCACACGCCGCTGGGGTCCGCGCCGGCGGGCCTGCTGGTGTGGCAGCCGGATCCGCACGGACATCCGGCGGTGGCCGGCTTCGTCTGCCCCGATCCGGCCATCGGCGCCTGGTTCGGGCCGAACCTGTTCCGGGGCACCCCCTTCGAGGACGCGCCGGCGCTGCCGGCCGTCATCGAGATCGACGTCCGTCTTCCCGACGCGGTGGCCGCGAAGGTCACGGTCGGCGGCCACGTCTTCGAGGTCACGCTGACGGACCTCGGTCCGGCCGGCGCGGTGAACCGCCCCCCCGGCCTGATGCCCTTCGCGCAGCAGGGCGTCGAAGCGCGCGCGGGCTCCGCGTCGCTCAAGGTGGACGGCCAGGCGATCGCGATCCACGTGCCGGCGCTGGGGATGTCGGGCGCCCCGGGCGCCTGCTGGTCTCCCGTCGGCCTCTACGCCCGCTAAGTCGCTTCGGGGAGCAGGTCGTAGAACATGTTCCGGCGGCGGGGCGTGTAGCCGAGGTCGCCGATGACGCGGCGGATCTGGGCCTCGGTCATCCGGAACGTGGCGCCCGCCTGGCTGACGACGTTCTCCTCGAGCATCGTCGAGCCCATGTCGTTGGCGCCGTAGAGCAGCGCGAGCTGGCCGACCTTGTCGCCCTGGGTGACCCAGGAGGACTGGATGTTGGGGATGTTGTCGAGGTACATGCGCGCGATCGCGAGCGTGCGGAGATACTCGTAGCCGCCCGTCTTGGGCGTGCCTTCCATCTCGGTGTTGTCCGGCTGCAGGCTCCAGCAGATGAAGGCCGTGTAGCCGCCGCCGTTCTTCCGCGCGAGCGAGCGGTCCTGCTGGGCGCGCAGCACCCGCAGATGCTCGACCCGCTCGGCGTAGGTCTCCACATGGCCGTACATCATCGTGCAGGTCGTCTTGAGGCCGATCTCGTGCGCGACCTCCATGACCTCGAGCCACTGCGCGCTGTTGATCTTCAGCGGGCTGATCGCCTGCCGGACCCGGTCGACGAGGATCTCGCCGCCGCCCCCCGGGATCGAGTCGAGCCCCGCCGCCCGCAGGCGGAGCAGGACGTCGCGCAACGACATCTTCGAGATCTGCGCCAGGTGCTGGATCTCCGAGGGGGAGAAGCCGTGGACGTGGATGTCGAACGACTTCATGTGCCGCAGCATGTCCTCGTACCACTCGATCTTGAGGTACGGGTGGTGCCCGCCCTGGAGCAGGACCTGCACGCCGCCGAGCGACTTGAGCTCCTTGATCTTCTGGGCCATCCCTTCCTTGCTGATCGTGTACTCCTCGGGATGGCCGGGCGGCCGGTAGAAGGCGCAGAACTTGCAGTAGGTGATGCAGGTGTTCGTGTAGTTGATGTTACGGTCGACGATGTAGGTCCGCGCGCTCTCCGGATGAAGGCGGCCGGTGACCGCGTGGGCGCCCTCGCCGAGCTCGGGCAGGTCGGCTTCCTCGAAGAGCAGGACCGCCTCCGCCTCGCTCAGGCGGCCGCCGGCCTTCGCCTTCTCGATGACGCTACGGACGTCGACGGGCATAGCTCCCGAACTTTCTCAACCCCGCCCGCTCGGCCGGGCCCAGGTCGAACGTGATCCACTCGGTCAGGTAGCGCTTCGCGTAGGAGGTCGACAGCCCCAGGCGTCCCGACTCCCTGCGCGCGATCTCCGCGATCCGCGGCACGCCGCGCGCCTTGGCCGCCCGGAGCACGCGGGCGATCTCCCGCGCGCGGGGGTGCCCCGGGCGGTACGCCCAGAGCGCGAAGACGAACGGCCGGCCGCTGAAGTCCCGCCACTCGGATCCGAGGTCGAGGAACGGGACGCCCTCGCGGCGGAACGAAGTATCCCCGATCGTCACGGCGGCGTCAACGCCGTCGAGGGCGAGCCGCCGGGAGGGGTCCCGCTTCACGTAGCGGGGCCGCAGGCCGTAGCGCTCCTCGAGCAGGATCCGCGCGAGCATGTTGGTCGTGCGCGAGTTGCGGTCGAGGGCGACGCGGCGGATCTCGGCGACGGGCACCCGGTGGTAGAGGCGCACGCTCTCGGTGCGGCCGGGCGAGGCGATGGCGACGTCCGCCACGTGGGCCAGGCCGCGGCGGAGAACTTCGATCGCGGGGAGGAGCGCGACGTCCAGCTTCCCCGAGACCAGCCGGCCCACGAGGTCGGCGGGCGGGAGGAGAAGGACGTCGGGCAGCCCCTCGATGAGCGGCTTGGCGTTGAGGTAGGGAACGCAGCCGATCCTGAGCTTCATGGAGGGGGTCATCGCAAGCGGCGGGCCTCGGCGGGCGGCTATTTCGGGGGCTTTCCCGGGCCTTTTTGTCCCGGATCCGCGTTCGGGAGGTCGGGCTTGGTCTGGGCGTTTTCGTCGCCATCCTCGTCGAGGACGGCGGGGCGGATCTCGGACTTGTGGGAGCCCATCTGGGCCTGGGCGGCCTTCTGCTGCTCGGCCAGGCGACGGAGCATGGCGAGGCGGG
>DASVNH010000086.1:0-53631 GCA_036383955.1 Planctomycetota bacterium | reverse complement strand
TGAGGTCTGTCCCCACCCCCGCCGGCACGGGGGTGGGGGCCATCCCCAAGGAAGTTGAAGCATGCCCGCAAACGTGGAGTCGATGATGTACACCGGCGAGGTGCCCTGGCACGGCCTGGGCACGCCCCTGGATCACCCGGCTACGGCCGAGGAAGCGATCCGGGCGGCGAAGCTCGACTGGAGGGTGGACCTCGTCCCGGCCGAAGCCGTTGGAAAGGTCATCCCCCGCGCCCGGGCGGTTGTCCGTGACGACCGTCGGGAGCCCATCGCGGTCGTGGGAAGGCGCTACGAGCCCGTCCAGAACGCCGAGGCTTTCACCTTCTTCGATGAGATCGTGGGAGCCGGAAAGGCGATCTACCAGACGGCCGGAAGCCTCGACCATGGCCGGCGGATCTGGCTCCTCGCCAAGGTGCCCGGTGACGTCTGGGTGACGAAGAGCGACCAGGTCGGAAAGCACCTCCTCTTGACGAACAGTCACGATGGAGGAAGTCCGCTTCGGGTCCTCTTCACCCCCATCCGAGTCGTGTGCGAGAACACCTTGGTGGCCGCGCTCGAAGGCGCTGGACGGCATGGCGTCTCGATCCGCCACGTGGGAGATGTCCTCGAGAAGGCCAAGGAAGCTCAGAAGATCCTCGGGATCTCGATCAAGTTCTTCGACGACTTCGAGGATCAGGCTCGGGCGTTCGCCCGCCGGTCCGTGACGAGCGAGGCGCTCGATCTCTACTTCAAGAGCCTCGTCCCCGATCCCACGGATGGCGACCCTTCGCGAGCGGTCACGACGCGTGAATCGCTCCTTCGGCTTTTCGAAGCCGGCAAGGGGAACGCTCTACCCGGGGTGAAGGGCACCGTCTGGGCCGCCGTGAACGCCGTCACGGAGTACGTGGATTACGAGCGTCCCACGCGCCGCTCGAACGGCAGCTCCCAGGAGGAGAAGCGGTTCGAATCGGCCGTCTTCGGATCCGGCGCCTCGCTCAAGGAGCAGGCCTGGAGCCGGGCGCTCACCCTGGTCAGTTAGGAGGCAAGCATGACGTTGTCTTCGACCCGAGCGGCGGAGCAGGCCCCCGCGCACGGGCGCGGGACCGCCTACCAGGCCGCCAACTGGCACATTGTGAGGGCCGGGCTGCTGATGGCCGGGTCCGGTGTCCCGAAGGACGCTCCCGAGATGCGCGCCCTGGCCGCGGCGCTCCGCGCCGTGAACCAGGCCGGCGGCATCGAGGAGGCAAAGACCTTCCGGCCGGTGCCGGAAACCCTGTCCCGGCCGGAATCTCAAAAGGAGGTGGAACGTGTCTTCCCCACGGTTGGTGGATCCGGCGCCACGCGCCCCGGAAAGGTCGCGTGACCGCCTCATCGAGGATCTCGCCGAGATCCTCGCCGACCGTCGAGGGGTCTATCTGACCCTCGGCCCCAAGGCAGCGATCATGTCGGTCAAGTGGCCGGAGGTGTTCGCCTTCGGTGAGTCGATGTTCACCGCATGGGACAGGATGACGCCCCGCAAGCGCGCGGCGGCGCTCCTCGACTGGATCCAAAGGGCGGCGCAGTACTGCCGTGACCCGAAGATCCGTCACTCCTGGACCCACGAGGTGGCGATTTAAGGTCGTGGCGCCACCGGGAGGGCCAAGCGCCCTCCTGATCGGCGTCTCCCAAAGAGGAACCATGAGCGACGATGCGACGCGCGAGAACGAGATCGCCGAGCTCCGCGGTCAGATGTCCTTCCTCGAAGCCGCCAAGGCGGAAGCCGATCATGCGGTCAGGAAGGCGGACCAGCGGCTCGCGATCCTTCTCCTTCGGCTCGCGAACGAAAAGGGGATCTTTGCCGTCATGCACGAAGGCGGTCGTGCATGGGAATTCCTCTCCAAGGAGGAGTTCCTCAGGCAGCAGGGTGACGCCGTCACCGTGTCCTTCCCCAGCGTGGTGAAACCGCTCAAGAAGAAGGCGGCCTGAACAGGCCGGCGACTGAAGTTCCACCCCCCCCAAGCAGCCCTCCCGGTCAGGCTTCGCGCCTGGACCGGGACGGGTCATCCCGCCCGCCTTCGAGCGGGGCGATCCGTCCCGTGCTTTCTCGCGGCCCCGGTTTTTCACCGGTTTTCCACATTGGAGGTGATCCCATGAGCAAGGGCTGGCGACTGGTCTCGCGCCTGGGCGCCGCGGGTACGCGGTACCCCCACGTCCTGGTCGACTCCCACGGCTGGTGCCTGCGGTTGGGAGCCAACACGCGGCAGGACGAAAAGTACTACTCCAGCTTCCCCAACCTCCTCCAGGGCATGGTCGAGCACTTCGCTCGCCGGCGCTTGGCGGCGACCGCGCCGCTCTCGAGCCTGATGGAGCTCGTCGGGGAGGTGAAGGACGCGATGCGAACGGCCCTCGACCTCTGCCGGGAGGCGGTCGAAGAAGGGGGCCTGCATGAGCATATGCGCCGCGCTGAAGGGCTAGGCAAGCCAAGCGTGGCCGAGCACACCCCTTTCCCTGCACGAGCGGTTCCTGGACGAACTGTGCCTTCCGGGACCCGGACTATTCGTCCCGCCGTTTGATCAACGGACACCTTTCAAGGAGCCCTGCGATGGCCGGCATGGAACTTCTGGAGGGCGGGAATCCTAAGAACCCCCGTCTTCCCACGGGCGCGGCCCCGCTTCCTCCCGATGGCCCGTTCCTCACCTTCGAGGAGGCGGGTGCCTATCTGCGCCTGACGTCGGGGTCCGTTCGGAAACTCGTCGACGGACGCGCGGACTCCAAGGACGACGAACTCGGGGCACGTCTCAGGTCCTGGACTGTTCGACTCTCCCCTCATCGGCGCTACATCCTCCGCGAGCCGTTCCTCCTTTGGCTTGCGAGCTTCTCGGGGTGCCAGCAGGCGGGGTGAATCCTTTCCAGCGGACCTCTAGACAGTCCTCGAGTTCTACCTAGGATGAAGTCAGCCTTTTGTACTCTTCAAATCTGGAGCCACTGCGATGGGAGCTGTCTTCAAGGACTCTCGATCGGGATCTCCCGTTTGGGGGATCCGCTTCAAGGATGTCGACGGGCGCACGCGGAAGGAGCGCACCAAGGCTTCAACTCGCGCGCTGGCACGTCGCATTCTTTCGGAGCGCGAGGACGCGGTCGAACGCGCGCGCCTCCAGGGGCTCAAGTCGGTCAACGACCTGACGAACCCCATCGTCCCGGTAACCATTCGCAAATTTGCCGAGGACTACGAAACCCACTTCACCGCCCAGTGCACCCCGAGTACCGCCAAACGCTACAAGTCCATCCTGAAGACGGCGCTGCTTCCCAAGGTTGGCTCCCTCATCCTCCAGCACGCGACGCCCGGCCAGATACAAAAGTTCGCCGACGAACGGCTTCGAGAGGCCGCCCCCGCCACCGTCCGGCAGGAGCTTCACGTCCTCTCCGCGATGTACCGGGAAGCGCTCAAGCGAGAGATCGTCAGCCGAAACCCCGTCAAGCTCGTCAGCAAACCCCGGGTCGACAACCAGATCGTTCGCTACCTGAGCGACCAAGAAGAAGCGAGCCTTATGGGGTTCGCCCCACCGCACCTCGCGCCCATCCTGATCACGGCGATCTACTCGGGACTCCGCGACTCCGAGCTCCGCAACCTGAGCTGGGCGGACGTCCACTTCGAAGAGCGCCAGATCATTGTGCGTCAGACCAAGAGCAAGCGCGACCGGGCCGTGGACATGTGCGAGACGGTGTACGAGGTCCTCAAGAACCTTCCCCGCCACATCCGCAGCGCCTACGTCTTCACGAACCCCGACACCGAGACCCACTACACGACTCCCCTCAACAACACCGCGTGGGACCACCTCCTCGTGCGCGCCGGCATTAAGAACTTCCGCTTTCATGACCTGCGGCACACCTTTGGCTCACGCTTGGCCCAGCGCGGCGTCCCGCTTCCCGCCATCAAAGAGCTCATGGGCCACAGCTCCATCACGGTGACGATGCGGTATGCCCACATGGCCCCCTCGGATCGAGCCAACGCCGTGCGGCAGCTCGACCGGAAGCCCGCGGAATCCAAGGCGAACGAGAAGAGTACTCACGGGAGTACTCATGGCGCAAAAAAGGCGGTGGGGGACGGGGTTGTGGCGCCAACCGCGCGCAACCCCTCGGAGGCCAAGGACTTTAGTGGGCCCGCCCGGACTCGAACCGGGAACCAAGGGATTATGAGTCCCCTGCTCTGCGCTAATTGAGCTACGGGCCCGAAAGGGTGGAAAGTGGGAAGCGAATGCCGCCGCGCTCACGCGAGGCTAACGCGATATTCGCCGCGGACCCGTCACGCCTGGAAGCATACCCCGCCTCAGGCCCCGCCGCAAGTAGCGACCGACGCCCTCAGGCTCGACGCCCGAAGGCCGCGCACAAGAGGAGCAGCGCGACGATCCCCGCCCAAGGCGGCGCCGACCCCGCCGTGGCCCCGCAGGAATCGTTGATCCCGAGGTCGCCGTTCGAGTTGTCGCGGCCCGCCGCCACCGCCGGCGGCGGTGCCGCCGCCGTGTAGACCAGCGTCAGCACCCGCTGCGCCGCGTTCCCCGCCCCGTCCAGCGCCGTGATCGTCACCGCGTTCGAGCCCGCCGCCAGCGGAATCGACGCCGACCAGGTCGAGGTCCCCGACGCCGTGCCAGACTCGCCCGTTGCCGCGTTGCTCCAGGTCACCGCCGCCACCCCCACGTTGTCCGTCGCGTCGCCCGACACCATCAGCGGCTCGCTCGTCGTCGAATAGGGCGTCGCCGACGGCGACACCACCGTCAGCAGCGGCGGCGTCGAATCCCCGGCCGGAGGCACATAGGTCACCGTGACCGCGTCCGTCGAGACATTCCCCGCCGCATCCTGCGCCCGCACCGTGATCGCGTTCGCCCCCGCCACCAGCGCGATCGACGCCGTCCAGGACGTCGTCCCGCTCGCCGTCCCCGCCCCGCCCGTCGCCGCGTTGCTCCAGGTCACCGCCGTCACGCCCACGTTGTCCGAGGCCGTCCCGCCCAGCGCCAGCGGCGAGCTCGACGCCGTGTGCGTGGTGGACGTCGTCGGCGTCGCGATCTGGATCACGGGAACGATCGCGTCCCCGGGCGCGTAGGTCGCCGTGATCGTGTCCGTCGAGACATTTCCCGCCGCGTCCTGCGCCCGCACCGTGATCGCGTTCGCCCCCGCGGCCAGCGCGATCGAGGCCGTCCAGGACGTCGTCCCGCTCGCCGTCCCCGTCCCGCCCGTCGCCGCGTTGCTCCAGGTCACCGCCGTCACGCCCACGTTGTCCGAGGCCGTCCCGCCCAGCGCCAGCGGCGTGCTCGACGCCGTGTGCGTGGTGGACGTCGTCGGCGCCGTGATCGAGATCGCGGGCGCCGTCGTATCGGCCGTCCCGCCCTTCACGATCGAAAAGAAATCGTCGACGGCCCTGGTCTCGCGCAGGAACTTCACGTCCATGCGGTTCCCCGCGACGTCGATCACCAGCGAGCCGAGGAGGTTCAGCGACACCACCATCGCCGGATGGTTCAGCGCGCCGCCCGAGATCTTCCCGGAGCTGCCCGCGACGGCGTACACCGCCCCCTGGTTGGCCGCGAGGCCGCCGGGCTTCGCGTAGGGAGCGGGAGCGCGCCCGTTGCCGCCGTCGATTTTGTGCGACGCGCTGAAGGTGCCCGAGGTCCCGTAGTGGCCGTCGATCAGGTACGAGCGCTCATAGGAGTGGCTGTGGCCGGAGAGGACGAGGTCCACGCCCGCCGCCTCGAGGATCGGGTTGAAGACCTGCCGCATGGAGACGAGCTTGCCTTCGCTGTCCGAATCGTGGGAGCCCTTGGTATAGGGCGGATGGTGGAACATCACGATCAGCCATTCCTGCGACGTGGAGGCCAGGTCGCTGCGCAGCCAGTTCGCCATCGCGCCGGTCGAGGACAGGCTGCTGCCCTCCGAGTCGAGATTGACGACGTGGATGTTCCCGTAGTCGAAGGAGTAGTAGGCCTCCGTGCCGGAGGCCGTGCCCCCCGCTTCCGCGGCCTTGGGGAAGGTGAACAGCGAGTAGTAGGGCCCCGTCTGCGTCGACGAGCTGGCCGAATGGCCGTCGTGGTTCCCGAAGGTGGACCAGAGCACCGACTTGCGCAGCATCGTCGGGTAGACGTCGAAGACGGCGTCCTGGTACTCCGCGTCGGTGCCGTCGTTGTAGGCGTTGTCGCCGAGCATCAGCCAGAGGTCGGTGTGCCGCGTGCCCGTGAAGGCGTAGTAGGCGTCGCGGACGGCGGCCTGGGCGGAGGTCGCCGTCCCCGCGTCCCCGAGCACCCAGATCCGCGTCGGCTTGGGGGTCCCGACGGCCGGCGAGGTCAGGAAGAAGTGGTTCGCGTCGCCGCCCGCGAGGACGGCGGTCGACGACCCCACGGAATAGTAATAGGTCGTGTCTGCGCTCAATCCGGTCAGGCGGACCACGTGCTCGGTGACGGCCGCCGCGTCGTCCCGGACCTGGGTGAGCGAGCCGGGCGCGCTGCCGTAACGCACCCGGCTGTTGCTCGCGCTGCTCGTGCGCCAGCGGAGCGTCACCTCGGTCGGAGCGCCTTGCTGGAGATAGGGTCCCCGCGTCAGGGTCTGAGCTTCCGCGACGGAGGCCAGGGCCGCCCAGGCGGCCAGGATGGCGAGCGGCGACGTCCTCTGCATGTCCGGATCCTCCGGGGACTCAATGACCCCGGGAGCCGAAACATGTCAGCGGTTCGCGGCGAGCTCCCCGCGCAGCCGCGCCTCGAGATCGCGGACGGCCGGGGTCCCCCTCCGCGACGGGGGCAGCGTCTCCAGCGACGCCAGGCCCGCCTCGCAGGCCGCGCGCGCCTCGGCCGGACAGCCCGACTTCCGCAAGAGCTGCGCCCGCCGCCACTGCCACTCCTCGCAGCGGCCGGGCCGCTCCACCCAGCGCGCGCAGCGCGCGAGCGCGTCGTCCAGGCGGCCCAGCTCGACTTCAACGTCGAGCGCCGCCAGGTCCAGCGTCACGAGGTCGCCCAGCCGCCGCCGCCCTTCCTCCAGGCCCGCCAGCGCCTCCTCCGGATTCGCGGCGACGGTCGCCCGCTCCAGGAAGATCTCCGGGCCCGGCGAGGGCGAGAGCGCGATCGCGCGCGTAAAGGCCTCCGCCGCCTCGGCCCGGCGCGCCAGCCGCGCCAGCGCCCGCCCTCGGAAAAGATGGCCGCCGGGATGCTCCGGCACCTCGCGGCAGAAGACGTCGAGATCCGCCCGCGCATCCGCCGCGCGCCCCGCCTCGAGGCGGAGGCGGCCGCGCGCGAGGAGGACGTCGTGGAATCCCGGCGCGAGCTCCAGCGCCCGCGCGAAGTCGAGCTCGGCGGCCTCGACATCCTTCCGGAACGCCGCGGGGTCGCCGCGGTGCTCCTCCGCGTGCGCGCGCCGCAGCTCGCCGCGCCGGAGACGGTGGCGCGGGTGATCCGGCGAGGCCTCGACCAGGCGGTCCATCATCGCCAGCTGCTCGTCGAGGCTCCCGTGTGCCAGGACCAGCGCCGCGGACAGCCCGATCATCGGCCCGCCGGCAGCAGGTAGCGGAGCGAAAGCTTCGGACGTCGGGCGGCCTCCGGATGCTCGCGCGTGGCGAAGCGGAAACCGTCGGAGCTCTTCGGATGCACGATCGCGAAGCCGTGATTGAGGGCCGGCGTGCGGATCCAGGCCTGCAGCGCCGCCAGGCCCGCGGGGTTGAGCATGATCTTCAGCGGGCCGCGGGCCGACGGGTTGAAGGTCCCGACGGCCGTCGCCGAGCGGTCCAGCGCGGAGCGCAGCCCGGTGCCGCGCCAGGGCGCGCCTTCCGCCGCCAGCTTCCAGGTGGCCTGCTCCTCGCTCCAGGGCCGCAGCACCGGGTAGAGCGTGAAGCCCGGATCCGACGACGTCGCCTCGATGTGCAGCGTGATCAGCGCCTCCTGCACGAGCGCCGTCCGCGGGATCGCGGCGAGCTCCCAGCGCAGGAGCACGCCGAGGCTCTTGTGGTCGGCCTCGTTGCCGTCGACCTCCACATCGGTCTCCTTCCCGAAGCTCCGGTCCTGCTCCAGCTGCGAAATCTGCGTGTCCCGCGTGCCGGCGTAGTCGAAGAACGGGGCGCCCCGGTCCTGGAACTCGACGGCCACTTCCCACGGCTTGGCCTGCCAGGGCGCCGCCTTCGAGAGCTCCACCGCGCGTCCCGCGACGACCTCCAGCGCGGCGCCGTCGCTGCGGCGGGTGAAGCGGACCTTCCCCTCCGCCACTTCGAGCCTCGTCGCCGACGGAGTCGCCGACAGCGTGAACTGCGTTCCCAGGATCAGCGCCTCGGCCTGGGGCGTGGCGAAGACGAGCGAGGCCCCGGGCGGCTGCGGCGCCACCCGCGCCGTCACGATGCCCTGCTGCAGAACGAGGCGCCCGGGCTCCGGGAGCTCGACGCGCGCGTCGGGCGACACCTGCACCAGCGTCCCGTCGTCGAAGCGCAGCAGCGCCGACCCCGCGCCTTCCGTGGTGAGCGAGGCGCCGAGGAGGACGTCGACCTCCGCGGCCGCCTTGACCTTCTCGCCCGCGCAGCGGACGCCGTCGCCGATCGCGAGCGCGCGCGCCAGGCGGCGCGGCGCCGCGGGCCGCGTAGCGGGCGCGGAAGGCGGCGGCAAGGGGGCCGGCGGCGGCGGCGCGGGAGGCGGCGCCGGCCGCGGATCGGGAAGCGGCGGCGGAGGCAGGGGACGCGGCTCCTCTCTCGGCGGGAGCGGGGGCGGCGCCGGCACGGGAGCCGGGGGCGACGGCGGCGGCTCGACCGGGGGCGACACCACCAGGGGCGGCGCGACCTTGGGGGGCGCCGCCAGGGGCTGCCGCGGCGGCGGAGGACGTCGGGAGAACACGCCGATGGAGATGAACACGAGGAGGACGGCGGCGGCGGCGAGCGCCCAGGGCCACCCGGGGGTCGCGGGACGTCGCGGCGCGCGGCGATCGGCGAGTTCGGGC
Source organism: Planctomycetota bacterium (assembly GCA_036383955.1). GTDB lineage: Bacteria > Planctomycetota > MHYJ01 > MHYJ01 > JACPRB01 > JACQFK01. Next base: position 44,727 of record DASVNH010000086.1, on the reverse strand, counting down.
CGGGCCGCCGCCTGGCGCAGGCCTCCGGCGAGCAGGGCCCACTCGCGGGAGAATTCCACGAAGGCGGCGGCGGTCGCCGGATTCTTGAGCCCTTCGTGGAGTTCCCGCTTCTCCTCGTCGGAGAGCCGGTCCTGCATGTACTTCTCGAAGAGCTCCTCGCTCACGGCGCGCCCTCCACGAGCGGGAGCTGGCGCGACACGCAGTCGGCGAGCTGCCGGCGGAGCCGGGACAGCACGAGGCGGACCGCGTTGACGCTGCGGTTCTGCGCGCGCGCGAGGTCTTCGCAGGAGGCCGACTCGGCGTAGAAGCCCTCGAGGATCTCCGCGTGCGGCCGGCTCAGGTAGGACAGGCAGCGGCGCAGGGCGGTCGCCCGCAGCCGCTGGCGCTCGCCCTCGGGGTCGTCCACCGCCTGCTCCATCACGGCCGCCACCTGGGCGAGCAGGGCCTCGTCGAGGGTCGTCGACCTCCGCCGCCGGCTCCGGACGGCCTCGAAGCACTTGTTGCGCACGATCTCCCGAACCCAGCGGAAGAGGTTCGTGCCCGGCCGGAACTCCTCCCACTTGCGCATTACCACGAGGAAGGCGTCCTGCACGACGTCCTCCGCGAGGGCGTCGTCGCGCACGAGGGTGATGGCGTAGTGGAAGAGGGCGTCCCGGTGCCGGAAGGCCTCCTTGACGACGTCGTCTTGACCCATGCCCATCCGATCACATGATGACCCGGGGGGTCGGAACATGTCGCCGGATTTGGAATTCCCGCGCAGCGGCTAGCGCCCCCCGTCGTCGTCGTCGATCGTGATGGTGGCGCCCGCCGGGATCCCGAGCGCGTAGTCGGCGGACGCCGCCAGCGTGAGGCTGACCTCTTCCTCGTCGACGACCTGGTCGTCCAGCGGAAGAATCACGATCGTCGCGACGGCCGACCCGGCCGGGATGACCACGCGGCCGCTCAAGGCGGCGTAATCCACCCCGTTGGCGGCGTCTCCGCCGATCGTGTAGCGCACCGTCAGCGCGGCCGCGACGCTCCCGCTCCGGGTCACCGTGAAAACGGCCCGCTCGCCGTCCCGCTCGGAAGCCGTCGGATCCGTGGCCGCCAGCGTCAGCACCGGCAGCGTCGCGTCATCGTCCGCGATCGTGAGGGAGGCCGTCGACGGCGTCCCCACCGCATAGCCCGCGCCGGCTTCCAGCGTAAGCGTCAGCGCCTCGACGGCCTCGGCCTCCCGGTCGTCGCGGGGCGCCACCGTCACCGTGGCCGACGCCGCCCCGGCCGGGATCGTCACCCGACCCGGAAGTGCCGCGTAGTCCTTTCCGGCCGTCGCCGTGCCCCCCGTCGAATAGAGGACCGTCAACGCCGCGACGACCGGCCCCGAGCGCGACACGGTGAAGGCTCCCGTCTCGGCGGGCTCGGCGGCCGTCGCGTCCGCGGCGGCCACCGTCACCTCGGGCGGCCCGTCTCCGGACTCGAAGGCGCCCAGGTCCGGCGCGGCCCCTTCAAAGGGCCCCGCCGACACGATCTCGCCGTTCCAGGACGTCGACGCCAGGCCCGCGTCGATGCAGGGGCTTCCCGTCCGGAGGCGCCGGTTCGCGTCCAGGAGCGGGTCCTTCCGGAGATTCCCCTCGGGGGCGCAGGTCTCGTCGCCGTCGGTCCCGTTGTTCCAGAGGCTCGTATGGCGGATGGTCGAGGTGCCGAGGATCCGCCGGAGGCCCGCGCCGCGCGCGTCGGCCACGATGTTGTTCAGGAGCAGCATGTTCCGGCCGCCCGTGATTCCCCAGGCGTTCCCGACGATCGTGTTGTGGATCACGTAGATCCGCTCCGCCTGCGGGGACCCGTGCGGGGCGTCCTTGAAGTCGGTCTCCTTGGTGCGCCCGTCCGGCAGGCTCCCGATGCCCACCCAGCGGCAATTCGCGATCACGTTGCGCTCGATGCGCACCGTGCGGTTCGAGGCGCCGGGGTAGTCGATCAGCTGGATGCCGTCGCCGGACCTCGCGCCGGAGATGTGATTGCGGCGGATCACGGTGTGGAGCGGTACCGCCGTCCGACGGTCCTGGAAGCGCATCTCGATGTTGTCGTCGGCGGCGTCCAGCAACGCGTTGTCCTCGATGAGCGGATCGCTGTCGCCGTCGATGTCGATGTTGTCGTCCCCGGCCTTCTCGAAGTGGCAGCGCCGCACCGTCCCGCCGGCGCTCTCGAAGCTCAACTGATCGCCGCCACTCGCCAGGAAGCGGCAGTCCCGGACCTCCACCTGCCGCGCCCGGTCCAGCACCAGCGCCTTGTCGCCCCCCTGGAACGTGAATCCCAGGATCCTCGCCCCCGCGGAAGACGTCACCGTAAACGTCGGGCTGCCCCCTTGCAGGATCGTGCCGCTCAGGTCCGCCGGATCCCCCGACTCCAGGAAGGCCGACGCCACGGTCAGGCGCTTGCCCAGCGTGAAGGGCCCCGCATAGGTCCCGCGCGAGACCAGGACCGTGTCGCCGTCCGACGCCGCCCGGATCGCGGCCTGGATCGTCGGATGCTCCCGCGGCACGCGATGAACCGCGCCCTCCCCCCGCGGCGCCAGCAGGACGATCGCGAGAACGAGCATGGCGGGGCCCTCCTCAGAATTCGAACTCTACGTCCACGATCACCCCCCAGGCCTCGGCCTCCTCGCTGAGCCCCAGCGGGAATCCGGCGCCGGCCTGGATCTCGTCGAAGCGCGCCTCGAAGCCGGGCACGACGCTCCAGCCCGGCCCCTCGCCGGGCTCGATCTCCCCGTTCAACGCGAGCAGGAAGCTGAACGGACGGCCCCAGGGGCGGAAGTCGACGGCCGCGTTCACCTCGTATTCGGGACGCCGCTCCTCCGCTCCCTCCACGCCGAGCTGCAGGTGCACGAGGAGGACGTCGAAGCGCCGGCTCAGGCCCACGAAGGCGCCGAGCTCCGTCTCGGGCGCGCCCAGGCCCTCGTCCGCGTCGCCGGTGAGGAGGGAGACTTCGATCCCGACGGCCGCCTCGACGCCGAGGACGTCGCCCGGGATCCTCGCCTTGAGCTCCAGCTCGAGATCGCCGATCCCGTGTTCGCCGGGGCCGCTCTCGGGATTCTCGAAGAGATAAGGCGCTTCGATCTCGGCGAGGAGCCAGTCGGTCAGGCCGGCCTCGATCTCCAGCAGGAGCCGGGAGCGGTCGTGGCGGCGGCCGTCCTCGTCGAAGCGGAGGAAGGACCCGACCAGGTCCACCTCGATCTCCCCCGCGTCGAGGACGTAGGCCGTCTTGGTCCGGACCTGTTCGATCTCCTCCTGGAGCGCGAGGGCGAGAAGCAGGGCGCGCATGGAAACCCGATGATCGAAGGGAGGGAATCCTGTCGCCGGAAAGCGCTCCGGGTTCTCAGGACGCGCCGGCGCCCCGCTCGCGCTCCCGCCTCCAGCTTGCTCCAGCCCTCGGGATTCACGCGTCGCTCCGGACCCGCGGCGGCGGCCGCGATTCCCGGCGCTTGCGTAGGTAGGAGGCCCGGCGGACGTCGTAGGCGTACGGCTTCCGGAACGCGCGCAGGAAGGCGGTGAAGGTGCTCATGCGGGAGGCCGGAGCCGTCATCGCAGGTTCCGCCCCCCGGATTCGTGGATTCCGGCGGAAGGGCCGAATCCTCCGCCGCGCGCGACGGGTTAGGTATCCCATGAGACTCCTCGTCGCCGCCACCCTCCTCCTCCTGGGCGCCGCCCGGCCCGCGCCGCCCAACATCCTGCTCATCGTCGCCGACGACCTGGGCTGGAGCGACGTGGGCTGGCACGCCGGCCTCGCCAAGACCCCGCGCATGGACGCCCTCGTCCGGGAGGGCGTCGAGCTGAACCAGCACTACGTCCAGCCCGTCTGCACCCCGACGCGCTGCGCGCTGCTGAGCGGCCGCTATCCGGGCCGCTTCGGCCCGCAGGCGCTCGCCCCCAGCAACATGCGCGCGATGCCCCTCGGCACCGCCACGCTCGCCTCCGCGTTGAAAGCGGCGGGCTATTCGACGTCCATCTCCGGCAAGTGGCACCTGGGCGGTCGCCCCGCGTGGGGCCCCGACAAGTACGGCTTCGACCGGACCTACGGCAGCATGACCGGCGCGGCGGACCCCTGGACCCACAAGTACCGCAAGGGCAGCGAATTCGAGGACAGCTGGCACCGCGACGGCCGACGCCTCGACGAGGAAGGCAACGCCACCGAGCTGATCGCCGCGGAAGCCGTCCGCCGGATCGAGGAGAAGAAGACGCCCTGGTTCGTCTACGTGCCCTTCCACGCCGTGCACACCCCCGTGGACGCGCCCGACGAGTACAAGAAGCTCTACGACGGCGTGAAGTTCCACGACGACCCGGAGAAGCACGACTCCCGCCTCCGCCTGGCCGCGATGGTCTCGCAGCTCGACGCGAAGATTGGGCAGCTCGTCGACGCCCTGACGAAGACCGGCCAGCGCGAGAACACCCTGATCGTCTTCACGAGCGACAACGGCGGGATCGAGTCGCTGAAGAACAGCTACGTCGGCAAGGTCGGCCACTCCCCGCTCAACAGCGAGAACGACCCGCTCCGCGGCGAGAAGAACACGCTCTTCGAAGGCGGCATCCGCGTCTGCGCGTTCGCGAACTGGCCGGGGACGCTCGCGCCGCGCAAAGTCGAGGCCCCGATGCACGCCGTCGACTGGTTCCCCACGATCGCCCGCCTCGCCGGCCTCAAGGCCGATCCCGCCTGGGACGGCCTCGACCGCTGGGGCGCGCTCAACGGCGCCGAGGTCCCCCCGCGCACGATCTACATCGCCATGCGCCAGGGCCAGGCCCTGCGGCACGGCGACTGGAAGCTGATCGCTCCGCCGAAGGACAAGCCCAAGCTCTTCAACCTCGCCGCCGATCCCTATGAGAAAACCGACCTGGCGGACGCGAAGCCGGAGGTCGTCGACGACCTCTCGAAGCGCCTGGCCGCCGAGCGGGCGAAGGACGATCCGAAGCTGCCCGACGACCTCAAGGGGATGTCGGACTACTAACGCGGAGATTCCAGCCTGGCTGAAATCTCCATCCTGTTGGAGAAAACAGCCAGGCTGGAATCTCCGCGCTTAGTTCTTCAGGAAGCGGGTCAGGAACGCGTAGACCTGGGCGTTCGACGCCGCCGTGGGCGTGTGGCCGTCGCGCATCGTCATCGCGACGCGATCGGCGTGCCCCAGGAACGCGTTCAGCTCGATCGAGCGGTTGAGCGCCGTCCAATGCTCCGGGCGGTCCTGGGCGCCGCCGGAGACCAGGAACGGGCGCGGCGCCATCAGGGCGTGCAGCTCGTGCAGGTCATGCCCCGCCTCGACCAGCGTCTTGTAGGCGCCGGTCCGCGGACGGCCTTCCTTGACCGTGCCGGGCTGGCGCTGCTGGTCGTCGGGCCGGTCGAACTGATGGCCGAGGTACCACTTCTCCCAGTAGTTGGCGTTGGCGTCCTTCTCCTTCCAGACGATGCCCGGATCGACCCACACGGCGCAGGCGAAGCCGTCGTCGAGGCAGGAGGCGAACATGGCCCACTTCCCGCCGAACGAGTGGCCCACGACGCCGATGCGCTTGGGATCGACGGCCGGCAGGTTCGCCAGCGCGCCGCGGCAGTTGGCGGCCGCGTAGGCCAGGTAGGACAGCGGCTGGACCTTGTCGGCTTTCCCCGGTCCGATGTTGCCGACGCAAAGCGCCACGAAGCCGCGCTTCGCCAGCTCGTAGCCGAAGTCCACCGTGCCGCGCTGCTTCTCGGTCAGGCCGGCGCTGTCCGCGGAGCCGTACCAGGTCACCAGGACCGCCGGGAACGGGCCGGGGCCGTCGGGGATCAACAGGTACTGCCCTCCCGCCAGCCGGCCCGGGGCGACCTCGACCTCCGCCTTGTGCCGGGTGAAATTCTCGACATGCTCGCCGGGACCGAGCTGGATCCGCGGCTTCTCGACGAGCGGCGGCCACGCCCCCATCACGCCGTGCCAGTACTTGCGAATCTCCTCGCGCCGCCGCGGCCAGTCCGCCGGGGTCTTCACCGGCGTGCCGTCGTCGAAGGTCAGCACCGAGCGGTAGTCGCCCGTCTTGCCCTTGTACTCCTCCGGCGGCCGGAAGTACTTCTCCAGGTCCTCCTGCCCCGCGGTCGCGCAGACGAAAAGAAGGTGCAGCATCACCCTCTTATACGCGTTAGAAGTCGCTCTTGAGGATCGCCTGGCCCCGGCGGCAGAGCTCGCGGGCGTACTCGGTGAAGCGGCCCTCGCCCCAGTAGCGGTAGCAGCTCGTCTCCGCCGTCAGCAGATGCAGGAGCGCGTTGCGGTAGGCGTGGCTCCGGGTGTCGACCGGCCGACGTCCCACGGTCTCGTGGAACGTCGCGCTCAGCTTCCGGATCGGATCGAGCACGCTGTCGTAGCCCTTGACCCAGCTCAGGTCGTTCGTCCAGGAACCGCCTTCCATGTGGAAGCGATGGTCGGCCTTGCGGGCCTCCTCCATCGCCTTCTCGACGGACGCGCCGGCCTTCACGCGGGACCAGAGGGCGGCCTGATGCAGCGGCTGGATCGGCTCGTCGTCGGCTTCGGCGAAGCCCGCCGCCCGGACCAGCTCCAGGTACTCCGTGCCGTTCAGGCCGACCACGCCTTCCGTGCCCAGGCCATGCCACACGCCGTTGAAGTGGCCCGGGAACTCGTTCATCATGACGCCGCCGTTCTCGCCGTCGCTGATCTGCGCGACCAGCGGGGGGATCCGACGTCCCCCGCGCTGCCGCGGGCTCTGGCTCCGCGCCTCGGAGAGCGGCTGCATGTGCCCGACGAGCTTCGTGTCGGAGCCCTGCGTCTTGATCAGCGCCGTGATCGTCGCCGTCTCCCCGCGGCTGTTCCGGGCCGTCAGCCGCCGCGGCAGGTACTTCTCTTGCAAGGGCCGGCCGTCGAGCTCCTCGACCGTGTGCTCCTGGACCATCACCCAGGTGTAGCCCGCCGCGCGCAAGGCGCTGACGAGCGAGTAGCTGACGTCGGGATGGTTGGGCAGGTGCATCTCGGGGAGGGAGAAGCCGCGGACCCGGCCCAGCGCCTCCCAGCCGAAGATCGCGGCGAAGTTGTGCTGCCAGGCGCGGATGTGCAGCTCGATGTCGGGGACGGGCGTCGAGGGAATGACGGCGTGGCCCCAGCAGGTTCCCAGCCATTCGACCGACGTCCTGTACCGATCGTCCAGGGTGACGCTCTTCAGGTTGTCGAGGACGTCGCCCCGCCCCATCTGGCGCAGCCCGAACAGCAGCTCGCCGGAGTAATCGAGCATGACGCGGGGGTGCCGGCCGCCGTCCACCCCTTCGCGGACGAAGTCGGCGATCCGGGAGTAGCAGGACAGGTAGACGGGGGCGTCGTGGCAGCCGTGGATGTGCTGGCGGTCCATCATGTACTGGAGGTTCCCGACCAGCGGGGCGGTCCCCGGGTCGCCGTCGTTGAGGATGAGCGGCTGATGCATGTGGAGCGCGATCGCGAAGGCCGCGTTGATCCGCTCCAGCTTCATCGGCGTCCGGCCGGCGAAGACGGGGGAGCGGGCGGATCCCACCGTGTCCCGGACTTCCTTTTCCCATCCGCTGAGGTTCGGGATGCCCTCGATGACGTCGGTGATCGGCTGCGCCATGGCCCTCGTTCCTTTCAAGGCAGGGAGGCAGATCCTGAAGGAGACGGGGCCGATCCCGAGCGGCCGGAAACGTTACGTGGAATGAGGTAGACTGGACCGATGCGCAAGCTCACCCCGCGGCGGAAGAAGGCGGACCGCCGGAAGACGACGTCCACGGCCTGGGTGCTCGGCGGCGCGCTGGCCGGCGAACGTCGCGTCGGCCCCCGGGATCGGCGCACCCGCCTGAAGGACCGCCGCCACCGCATCTGAAGTGTTAACGTCCGAATCAGATTCGGACGTTAACACTTCAGGACGTCCGCGGCGTAGGCGAGGCTGACGCGCACCGCCTCTTCCTCGAGCTTCACCCGCTCGTCCAGCGGCAGGGCGTCGACGGCCGGCAGCTTCTCGCGCGCGACCCCGCGCTCCCGCACCAGCTTGAGCGCCCGCGCGAAGTCCGCGCCGGACACCCCCTTCAGCGTGGCCCAGTACTTCTCCGTGAAGACCGGCACTTTCAGGGGGTCGCGCGTCGACATCTCCAGGCAGAGCCGCGCGCCCGGCCGCGCCTTCCGCAGGGCCCCGATCATCCGCGGCAGGTCGTGCACCCCCTGCCCCAGCGGGACGTCGGCCGCCAGGAAGCCGTCCGCGTACGCGCCCAGCGCCATGTCCTTCACGTGGCCGCCGGCGGACACGGGGGCGAGGGCCTCGACCACCTCCGCGTTGTCCTCCATCAGCGTGAAGTTGTTCGCGAAGTCCACGCAGACCGCCACGCGCTCGCTGCCGAGCCGCTGGAGGAACGGCAGCAGCTCCGACACCCTGAAATCCTTGTGGTTCTCGAACGCGGCCGTCAGCCCGTGCCGGGCCAGCGACGGCTCCGCCAGCTCCAGCCAGCGCCGGGCGTCGGCCTGGAACCGCTCCCAGGCCGCCTCGCCGTCGAAGGCTTCGTAGCGACGTCCTCCCAGCAGGACCGTCCGGAAGGTCGTGGCCCCCGCCGCCTTCACCCCCCGGAGGGCCGCGTCGAAGCGGTCGACGTCCTCCTTCCGCTTCGGCAGGCTTTCGGAGCCTTCGATCCACATCCCGTCGTTCTCGGCCTTCCGCCGGAGCTCCGCGCCCCGGGCCTCGTCGAGCCCTGCCAGCGAGGTCTGGATGCCTCCCGCGCCGAGCTCGCGCGCCAGCTCGAGGAGCTTCAGGGGGTCCGCGATCGCCGGATTCTGCCGCAGCCGGTGGGTGAACGTGAAGATCGCCAGGCCGAGCGAGGTCTTCGGGGGGGTCATATATAGAAGATACGGGATCCTGGCGCGGGAATTGCCATCCGGAGGGGGTCGGGGTGGATCCTATACGGTGGCGGGGAATTTTGGACGCTCCGGTCCCCTACTCCCCCCGAAGTGCGCTATACTGATCAAGTCCCGGGGTTACTTGGGGAGTCTATGAGCCAAGGCTGCGCGAACCATCCCGAATCGATGGCCCTCTCGACCTGCAAGGTCTGCCAGAAGGCCATCTGCCTCATGTGCGTGCATGAGGAGAAGGACGGCACCTACTGCTCGGACGCCTGCATCGGCAACCTGCGGGAGGTCAACGACTGGGTCGGAACCGGCTCCCCGTCCGGTGAAGCCGCCCGGCCGCAGTCCGTGGCCGTCGAGGCCCCCGCCGCCTCCTCGGTCTTCGAGGAGATGCCGGACCACGTCGCCGCCCCGGAGCAGGTCGCCGAAGTGGCGCACCCGGATCCGGTCGACATCCCCGAAGAGCCGCCGCCGGCCTCCGCGCCGCCGCCGCCTTCGACGTCCAACATCGGGAATCCCTGCTACGCGCACCCCGACATCCGCGCGAAGGCCTTCTGCCGCCGCTGCCGGAGGCCGATCTGCGGGCTCTGCATCGTCGAAAACGCGTCCGGCATGTTCTGCTCCGACGCCTGCGTGTCCATGGGCCGCTCCCGGAAGATGGGCATGGGCGCCAAGGTGGCGATCATGGTGGTCGTGCTCCTGGCGGCGGGCGCCGGCGCCTACGCGCTGAAGCCCGAGCTCTTCCAGGGCCTGCTGGGGGGCTCTCCCGCGGCGCCCGAAAAGAAGCCGAAGGATCCGAAGCCCACGCCTCCCAAGCCCGAACCTCCGAAACCGCAGCCTCCGAAGCCGGAGCCCCCCAAGCCCGAGCCTCCGAAGCCGCAGCCTCCGAAGCCGGAGCCCCCGAAGCCCGAGCCGCCCCGGCCGGAGCCGCCGAAGCCGCTTCCGCCCCTGCCGCCGAAGCCGCCGCCGCCCAAGCCGACGATCATGGTCCATCCCTGGACGTCCGAGGAGCCGGGCGCGTGGTTCCGCGTCCGGCGCGGCGACAAGGTGGAGGACGTCGGCCTCAAGGCGCGCGACGCCGTCTCGTACACCCTCTCCACGCAGGCGTGGTCCGGCAGCCAGGCGCAGCCGGCCGCCGAGAAGCAGGTGGACGTCGAGCCGATCGAGCTGCTCGGCGAGGAAAAGCTGGAGGTCGAAGGCCGCACGTATCTCTGCGAGGTGCGGCGCCTGAAGGACCGCACCGAGTGGACGCTCGTCACGGGGCGGCACGCGGGGGCCGTCCTCCGCGCGACCTCGCCGGAAGGCTCGCAGGAGGCCGTCCGCCTCTGGGAGCACACGATCCGCCTGAGCGACCGCTCGTTCGACTGCCTGGTGATCGAGTCCCGGCTGGGCGAGGGGCGCCTGCTGAAGTCCTGGTACTGCCCCACCTACCCGCTGAAGACGGTGCGCGTCGAGCGGGACGGGACGCTGCTCGAGGCGCTGGTCGACTGCGGCTACAACTGGACGTCGCGCCAGGCGCCGAAGTAAGCGGAGTCGAAGGGTTATTCGGCCAGCTCCAGGGTGATCGACTCCATCACCGGCTTCGCCGCGCAATCGACGGTCCAGGTCTCCGACGGCTTGCGCGCCGTGAAGATCTTCTCCTTCTTCGCCCCGCCTTCCGCCCAGCGGTAGGTCGTCTTCACCGGGCGGAAGCCGCCCGCGGGCTCCTTGTAGTCCGCGTCGATCCGGAAGCCCAGCAGCCCGGTCGCGTTCCGGCTCGTGCCCGCGTAGCGGACCTTCGCCTCGCGCGTGCCCGCGGGGACGGCGTCGAACGTGACGTAAAGGCAGTTCCCCGCGAACGGGCCCGCCGCGCGGCCGGCCGTCGCCCAGGTCTTGCCGCCGTCGAACGAAACCTGGTAGTCGATCCCGTCCCGGGCGTCCCGCGCCCGGTAGTGGGCGCCGAAGCGGAGGCGGACGAGGTCGCCCGGCGTCTTCACCGGGAACGTGAGCTCGCCCTTGCCGCTCGACCCGATGAAGAGGTTGGGCTCGAAGCCGTTCATCTCCGGCTTGAAGTCGGTGTAGACCAGCTGTTTGCCCTTGTTCGCGGCGTTCACCGAGCCCTCGATCGTGACCGTGCCCTCGGCGGGCCCGGCCGCGAACGTCACCGTGTTCGGGCCCTGGTCGAAGGCCGGCAGCGCCCGCTGCGAATGCTGGATGTCGTGGCCGAAGCGGACGCTCGACAGCCCCGCGCCCGCGCCCTTCAGCTCGATCTTCACGCGGTAGTCGTAGCGGCGCAGCACGAGCGGCGAGAGATCGATCTCGCCCGCCTTGCCGATCTCCTTCCAGTCCAGGCCGTGGTTGTCGGAGAAGGAGACGACGACGTCCCCCTTCGCCGCGACGGAGAGCGTGCCCGCGAGGTACACGTAGCTCGTGGCGTTCCGCAGCGTGACGACGCCCGGCTTCGCGGGGTCCTTCACGCCGGCGTTGTCGTCCAGGTTGTCGACCTCCAGCGCCACGCGCTTGAGCTGCTTGAGGGGCACGTCCCACTCGTGCCGCCCGTTGCCGACGCGGCCGGGAGCGATGTCGCCGTACTTCGGGGTGTAGCCATGCGAGCCCTCGCCGGTCCTGGCCGTCAAGGCGCCCGGCGCGCCGCCGGTTTTCATGTTCACGTGGAGGCCTTTGTTCGACCAGTTGCGCGTGATCCGCTCGCCCGGCCGCAGCTGGAGGTTGAGCCGGTAGCCCTGGGCGTAGCCGTACTCGTAGAGGAAGGCCTTGCCGCCCTGGCCGCCGCCCGTGCCGTCGTACTCCTGCATCGTGGCGTACCAGCCGTGGGTCTTCGCGGGCCACCAGCCGGTGTCGTCGGCCGTCGGCGCGTTCCGCAGCAGCTCGGGCCCCTTCTTCCAGCCCTGCCAGCCGCCCTCCCGGTGGAAGGCGACGATCTTGTCGCCGTTGCCCTTGTAGCCCGGGTTCTTCGCGTACCACTCGTTGGTGGCGGCGATGAGCTCCTCGACCGACGCGACGGAGCCGTCGGACTTCTTGAAGTAGTTGATCAGCGAGGCGTCGAGCAGGTGCCAGGCCCCGTTCCACTTGATCTCGCAGACGCTGTGGGAGTTGATGCCCCAGCCGCGGCCCTCGAGGCCGACGTAGCGCGAGAGCGTCTTCACGTGCGCCGACGCCATGCTGCAGAAGCCGTAGCCGTACACGTTGAACATCTTGATCGCGTCGCAGACGGTGTTCTCGTTCGTGAGGTACTCCACCGGCGGATCGTCCTGGTGCTGGAACGACGCGACCGTCCGCCAGGCCGTCATCGCCTTCTCCTCGTCGCTCATCCCCGGCTTGATGAACGACGCCTTCCACGCCTCGAGGCTGGAGACGTCCGCCACCTTGTCCGTCGTCACCTTGACGCCGCTGACGACGCCGACGTCCGACTGCAGCGCGATCAGGAGAGCGATGATCACGGGTTCACCTCACTGGGGGAGAAAAGGGAACAGCTTCTGGATCTCTTCCTTCGACGGCCGACGCCCGTACTCGCAGATCTCGAAGGCCTCGGCGTATTGGACTTTCTCGCCGTCGGCCCCGTAGGTCTTCTTCAGCTGGTCGCGGAACTTGTTGGCGATCCCCGAGAAGCGCTTCGCGAACTGCTCGCGGACCGCGCCCTTGCGGGCGTCGACGGCCGACGCGTTCTTCGGGTCGGGCACCAGATGGGGGCCGCCGTTGCAGCCGCCCTCGTAGAACTGCGACTCCAGCGCGGCCATGCAGGCGAACTTCTTCTCGGCCACGTCGTCGATCGAAACCACGATGTCCGGCGTGAACGGGTTGGGCCGCTGGAAGTTGTCGTGCGAGAAGAGGAAGACGGGGCTCTTGCTCTGGTAGGGGGTGTCGGGCGTGAAGAACGGCACGGTCGTCATGTAGGCCGCGTCCATGACGAGGACGCCGACGTAGCGGTGGTCGGGGTGGTAGTCGTTGGGCCGGTGGCTGATCACGACGTCCGCGTTCCACTCGCGGATGAGGCGCGCGATCGTCCGGCGGTTCTCCATCGTCACCATCAGCTCGCCGTCGTGGATGTCGAGCACCTCGGTCTCGATCCCGAGGATCTTCGCGCAGGCCTTCACCTCGGCGAGGCGGCGCTTCGCGAGCGCGCCCCCGGCCTGGCCCCAGTGGCCGATGTCGCCGTTGGTGCAGGAGACGAACTTGACGTGGTGGCCCAGCGCGGCCCACTTGGCCGCCGCGCCGCCCTCCTGGATCTCGCAGTCGTCCGGATGGGCGCCGAAGGCGATGATCCGGAGCTTGCCGTCCTGGGACGCGGGCGCGGGCACCGGGCCCGCGGAGACGCTCGGCTGGGGACGCTCGGCGGTCGCGCAGCCTGTGAGCAGCGCGAGGGCGATGGCGATGTTCCTCATTTCGCGATCCTCAATATGCGGTGATTGTAGGTATCCGTGATCCAGATGTCGCCGGTCGTCGGATGCGCCCGCGTGCCGTGCGGGCGGGCCAGCCCGCAGGCCTCCGGCGGGCCGCCGACTCCCTCCGCCGCCTTCTTACCGGTGCCCGCCACCCGCTGAATCGACGCGTCTTTCGGCCGGTAGCGCCGCACCGTGTTCGATTCGGCGTCGGAGATCAGGACGTCGTCGTTCGCGTCGACCGCGATGTGCTTGGGTCCGTTCAGCTGCGCCTGGAGCGCCGGGCCGTCCGCGAGCCCGGGCTTGCCCGTCCCCGCCACCGTGCGGATCCGGCCCTGGACGTCGACGACCCGCAGCGCGTGCCCGCCGCGCTCGAGGACGTAGACGTTGCCGCGGGAGTCGCAGGCGACGGCCCGGGGATCGACGAGGGGCTGGGAGGCGGCGGGCTGGCCGTCCTGGGGGACGCCCTTCTGGCCGTTGCCGGCGAAGGTCGTGACGACGCCCGTCTTCAGGGACAGGACGCGGATGCGGCGGCTGTCGAGGTCGCACATGAACAGCCGCTCCTGCTTGGGGTCGAAGGCGATGCTGTAGATGCCGCCGAAGTCGGCGGCGAGGGCGGGGCCGCCGTCGCCCGAGTAGCCTTTCTTGCCGGTGCCGGCCACGCGCGCGACGGCGCGGGTCTTGGGATCCACCTTGCGGACGACGTTGTTGAAGGTGTCGGCGACGTAGACCTGGCCGTCGGGGCCGACGAGGAGGTCGTGGGGGCCGTTGAACGTCGCCTGGTCGCCGGGGCCGCCGTCGCCCGTGAGGCCCTTGGCGCCCGTGCCGGCGAGGACGGAGAGCTTGCCGGTGGCGGGGTCGAGGACGGAGATCCGGTGCCCGCTCATCTCGGCGATGTAGCCGCGGCCGGCGGCGTCGAAGTCGATCGAGAACGGCTCGTTGAGCCCTTCGCCGACGACGAGGGTGACGCGCTCTCCGGCGAGGAGCGCGAGGAGAAGCGGCAGCAGCTTGATCATTCACCCCATCATACGCGTGAGCCTTCCGAAAAGGGAGGCGGCGCCCGGCGGGCCTGCGACGAAAAAAGGACCCGGCCCGGAATCCGGCGTCGAATGAACGTGGGGCGGCTTGGTATCATCGGGGCGCTGCTGATGAGCGCTTGCGGCAAGTCTTCATCGGATCCCGCGGACGGCTTCACGCTCCAGGGGCCGCCGGAGCCGGGGGACTGGCTCCACCACTTCCCCGAGCCGGGGCAGACGGAAGCCGAGTACCGGGCGGCCTGCGCCAATCGGAAGTCGGAGTCGCGCCGGGTCTTCTACCTCCAGCCGCTGGGCCAGGCCGCGGAAAAGCATCCGGTGCTGCTGTCGCGCATGCGGGACTACGCGGAGGCCTTCTTCGGCGTCCCCGCGACGCTGCTGCCGGCGATCCCGCTGTTCGAGGAGACCTGGGTCCCCGAGCGCGCCCAATTCAATTCGACGCGGATCATCGCGCGGCTCCGCGAGCGCGTGCCGGCCGACGCCCTGGTCTACGCCGGCTTCACCACCGAGGACCTCTATTCCCAGGGGCTGAACTTCGTGTTCGGCGAAGGAAGTCTCGCGAACCGCTGCGGAATCTACTCGCTCCACCGCTACGGGACGCCCGACCCGGCCCAGTTCCTGCGCCGCGTCCTCAAGCTGATGAGCCACGAGGCCGGGCACATCCTCTCGATCGAGCACTGCGTCCGCTGGAACTGCGTGATGCAGGGGGCGAACTCGCTGCGGGAGGACGACCGACATCCCATGCACCTCTGCCCCGAGGACCTGGGCAAGCTGGCGTGGAACACGGGGGTCGATCCGACGTCCCGCTACCGCCGCCTGCTGGAGTTCTACCGGACCGCCGGACTCGAGCCGGAAGCGGCCTGGACCGCCGCGCGCCTCCCATGACAAATGGCTTTACCTCGTCCGAGCGCCGGGGGCATAATAGGCACCGGCCCTTCATTCTCTTGTCACGCGGGTTGGGGTGTGGAGACGTAGTGTTAAGAAGGCGGGATTCTTAACGCATGGGACGCGAGATCGTTTACTGCTGGAAGTGCGCCAAGCGGCTCGACGGCGACGACTTCGAACAGCTCAAGGCCTACCGTTACGGCGACAAAGTCAGCTGCGACGAGTGCGTCTACGACCTCGTCGGCGACCTCCCCGCCGACGAGCAGGAAGCGATCCTCAACGGCACCTATACCGAGAAGAAAACCCCCGCCAAGATGCGCCCCCCCAGCGACACGGCCCGCCGCCCCGCCCGCACCGGCGCCACCACCCGAACCACGGCCACGACGCGCACCGGCCAGACCGGCAAGACGCCCATCACCCGGAGCACCGGCAAGGTCCCGCTGGCCGACGGCGGCTCCGCCCCGCGGCGGGGCACGCGCTCCATCCCGAAAGTCGAGCCGCCCCCCGAGGAGGAGGCGGTCGAAGGCGCCGACGCCGCGGCCAAGAAAAAGAAGCTCATCCTGATCGGCGTCGGCGGCGGCGGCCTGCTGCTGGTGGTCGTCGTCGTCCTCATGCTCCTGCTCATGGGCGGCAAGAAGGCCAAGCCGCCGGCGGTCGCGGCCGACCCCGAGACGCGGACGACCGAGAAGAAGCCCGATCCCCCCAAGCCTTCGCGCGAAGCGGAGGCCAAGAAGGCCTACGACGCCGCGATGGCCGTGTTCAAGGACAAGGCGGGCGACCTGGGCGCCCAGATGAAGGCGCTGCGCGACGCCGAGCTGGTGTCCGCCGGGACGTCGCTCGAGGAATCCGTCAAGACGCAGCTCGAGGTCCTGGGCCTCGAGGTGGACAAGCAGCTCAAGGCCATCGACGGCGAGATCGCGCCGTTCCTCCCGGACAGCAAGTTCAAGGACGCCCTGGCCGTCCTCGCCGTCGCGCTCGCCAAGCACGACTTCCCCGAGTGGACGAAGGGCGTCGAGAAGAAGATCGCGCAGACGAAGGCGATCCTCGAGGACCGCTTCCTGAACGAGAAGAAGCGGGCGCTCGAGGCGAAAGACAGCGGCGAGACGGCGCGCGTCAACGAGATCGTGGCCAAGGTGACGGCCTGGGAAGTCCCGGAGCTCGTCGAGCGGCTCAAGAAGGAGCTGGGGGCCGTCGAGGCGCCGCCCCCCGACGCGCCGGCGACGCCCGACGCGACGGCAAAGACGCCCGCCGTCAAGAAGCCCAAGCGCGCGGCGAAGGCGCTGTCGAAGGAGATGCAGTCGTACCAATCCTCGTGGGAGCGCGCGGCGGGCCTCGCCTTCACGCGCGACTTCGACGGCGCGATGACCGAGCTGCGCCGCGCGGTCAAGGAGATCGACTCCGACGAGGTCCGCAAGGAGTCGGGCGTCGACCTCGAGCTCCTCGAGCAGCTGAAGGCCTGGGTCGAGGAGGCGGTGAAGCTTCAGTCGAAGACCAAGCCCCATGAGAGCGTGTCCCTGGAGATCCACGACAGGCCCGGCGAGTTCAAGGTCGTCGCGGGCCGGGTCACGAAGATCTTCGACCAGCGCTTCGAGCTCCGGGCGACGGTCGACAAGGACGGCAAGAAGGTCTCGTCCGCCGTCTTCGTCGAGTACGCGGACCTGACGGGGCGTTCGCTCGCCGAGCAGGTCAAGAAGCTCCGGGAGCCGGCCAAGAACGACGGCCGCATGGCGGGCCTGCTCTGCCTCCTCGAAGGCAACGAGGAGTCGGCGCAGGCGCTCGGCGGCAAGGAAGCGGAGTCGCTGCCGGACCGCTACTGGGTCCACGCCGCGGACGCCAAGGAGAAGGCGCCCAAGTCCAACAGCAAGGAGTTCGAGGCCCGCAACCTCTTCCACAAGGCGGAGGTCGAATACAAGGAGATGCAGACCCGCGGGACCTCCCTCGACAAGTACAAGACCCTCCTCAACGAGTACTCGACGACCCGCATCGTGCAGCGCAACCAGGCGTCGATCGTGAAGCGCGGGGAGGTCGGCAAGGAATTCACCTTCAACGCCCGCGGCTTCAAGACGGAAGGCGCGTTCAAGCCGACCAAGAAGCCCGACCTGGTGCTGCAGGGGACGAAGGACGTCGACGTCCAGGAGATGAAGGAGAACTACGTCGAGGCGGAGTTCTACGCCCTGCCCGGCGTCACCTACCGCAGCTGGGCCTACGTGGGCGGCTGCTGCAAGGAGACGCTCTCCTTCTATCTGCAGACCTCGGAGCGGACGACGACGCACCAGGGCAAGCAGCTGGCGATCGATCCCGGCGCGAACATGGCCGAGCAGGTGAAGCACCAGATCTCCGGCCTGAAGAACGACCACGCCGCGCACGCGCCCAAGGACAAGAAGGCGCCGCATCCGAAGGACGCGACGCGCTGGGAGTGGGTGCCGATCCCCCTGGCGAAGACGTATTCGGCGGCCGGCCCGAAGTCGATCCGCCTCATGACGGACCAGGCGGGCTTCGCGGTGAAGTTCATCGTCGTCTCGTCGCTGCGCACGAAGACGCCGGACGAGAAGGACATGGCCGAGTTCGTCCGGCAGCTGAACGAGGAGCCGGCGGCGGCCGAGGACGGCGTGAAGGGCACGCCGGAGCCGAAGGAGTGGCTGATCGCCGGGCCCTTCAACGAGCCGCTGAACGCCCGCGCGGCGCCCGAGAACGACATCGACCTCGCCAAGGAGATGACCGGCAAGGGCAACAAGAAGTTCAAGTGGAAGGTCACGCCGGCGACGATCCAGAGCGGCTACGCCGTCTTCAACTGGGAAGACGGCAAGGTGATCAATCCGAAGGACGCGGTCAGCGCCTACGTCCTCATCCACGTGCGGGCCCCCTCGCCCATGACCGTCCAGCTTTCGCTGGGCCACGACGACGGCGGCCGCGCCTGGGTGAACGGCGAAATGGTCCACTCCAACGACCGCGGCGGGGGCGTCAAGAACGACGAGTTCAAGGCGAAGGCCACCCTCGAGGAAGGCTGGAACCGCGTCCTCGTCAAAGTCCGCACCACCAACGGCGGCTTCGGCCTCTCCTTCCGCATCCTGGACGAGGCGGGCGCCCCGGCCCAGGGCCTCTCCTACAGCCCCTACGGCGACCAGCTCGTCCCGCCCTAACGGGACCCGGGCCTGTGTTTCCGAGTACAATGGGGCCCGGATGGGCAAACCCATCGTCTACTGCGTCAACTGCGGGCAAAGCCTGCGCGAGGACGACTTCCTCCGCCGCCTCGCCTGGATGGTCGACAACCGGCCGTGGTGCGCCTCCTGCAAGCCTCTCCCTCCCGAAAGCCGCCGCGTCGCCACGCCGTCGCCGGGCCGCCGGAGCTCGGGCCAGATCCCCGTTCCGCCCTCCACGCCCCGACGTCCGCTGCCCGCGCCGCGGCCGACGTCCCGCGCCCCGCTGATCGCCGGCACGCTGATCACCGCCGCCGTCGTCGCGACGATCGCCGTCCTGATGCCCGGATCCTCCGCGCCGACCCGCGCGCCCGCGGCCCCGACGTCCGCCGCCCCGGACCCCGCCGCCCGGGCGGTCGAGGAGCTCGAGCGCTTCGCCGCCGGCGGCGGCGATCCGCGGGCCGTGCTCGCGCGCGCCCAGGCCGCGCGGCCGATCGTGGCCGCGACGCCCCACGAGAGCCGCTTGAAGGCCGTCGAAGACCGGGCCCGCGCCACGCTCGAGAGCGCGCTGCCGGCCGGCGACGCCACGGACCGCTACATCGCGATGATCCGGGAGCTGCGGGAGCGGGACGTGACGTTCCGGCGGCGCGCGGAGGCGAAGAACCTGATCGCGGCGACCCGGCGCCAGGCCGGCGCGCGGGCGGGCGAGATCGACCGCCTCGAGGCGGACTACGACCGGGCCTTCGAGGACGCGGCGCGGGCCGCGGCCGACACCGCGGCGGCGGAGGCGCGCGCGCTCGCGGCGAAGGGCCAGACGCCGGAGGCCGTCGCCCGCCTGGACGACGTGCCGAAAGCCTTCGCGGACACCCCGCCCGTCCGGAACCTCGCGTCGCTGCGGGAAGAGCTGCTCCGCGTCCCCGCCCCGGTCCCGGAGAAGCCGGCGGCGGAAGGACCGGCGGCGGTCGTCCTGACGGCCGGGGCCGCCAAGCTGAAGAGCGGCGGCGGCCTCGCGTTCAAGAACGGCGACTACCTCGGGAACTGGCACGCGGACGCGGACGCGGCGGAATGGATGGTGGCGCCGCCCGCCGCGGGCCGCTGGAACGTGGAGCTCGTCTACGCGGCCTCGCCGACCGCGGGCGGCACGTTCGTCGTGACGCTCGGCGCCGCGAAGCTCGAGTGGGACGTCGTCCCGACGGGAAGCTTCAAGACCTTCAAGACCGTCGGGCTCGGCGCGGTCCCGCTGCGGGGGGAGGCGACGACGGTGCTCGCGCGCGGCAAGGGAGTGCGCAAGGACGGCCTGCTGAACCTGCGCGAGATCCGGCTGACGCCGGCGCCGTGACCCTTCGACTCGCCCCGAGCTTGTCGAGGGGCTCGCTCAGGGTGAGCGCTTCGCGCTCAAATCACCCGTTCGTACTTCGGAACGGGCAGCTCCCAGACGCGCACGCCGCAGAAGCGGTTCCCTTCGGGGCAGAAGGGCGTCGCGCCGGCGGTCTTGCGCAGGCCGCAGGGCGCGGTGAGGTGCGTCGCGATCCGCGGATGGACGTCGGCGACCTGCCGGACTTCCTCCACGCAGCAGCGCCAGATCTCCTCCTGCGCCAGATAGCAGAGCCGCGTGGTCCACTTGTGGTGCAGATGCAGGAGGTCGCCCGACTCCTCGAAGCGCACGGGAAACGCGTTGGGCAGCAGGTAGAGCGCGTGCTCCCAGGCGACGCCCTGGTTCCGCAGCCGCCCGATCGCGCCCCAGGTCTGGGTGAAGAGGTTGTCGACGGCCTCCGCCGCCTGGGGATTCCGCTCGATGACCGTGGGCACCACGTAGTCGGGCCGGCCGTGGACGAACTGCGCCGAGAGGATCGGCCGCGAGCCCGGCACCATGCGGTGGCGCTGGTCCTGCGAGTCGGCCGTGTGCGAAAGCTTCTTCCGGAACGTGTAGTGCGGATGGTGCATCGCCCGCGAGAGCTTCGACAGCGTGGTCAGCACGAGCGGCTCGCCGAGCAGCCGGTTCTTCGAGGGGTTCATCACGGCGTCGATCGCGTCGGCGTCGGACATCGACGCCCGCGGCAGGCCGAGGACGGACCGCACCGACTGCGCCATGACCGGCTCGGCGTTCGCCTTCCAGTCGACGAGCTTCGAGCGCAGCGGCCCGAGCGTGCCGTCGAACTCGCGGATGAAGTCGACGCCCCGCTCGACCGGGGCCTCGCGGTGGAACTTCTCGAAGAGCTCGTACTCGAGCGTCTTCTCGAGCGGGATGGGGTCGTCGAGCTTCCGGAAGAACAGCGGATCGAAGGCCTGGACGGCCGCGACCATCTTGTCGACGACGATCTTCGTCTCGTGGGGGACGTCGAAGGCGTCGCAGAGCTTCTTGTAGCGGTGGAGGGTGATGCCGGAGACCGTGTGGTAGAGGTGCGCGTGGGTGGCCACCGGGAGCACGTAGCGGGCGGCCTCGAGCACGCGCTTGTGGATCGCGTTCTCCCACTTCTCCTTCTGGCGGGCCCGGGCGGGATAGAGCTTGAACCATTCGCGCTCGACGTCCGCCTGGAGGGCGGTGATGAGCCAGAAGTACGCCTCCATCATGCTCTGGCAGGCCTTGCGGTAGATCTCGAGGGCCTCGCCGGAGAGGGGCGGCGTGGTGAAGTTCTGGGGCTTGACCTCGACGTAACGCTGGCTGACCTGCTCGGAGTTGTAGAACGGGTGGGCGTGGAGGAAGCTCCAGATGAACTGCCGGGAGACTTTCCTCAGCGTGAAGACGAAGGTCGGGTGCTGGATCGTGGTGTGGTGGCCGGCGTCGTAGATGCCGTCGTAGATCCGGTCGCGGAGGTCGCGGGACTTTTCGTCCTTGGAGACGTCCTGGGGCGTGACGACCTTGGACGAGTAGCAGGTGCGGGCCGCCGCGACGATGGTGTCGTAGGGGTTCTGGAGGGCGCTCTGCAGCTCGACTTCAGGCTCGGGATCGAAGGACATGTCGGGCGCATTATACGGAGAATCTCGAATCTCGAATCTGGAATCTCGGTCCCCGAGCGAGCGAAGCGAGCCAGGGTTCCTCCCGGATTCCGGATTCTGGATTCCGGATTCTAAGAGTGCGCTTTCGCCGCCCGGGCCGCGTGCTCGGCGACGGCCTTCCGCAGCTCCGGCGGCTCGATGACCGTCGCGTAGGGGGCGTGGTAGAGGACCCAGCGGGCGACCTCCGACAGGCCCTGGACGCTCATCTTCAGGATCACGCCGCCGTCCGGACGGTCTTCCAGGCGCTGGGTGGGATGCCACTCGCGCTCCTTGACCGTGCGGGCCGCCTCGGGGGCGAACTCGACGCGGACCTGCTCCTGGGGGCCTTCGGCGTAGATGCCGAAGCCGCGGCCGAGGTAGTCCTCGGGGTCGAAGTCCTTGGGGCGCTCGAAGCGCTGGGTCGTGGCCTTGACGGAACGGAGGCGGTCGACCCGCAGCGTGCGCACGGCGTTTCGGCCGTCGCTCCAGCCGATGGTGTAGAGCTCGCCGGCGTAGTAGGCGATGCAGTAGGGCGAGAAGAGGTAGGTCTTGGACTGGTCGTCGGTGGCGCGGTAGGTGACCTCCACTTTCAGGTGCTCGAGCGAGGCGCGGCTCAGCGCGCTCACGGAGGCGGCGTGGCGGCGGAAGTCCTTCGACGCGGGCATCTTCGCGACATGGGTGAAGACGACGTCGCCGAAGTGCTCGCGCTCCTGGGCGGTGAAGGTCGCCTCGATCTTCGCGAGCAGCGATTCCAGGCCGTCGCGCAGCGGCGTGCCGCGGAACGGCTGCATGAGGTTCATGCAGAAGTAGAGCGAGAGGAGCTCGCTCTCCGTGTAGGGGCGGTCGGGATCCTTGCGCATCCCGGGCGGCAGGCGCCATTTCTTGGAGTCGCCGCCGCCGCCGCCCTCCTTGACGAAGCGGTACCCCGCCTCCTCGAGCAGGTCCAGGTCGCGGTAGAGCGTGCGCCGCGTGACGTCCATCTCGCGGCAGAGCTCCTTGATCGTCAGGCCGTAGCGGGAATGCTCGAAAAGCTTGATGAGCTTCAGGATCCGGAGAAGCTGGCGACCCCTCTCTTTGCGCCGCATAGGAATGTGACCTCCGACGTCACAGTCTAGCGGCCGTAAGCGCTCGAGGCAATAGGCATGGGGCATTGGGCAATAGCCGCCCCCCCTGAGTGATCGTCTGCCGATCGCCTACGGCCCATTGCCTATTGCCCATTGCCTCGCCTCAGCGCAAGCGGCGGACGGCGTCGGGAGGCACGCCGAGGCGGAGGGCGGCGGGAGCGATGTCGCGCCAGAAGCGGCGGCCGTCGAGGCCGTAGCCGGCCGTGGGCTTCAGGCCCTCGACGCGGGCCGCCCACCAGGCGTTGAAGAGGCCCATGGCCCGCTCGCGGACGTACTTGCCGATCATCGAGGCCAGGGCCACGAGCTCGTGCCGGTCCTCCGCGTCCTGGAGGAAGTCGATCGACGCCCCCGGAATCTCGTAGGCCGAGCGGGTCGGCGTCTCGGCGCGGACGCGGAGGGTCTTCGACACCCGCGCGCGGAGGCCGGCGCGATAGAAGCGCTTCCCGCCGTGCTTGCCGCAGAGGAACCGCACCGGCGCGGGCAGCGTCCCGCGGATCCGGTTGATGAGCTCGGCGGCGATCTCGAAGAGGAGGTCGCTCTTGTTCGCCCGCGTCGTCCGGGCGTTGAAGTCGGCGGGATCGACGAGCGTCGCCCAGGCCCCGCGGACGCCGGCGAGGAGGGGCTGCGCGGGGAGGCGGACGTCCTCCGCGTACCAGGGGGCGTCGGGAACATCGGTCCCGAGGCGCAGGAGCAGGTGGCGGAACGTCGGCGCGGGGACGAAACCCAGGACGGCCGGCTCGAGGGTGCCGAGGCCGCGGGCCTGGGAGAAGATCCGCTTGGAGTCGCCGACCGGGACGGGGGCGCGCAGCGGGTCGGTCGCGGCGACGGCGGCGACGACCAGGGGGCCGAGCGACGGCCCGTAGCCGACTTCGTCGATGCCGACGGTGATCATGGCCGCCCGCATGATAGCGCGGCGGGATAAAAAAAGCGCGCCCCGGGGGGGTCGTCCCGGGGCGCGCGAGGAAGCGTCGTAAAAACGGGTTAGGCCGCGACGCGACGGCGCCGCGCGTACGCCAGGAGGCCCGCGAGGCCGCTCCCGAGCAGGACCATCGTGCCGGGCTCGGGGACGGGCGCGACGCCCGACGCCAGGAGCACGACGTCGTTGAAGTCCTTGTCTCCGCCCTGCGGAAGGTCTTCAAACGCGAGGATGACCTGCCCTGCGTAGGCGCCGGTGGTCGCCATGAAGGACACCATGTGGTCGACGGGGAACGGGCCCCCATCGGGATTCGACGCGGGATCCGACGTGTACAGCGTGGGATGGCCGGGCGGCCCCGTCAGGTCCGCGAAGAAGAACGCGCCGTCGATCGGCCCGGACGAGGATTCCCCGACGGTCGCCGTCGCGATGAGCGGCGTGAAGGCGCCTCCCTGCACGTAGCCGACGTTCTGGACGTATTGGGAGTCCTTGCCGATCACCAGGAGGCCGACGTTGCTTCCGGTCGGCGACGCCGCCCAAAGCCGGTCCGCGTTGTCGTCGAGGCGGACCCAGTTGCCCGCTCCGAACACGCCGTCGACCATGCTCGTCAGCGACCCGTAGTTCGCGACGAAGGTCTCGTCCGCCGCCGCGGGCATCGCGCCCGCCGCGACGACGGCCAGCGCCAGGCCGGCCACGATTGTCAGTTTGTTCACATATCCCTCCCTTA
This sequence comes from Planctomycetota bacterium, assembly GCA_036383955.1. Lineage (GTDB taxonomy): Bacteria > Planctomycetota > MHYJ01 > MHYJ01 > JACPRB01 > JACQFK01. Next base: position 20,722 of record DASVNH010000086.1, on the reverse strand, counting down.
TCACGTACCGAAAAACGACCCCCGATCGACGCCTCCTCACTTTTGGTCTAGCTCGCGCCCTTGCCCAGGATCACCACGGGAACCGTCAGGAGCAGGATCTTCAGGTCGAGGGCGAGCGACCACGTGTCGATGTACTCGAGGTCCAGCTCCATCCAGCGGCGGAACCCGATCTGGTTGCGGCCCTGCACCTGCCACAGGCAGGTGAGCCCCGGCTTCACGCTGAAGCGCCGCCGCTGCCAGCCCTCGTAGCTCTCCACTTCAGAAGGGATCGGCGGGCGGGGACCGACCAGGCTCATGTCCCCGACCAGCACGTTCCACATCTGGGGCAGCTCGTCGAGGCTGAACTTCCGGAGGAACCGGCCCACGCCGGTGATCCGGGGGTCCCGCTTGATCTTGAAGACCGGCCCGTCCATCTCGTTGAGGTGGACCAGCTCGGCCCGGCGCGCCTCGGCGTCGGGGACCATCGAGCGGAACTTATAGAAGCTGAAGCGGCGGCCGTGCAGCCCCACGCGCTGCTGCCGGAAGAGGATCGGGCCGCGGGAGCTCAGCTTGACGGCCAGCGCGATCAGCGCGTACAGCCACGAGAACGCGGCCAGGAAGACGGCCGCGCCCGCGATGTCGATGGCCCGTTTCGCGGCCAGCGCCCAGACCTCCCGCGGCGCCGTGGTGAACGTCAGCAGCGGCGTCCCGTCCAGCTCGTCGAACGAGGCGCGGGCGATGCGGGCGGGAAAGACGTCCAGCGCCAGCCGGCTCGTCACCCCGACCTCCTCGCACTGCAGCAGGAGGTCGCGCATGTCGGGCAGGCGCTCCCGCCCGACCGCGATGAGGACCTCGTCCACCACGTTCTCCCGCAGCAGGCGCGGCAGGTCCCGGACGTCGCCCAGCACGGGGCGGCCGTCGAGCTTGGCGGCGGGCGCGGCGTTGGGGAGGTCGGACACGAAGCCCAGGACGTCGACGCCCCAGTGGATGTTGTCCTCCAGCCGGCGGGCGAGGGAGCGGGCGGTGACGCCGGTCCCCACCAGAAGCACGGTGCGCTGGTTGCGTCCCCGGGCCCGGATGGCGCGGGCGGCGCCGCGCAGGCCGACGCGGAACAGCGCGAGGGTGGTCCAGTTGAGGAGCAGGAAGGCGCCCACGAACGGGCGGCTGACGTGGGCCGACTGGGTCAGGGCGAGGAAGGCGAGCTGGACGAGCCCGCCGAGGGCCACGGCGCGGAGCAGGGCGCCGAGCTCGGGGGCCAGGGGCGCGGTGCGCCGGGACTTGTAGAGGCCGTTGGCGCGCAGGAGCGCTCCCCAGGCGGGGATCGTGAAGAAGAGCAGCGGGAAGTAGCTCCGGAGGTCGTCGAGCGGCCCGAGCTCCCCGCCGTCGATCGCGCGATAGGCGACCAGGAACGCGCCGGCGGTGAGCGTCAGATCCGCCGCGGAGACGATGGCCTCCACCATCTTGGCGTGCCGTTTCAACATGGGATGCCCCCTCCCTACGGGGCCAGGCTCGGCGGCCCCATAACACTTTCAATCACGAGCGCTTCTATGTCTCAGCAGGGTACGAACGCGCCCCCCAACCGCCTAGGTGCTGGAAGCCTCGGAGGGCGCATTTGTTACCCATGAATGGGTTCAAAATGGGTAGAGGCCGTCTTGACGGTAACCAATCGCCGAACCTAGGATCGAAATCAGATCAGACTCAAGAGAGGGAGGCCGTGCCGATGCGGACGTTCTGGGTCGTCGCCGTGTGCGGGCTCCTCGCCGGCTGCTCGTCCGCGCCGTCGTCCCTGCCGGCGGGCTTCAAGGTCCCGGCGCCGCCGCCGGTCGCCCACACGAAGGCCGACGCCCTGGCCCTCTTCGAGCAGGCCCCCGACGAGGACTACCGGCTCGGCGAGGGCGACGTCGTCACCCTCCACGTCTGGGACCGCGCCGACCTCTCCGGCGAGCACGTCGTGGGCCCCGACGGCCGCGTCACCGTCCCCTTCGTCGGCCCGCAGAAGCTCTCCGGCCTCAGCCGCGACCAGGCCGCGACGGCCGTCCGCGACGCCCTCGCCCGCTTCTACGCCAACGCCGTCGTCACCGTCCGCGTCCAGCAGTACGTCTCCAACCAGGTCGTCGTCCTCGGGCGCGTCGCCGCGCCCGGCGTCCAGAACTTCCCCGCCCGCCCCACCCTCCTCGAAGCCATCGCCCGCGCCGGCGGCCTGGCCCGCGACACCACCCAGGGCTCCATCCCCGCCCTCACCCACTGCGCCATCATGCGCGGCCGCGACAAGGTCGCCTGGATCGACCTCCGCCGCCTCCTCGAGACCGGAGACCTCACCCTCAACCTGAGGCTCCGCCCCAACGACCTCGTGTTCATCCCCGAGTGGGAGGACGTCCCCGTCTACGTCCTCGGCCAGGTCCTCCGCCCCGGCCCGATCCGCTGGTCGCCCAACATCTCCATCCTCGACGCCCTCGCGCAAGCCGGCGGCCTCGGCCGCGACGCCTCCACCACCCAGGTCGTCCTCGCCCGCCCCTCCACCGGCGAGCGCTTCACGTTCGCGCAGACCGACCTCCTCGAAGCGCGGGCCAACGCGGAGGTGAAGAAGGGCGACGTCCTCTACGTGCCCACCAACCTGCTCGCGGACATCGGCTACGTGTTCGAAAAGATCAACCCGTTCGGCTGGGTGTTCCTGGCCACCACGGTGCGGTAGGCCGAAGGAGAAGACACGACATGGCCGAGATGACCCGCCGCCCCCCGTCCTACGAGGATCCGTCCGTCTACGTCCTCTCCGAAGAAGAGGACGAGGTCGCGGCGCCTCCCCCGCCCGCGCCCGAGCGGACCGGCCCGCCCCGGCGCCCCCATCCCCTGCTCAGCCTCCGCCGCCACAAAGTCCTCGCCGCCCTCGGCTTCCTGATCGCGGCGGCCGCCTGGGCCCCGCTCCTCTACTTCATCCAGACCGAATCCGTCTACCGGGCCGAGTCCCTCCTCCTCGTCTCCCCCGTCTTCGCCAAGAACCTCAACGAAGACCGCGAATTCCAGCTCCCCCGCTTCGAAGAGTTCGTCAACCAGCAGCTCATCATGGTCGTCCGGGAGGACGTCGCCCTCGACGCCCTCGACCGCCTCGGCGACCGCCGCGGCGGGCCGCGGGCCCCGGGAGCCTCGCGCCGGGAAGACGCCCTCCGCCTCGCCGCCTCGCTCCAGGCGAAGCGCGTGCCCACGACCTCCTACATCACCGTCAGCCTGGACGGCCCCACGCCCGACGGGCTCGCCGAAACGGTGAACGCCGCCGTCGACGCCTTCCTCACCCGCGCGAAAGGACAGCCGTTCTACGGCCTCGACACCCGCCTGGAGGCGCTCAACCGGCAGAAGGCGCGGCTCCAGGACGAGATCCGCGCGAAGACCGACATCCTGACGCGCTGGGCCAAGGAGTACGGCGTCTCCGGCTTCGAGGCCAATCCGCACGCGGCCGCCCTCGCGGAGGCCGACCGCGCGCTGCAGGAGGCGCGCCGCAAGCGGCTCGAGGCCGAGGCCCGCCTCGCCGGCGCCAAGGCCCGCCAGGATTTCGCCCACCAGCTCGACGTCACCCTGGAGGCGCGCGAGGCGCTCGGCACCGACGCCGAAATGAACGGCCTCCGGACCGTCCTGCTGGCCCGCAAGAGCGAGCTCAAGTCCAAGGTCATGGGCCTCACCTCCGAGCATCCCGGCCGCCAGTCGAGCGAGAAGCTCATCGCCGAGATCGACGAGGAGATCACCCGGTCGGAGGCCGCCACTCTCGAGCGCCTCCAGACCCTCCTCAGCCAGCGCCGCGACGCCAAGCTCAAGGAGGATCTCCAGGCCGCCTGGCTCGACCTCGACCAGTCCCGCCGCTTCGAGGACACGATGGCCACCGAGATCACCACGCTCTCCCAGAAGGCCGCCCGCTTCAACGACGTCTACTTCGACGCCGTCAACATCCAGCAGGACCTCGATCGCGTCCGCAAGCAGTTCACCGCCATCGAGGACCGCCTCGACCTCATGCGCCTCGAGACGCACGCCCCGGGCTTCGTCCACCTGGTCGGGCCCGCCTCCACGCCCACGACGCCCGTCCCGCCGAAGACCCTGCGCTGGGGCATCCTCGCGCTCCTCAGCGCGCTCGCCCTCGCCCTGGTCGTCCCGCTGAGCTTCGACCTCCTCGACCGCCGGGTCTACGGCCCCGCGGACCTCGAGGGCCTCGTCCCCAGCGCCTCCCTCCTCTGGATGCCCGAGCGCCGGACGTCGACCGACGCGTTCGCCCGCGACCAGGTCCGCCGCCTCGCCATCGCCCTGGACCGCGAGCTGCGCATGAACCACCTGTCGATGTTCGTCGTGACCCCGGTGCGCGTGCCCGGCGGGACGTTCCGCCTCACGCTCGAAGTGGCCCGCGAGCTGGAAGCGATGGGCCGCCGCGCGCTGGTCGTCGAAGCCAACATCCTCGAGCCCGATCCCGCCTTCGCCTCCTCGAACGGCCGGGCGGGCCTGGTGTCCGCCCTCTCGGGCGCCTCGCGCGTGGAGGATGTCGTCGAGCCCGCCGTGAAGGGCCTGCCCGACCGGATCCCGGCGGGCGATCCCGCCGGCCGCTCGCTGCTGCCGAACGCGAGCGCCCTGCGCGCGCTCCTCGAGCGCCTGTCCCACCGCTACCAGATCGTGCTGATCGACGCCCCGCCGCTCCTCTCCTCCTCGGACGCGGAGCTGCTGGCGGGCCTCGCGGACGGCTCGGTGCTCGTCACTCAGGCCCGGAAGGCGCGGATGGCGGACCTGACGCTCGCGGTCGACCAGCTCCAGCGGACCGGCCGTCCGCTCATCGCCACGGTCATCCAGCGCGTGACGACCGTGTCCCGCGCCGGCGGAGCGCTGACGCCCGTGTAGCCATGGAAACGCCGCTGCCCATCGTCCTGCTCGGCGTCCCCGTGCACAACCTGAGCGCGGAGGAGGCCCTCGACCGCGTCCTCCGCGACGCGGAAGAGCGCCGCCCTTGTCACGTCGTGACGTCGAACCTCGACTTCCTCCGCCAGTCCAGGACGGACCCGGAGATGCACCGCATCCACCTGGACGCCGACCTGGTCCTCGCCGACGGCATGCCGCTGCTGTGGCTGTCGCGCCTCTTCGGCTGTCCGCTCAAAGAGCGGGTGGCCGGCAGCGACCTGGTGCCGCGGCTCGCCGAGCGCGCCCGCGCGGCCGGGCTGTCGGTCTTCGCGGTGGGCGGCGCGCCGGGCGTGGCCGAGCGGGCCCTCCGGGTGCTGAGCGAGCGCTTCCCCGGCCTGCGCGTGTCCGGCTGGATGTCGCCCCCGGTGGCGCCGCTGCTGCGGATGGAGACCGACGAGATCCGCGACCGCGTCCTGGAGACGAAGCCCCACATCCTCTTCGTCGCCCTCGGCACGCCGAAGCAGGAGAAGTGGATCCGGCTCCTGCACGCCGAGGGCGGGATGGCGGTGGCCGTCGGCATCGGAGGCTCGCTCGACTTCCTCGCGGGCACCCAGGTCCGCGCGCCGCGCGTCTTCCAGCGCCTTGGCCTCGAATGGCTCTGGCGCCTGCTCGGCTCGCCCCGCCGGCTCTTCGGCCGCTACGCGGGCGACTTCGCGTACCTGATCGGGATGCTCGCGCGCGCCGCGCTCGTGCGGCTCTCCCCGCGCGGGCGCGTCCCCGCCGGCGCCTGGCCGGACGACGACCGGCTCGCCCGGCGCGGCGCGGTCTGGATGGCCTTCCCGCGGCTCCCCGATCCCGCCGCCGCCGCCGCCTTCGCGGCCGAGGTCGAGGCCCGCCGCCGCGGCGGCCCCGTCGTCCTCGATCTCAGCGCGGCGGGCTGGCTCGACAGTGTGGAGCTCGGCGTCCTCGCCCACGTCGCCCGCGAGTGCCGGATCGACGGCGGACGCCTCTTCGCCGTCTGCGTCGCGCCGCGCGTCCGGCGCCTCCTGCGCCTGTTCCGCATGGACCGCTTCCTCGAGATCCCCGAGGACGGCCCCGCGCTGGAGCGGGAGCTCGACCGCCTGTCGGGCGCCGCGACGAGGATCCGCCTCCATCGGGCGGGCGCGCGCCTCCAGGCGCTGCTCCCGCGCGAGTTCGCCGGCCCCGTCGTCCAGCGCGCCCGCGAGGAGCTCCTGAGCGCCTGGCGTGAAGGCGGCATGACGGAGGTCGTCGTCGACGCCGCCCGCACGGAGTACGTCGACGGCGCCGGCGCCCGCCTGCTGCTCGCCTTCCAGCGCCTGGTCGAGCGCGGCGGGGAGGGTTCGCTCTGGATCCTCGGCCTCTCGGCGGAGCTCCTGGAGCGCCTGAAGAAGGACGGCCACGACCTCGCCCGCGTCGACCGCCGCAAGCGCTTCCGGATCGCGGAGGCCGTCGAACCCGTCGCCGGAGGCGGCCCGTGAGCGTCACGGCCGCGCCCGCCTGGGCTCCCGTCGGCTCGCTGCGCACGCGGGTGGTGCGGGCGGCGCTGTGGACGCTGGGGGGCGAGTACGCCTCGCACATCCTGCGCTTCGGCTCGAACCTGGTGCTCACGCGCCTGCTCATGCCCGACATGTTCGGGCTCATGGTCCTGGTCAACGCGTTCCTGATCGGCCTCGCCCTGTTCAGCGACATCGGCCTGAAGCCCAACATCATCCAGAGCAAGCGCGGCGACGACCCGGACTTCCTCGACACCGCCTTCACGATCCAGGTCGGCCGCGGCATCCTGCTCTGGCTCTTCGCCTGCGCCGCGGCCTGGCCGCTGGCGCGCTTCTACGGCCATCCCGAGATCCAGCAGCTCCTTCCCGTCGCGGGCCTGCAGGCGCTGGTGGGCGGGATGATCTCCCCGCGCGTGATGACCCACGCGCGGCACCTCTCGCTGGGGCGCGCCACGCTGCTCGGCCTCGGCTCCACGGCGGCGGGGGCCTTCGTCATGATCGTCTGGGCCCTCCTCCGGCCCAGCGTCTGGGCCCTCGTCGCGGGCGGCCTCGCCGCCGCCGCCACGCGCACGATCTTCAGCCACGTCATCCTGCCGGGCCGCCGCAACGTCTTCGGCTGGGAGCCCGCCGCCCGCCGCGAGCTCTTCCGCTTCGGACGCTGGATCTTCCTGAGCACGCTGACGACCTTCCTCGCCGCGCAGTCCGACCGCCTCGTCTTCGCCAAGATGATCCCCCTCGGCCTCCTGGGCGTCTACGGCATCGCCACCATGCTCAGCCGCCTCCCCGCCGAGAGCCTCGGCAACCTCGGCCAGTCCGTCATCCTGCCCGCGTACAGCCGCGCGCTGGAGCGCGACGGCCGCCTCAACCCGATGTACGCCCTGGTGCGCCGCCGCTTCCTCGTCCTCGCTGGCGCCTGCATGGGCGGGCTCATCCTCTTCGGCCCCGACCTCGTGCGGATCCTCTACACCGCCCCCTACGAAGACGCCGGCTGGATCCTCCAGTTCTCCGCCGCCGGCACCTGGTTCGCCATCGTGGCGCAGTCGAACGGCGACGCCCTCCTCTCCCTCGGCCGGCCCGCGTGGATCGCCGCCTGCAATATCGCCAAGGTCGCCGCCATGGCCGTGCTCGTCCCCCTCGGCTTCATCTACTACGGCTTCGTGGGAGCGCTGGCCGGCCTCGCCCTCGCCGAGCTCCCCAAGTACGTCCTCATCTCCGTCGGCGCGCGCCGCGCCGGCCTCCCCGGCTGGTCCCTCGAGTTCGCCCTCTCCGGCCTCCTCGCGGCCTGCGCGGGCCTTGCCTGGACCCTCCACCACCTTCTGCCCGAAGCCCGGCACGCGTGGCCGCGCGCCGGTCTGGTCGTTCTCATGGCTTGTTTGGCATGGGGGCCCGCCGCCTTCTGGGCGACGCGGCCGAGGGAGTGCGCGTGAAGATCACGTTCGTCGTTCCGGACTACTCGCGCGTCGCCGGCGGCATGCGCGTCATCGCCGAGCACGCCCGCCGCCTCCGCCGGCGCGGGCACGAGGTCGTCGTCGTCGCCACCCCGGGCGGACGGCCCTCGCTGGTGAGGAGGGTGTTCGACGCCCTCCGCGGCCGGGGGCCGGGCGGCAAAGGATTCTTCGAGGACGGGGAAGTCCAGCTCCGCCTCCTCGACCGCTTCCGGACGGTCACGGACGCCGACGTCCCGGACGCGGACGTCGTCGTCGCCACGTGGTGGAAGACCGCCCCGGGCGTCGCCGCGCTCTCGCCGAGAAAAGGCGCGAAGGCCCTGTTCATCCAGGGCTACGAGCTGGAGCCCGGCCGGACGGATCCGGCGCTCGACGCGACCTGGCGCATGCCCATGCGGAAGATCGTGGTCGCCAAGTGGCTGAAGAACCTCGCGGCGGCGCGCTTCGACGACCCGCGCGCGCTCCTGGTGCCCAACGGGGTGGACGCGCGGCAGTTCGACGCCCCGCGGCGCGCCCGCCGCGCGACACCCACGGCGGGCCTCGTGTATTGGCGGCTGCCGATGAAGGGCACGGACGTCAGCCTGGACGCGGTGCGCCGGGCGCGCCGGGACCTGCCCGGGCTCAAGCTGGTGGCCTTCGGGATGGACCGCGAGGGCTCCGAGCTGCCCCTCCCGAGCGGCACGGTCTATCACCGGGAGCCGGCGCAGGCGGCGATCCCGGGGCTCTACGCGTCCTGCGACGCGTGGCTCTGGGGCAGCCGGCAGGAAGGCTTCGGCCTGCCGCTGCTCGAGGCGATGGCGTGCCGGACTCCGGTCGTCGCCTCCACGGCGGGCGCGGCCCCGGAGATCCTGGAGCGCGCCGGCGGCGCGATCGTGCCGACGGGCGACCCCCAGGCGATGGCCGACGCGATCGTCCGGATCCTGCGCATGCCCGAGCGGCAATGGAGCGAGCTGTCCGAGGCCGCGCGCGAGACCGCCTCCGCCTGGTCCTGGGAGCGCTCCAGCGGGCTCTTCGAGGACGCGATCCGGCGCGCCCGTGAGGAGGCGCCCGCGTGAACATCGTCGCGCGCGGCATGCTCCTGGGCTGGCCCCTCCTCTGCCTGGGCTTCTTCCTCTGCTGCGCGCCGCGGCGCGCCATCCTCCTCTCCCTGTTCTGCGGCTGGCTCTTCCTGCCCGTCGCCCGCCTCGAGTTCCCCGGCGTCCCCGACTACGGCCGCGCCCACGCGATCGCCGTCGGCGCCCTGCTCGGCGCGGTGATCTTCGACTCCCACCGCCTCCTCCAGTTCGACCTCCGCTGGTTCGACCTGCCGATCGCCGGCTGGTGCCTCTCCGCAGGCGCCGCCTCGCTCGCCAACAGCCTCGGCTGGTACGACGCCGCCTCCGTCACCCTCCAGCGCTGCGCGACCTGGGGCGTCTTCTACTTCCTGGGCCGCGTGTACTTCGCCGACCTCGACGGCCTGACGGCTCTCGCCCATTCGCTCTTTTACGCGGGCCTCGCCTACGCGCCCCTCTGCCTCCTCGAGATGCGCCTCAGCCCCCAGCTCCACACCTGGGTCTACGGCTTCCACCAGCACAGCTTCGGCCAGTCGTCCCGCGGCGACAGCTGGCGCCCCGTCGTGTTCATGGAGCACGGCCTCGCCGTCGGCCTCTGGATGATCCTCGCCGCCCTCGCCGGGCTCTGGCTCTGGAAGTCGAAGCGCCTCCCCCCGTCGATCCTCGGCCTGCCGACGGGCGCCGTCGTGGCCGGCCTCGTCGCCGTCGCCGTCCTCTGCCGCTCCTCCGGGGCGACCGTCCTCCTCGCCGCCGGCGCGGCCGTCTTCGCCCTCCGGCGCTCCTGGGCGCCCGCCCTCGTCGGGCTCCTCCTCGTCCTCCCCTTCGCCTACATCCTGCTCCGCGCCTCCAGCCTCTGGTCGGGCCAGAATCTCGTCGAGGCCGTCGCCGAAGTCTCGCCCGCCCGCGCCGAATCCCTGGACTACCGCATGCGCGCGGAAAATCTCCTCGTCGAGCACGCGCTCCGCCAGCCCTGGCTCGGCTGGGGCGGCTACGGCCGCAACCGGCCGGTCACGTTCGACGTCAACGCCGTCCCCATGGCCACCGACGGCTTCTGGATCATCGCCTTCGGCCAGTGCGGCGTCCTCGGCCTCGGCTCCGCCCTCGCCCTCCTCCTGCTGGGCCCCGCCGTCCTCTGGTTCCGGCTCCCCCCCGCCGGCTGGGGCGCCCCCCGCCTCGCCCCCGTCGCGTTTTCCGCGTCACTCCTGGCCCTCTACACCATCGACTGCCTGTTCAACGCCATGATGAGCCCGGTCTACACCGTCTTCGCCGGCGGCTTCACCGCCGCGGCCTGCGCGCGGGCCCCCCGCCCCGCGCCGACCGCCGCCGCCGCGGGAGCGTCCCCGTGACCCAAGTCACCGCCGTCATGGTCACCTACCAGTCCGGCCCCGCCGCCGCGCGGGCCCTCGACGCCCTCCGCCCCGCCTTCGACCGCGGCGAGCTGCGGGCCGTCGTCGTCGACAACCACAGCGGCGACGGCACCGCCGACCTCATCGCCCAGGCCCATCCCTGGGCCGAGCTCGTCCGCAGCTCCCGCAACCTCGGCTACGGCCGCGGCTGCAACCTCGGCTTCGAGCGCGTCTCCACCCCGTACGCCCTCATCATGAATCCCGACGTCCTCATCGCGCCGACGGACGTCGCCCGCCTGGCCGAGCTCCTCGACGGCCGGCCGCGCGCGGCCGTCGCCGCGCCCGCCACGCGCTTCGCCGGGCGCGAGTACCAGCACGCCGGCGGGCTGCCGACCCCGCTCTCCGTCGCCATGGGGGTCGCCCCGCCCCGCCGCCCGATCCTCCCCGGCGTCGAGTCCTTCCTCACCGACTGGGTCTGCGGCGCGATCATGCTCGTCCGCGCCGAGGCCTTCCAGGCGCTGCGGGGCTTCGACCCGCGCTTCTTCCTCTACTTCGAGGAGACCGACCTCTGCCGCCGCCTCGTCGACCAGGGCTGGGAAGTCTGGGCGACCGGCGGGGCCCTCGCCGAGCACGCCGGCGGCGCGAGCGCCCGCACCGTCGACCCGTCGCTCCGCCAGGGCTCCTGCCTCCACGCCCACTACTACCCCAGCCGCTACTACTACCTCAGCAAGCATCACGGCCGCTTCATGGCCTGGATGGCCGAGTCCGTCGACCTCGTCGCCCGCGCCGCGCGGGACGTCGGCCGCGTGATCCTGCGCCGCCCCTCGCGCGGGGAGCTCCGCACCCGCCTGCGCGCCCCCCTCTTCCGACTTCCGGAGAATCCCGCATGATCCGCATCCGGACGCTCTATCCGACCTACTCGACGGGACGGGCGATCAGCCACATCGTCCTCTCCCTCTGCGAGCACATGCGCTCCGAGCGCAGCGACGTCCGCCTCTACTTCTGCGCCTCGGATCCCGACGGCCGCCGCTCGTTCACGTCCGACGCGGTGCCCGACCTCCTGCGCCGGGCCGCGTACCGGCTGGATCCGACGACGTCCACCATCCGCCGCTTCACGGAGTTCTCGTTCCGGCGCAGCCTCGGCACGGCGGACGTCGCGTGGATCTGGCCCGACGTCACGCCCCGGACCTACCAGGCGGCGCGCGACGCGGGGGCGGTGGTCGTCGGCGAGCGCGTCAACACGCACCGGCTCACGTCCCGGCGCATCCTCGACGCCGCCTACCGCCGGCTCGGGCTGCCGCCGACGCACGGCATCACCGAGCGCGCCGCCCGCGAGGAGACCCAGAAGCTGCTCCTCTGCGACTGGGTGTTCTCGCCCAGCCCCCACGTCACCCGCTCGCTCGAGGACGCGGGCATCCCCGCCGACCGCGTCCTGCCCTCGAGCTACGGCTGGGATCCCGAGCGCCTCGCGCGCGACGGTCCCGGCCTGCCCCCGACCGACGGGCTGTCCGCCCTCTTCGTCGGCCGCGGCTGCTTCCGGAAGGGCGTCGACCTCCTCCTGCGCGCGTGGGCGGCGGCCTCGGTGCCGGGCCGCCTCGCGATCGTCGGCCGCCTGGACGAGGAGGTCGGGACGCACTGCGCGGACCTGCTGGCCCGGCCGGACGTCGCGCAGCTGCCCTACCGCGACATCGTGGGCCCGATCTACCGCTCGGCGGACGTCTTCGTGTTCCCGTCCCTCGAGGAGGGAAGCCCGCTGGTGCTCTACGAGGCGATGGCGTCGGGCCTGCCGGTCCTCGCCTCGCCGATGGCGGCGGGCGAGATCCTGCGCGACGGCGTGGAGGGGATCGTGCTGGACCCGCTGGACCAGGACGCGTGGGTGGCGGCGCTGCGCCGGCTGGCGAAGGATCCGGACCTGCGCCGGCGGATGGGCCGGTCCGCGCGGGAGCGGGCGGCGGACTTCACGTGGCAGAGAGTGGGCCGGCGCCGGCTGGCCATGCTCCAGGAGGCCCTGACGCGCCGCGGCGCGGGGAGCTTTTCGTGAGAGGCACCGGGATCGTCGTGATCGGACGCAACGAGGGCGAGCGGCTCGGCCGGAGCCTCGACTCCGCGCTGGCCGCGGGCCTGCCCGTGATCTACGTCGACTCCGGCTCGGCGGACGGCAGCCCGCAGGCGGCGCGCGCCCGCGGCTGTCCCGTCCTGCAGCTCGACCCGGCCCGCCCCTTCAGCGCCGCCCGCGCGCGCAACGAGGGCGTGGAGGAGATCCTCCGCCTCGATCCGAACCTGGAGTTCATCCAGCTGCTCGACGGCGACTCCGTCCTCGAGGCGGGCTGGCTCGACCGCGCCCGGCGGGAGCTCGACGCGCGGCCGGACGTCTGCGCCGTCCTCGGCCGGCTCCGCGAAGCCCATCCCGAGCGCTCGCTCTGGAACCGGATCTGCGACCTCGAGTGGAACCAGCCGCCGGGCGACGTCCCCTGCTTCGGCGGCATCGTGCTGCTCCGCGCGGCGGCGTTCCGCGGGGCCGGCGGCTTCGACACCGGCCTCATCGCCGGCGAGGAGCCCGAGCTCGCCCAGCGCCTCCGCCGCGACGGCGGGCGGATCGTGAGCCTCGACGTCCCCATGGCCGTCCACGACGCGGCGATGACGCGCTTCGGGCAGTGGTGGCGCCGCTCCGTGCGCTCCGGCTACGCCTACGCGCACGTCTGCGCGTCGGGCCGCGGCTGGCGCGGCCGCTTCGGGCTCCGCCAGTCCCTGCGCGTCTGGGCCTGGGGCCCCGGTCTGGCGGCGGCCGCCGCCGGCGCCGCCTGGATCCGCCCGGCCGCCCCCCTGCTCCTCCTGGCCGCGCTCGTCTTCCAGTGCGCGCGCGTCGCCGCCTTCGTCTCGCGCCGCGGCGCGGGCCCGGGCCTGGCGGCCGCGTACGGCGCCCTCTGGCCCCTCTCGATCGCCGCCCAGTGGCTCGGCCAGCTCCGCTTCCTCACGCGCCGCGAATCCCGGTTGATCGAGTACAAGACGCCCGCCGAAGCGCGGGAAGCGGGGAACCCATGAGCGGCTGGCTCGCCGTCCGGACGGCCCGCGTCGAAGCGGACCCCCTCGCCCCCGCGCGCTCCCGCGCCGGCCCCGACGCCGCCGAGTGGAAGAGCGACGACGGCCTCAGCGCGCTCCTCGCGTGGCGACGGACGTCGGGCGAGCATCGCTACTCCGGCCGCCTGCTCCCGGGCCTCCCGGGCGGACGCGTGGCCTGGGTCGGCCTCTGCCTCGAGGACGGAGGCGAGTCGACCTCCGAAGCGGCGCGTACGCTCCTCTCCCCGACCGACGCGCGGCTGGCCGGGCTGAACGGAGAATTCGCGGCCGCCGTCTGCTCCCCGTCCGGAGAGCTCGTCGCGACCACCGACCGCCACGGCCACTATCCCGTCTATCTCGTCCGCGGGCCCGGCTTCGTCGCCGCGTCCACCGACGCCTCCGTCGCGTTCGCGTTCCTCGACCGCGTCCGCTTCGATCCGGAGGCCGTCGACTTCCTCCTCCGCTGCGGCGAGCTGCTCGAGGACCGGACGCCCTTGAAGGACGTCGTCCTCCTCCCGCCGGCCTCGTCGGTCCGGCTGGCCCCCGGCGCGCCGTTCCGTCCCTCGCGCTACTGGCGGCTGCGCCACGCGGGGGACGCGGCGCTCGACCTCGAGGACGCGACGAACGGCCTCGGCGAGCGGCTGCGGTCGGCGTCCCGCCGGATCGAGCGGGCCGGCGTCCGCCTCGTCGCGCCGCTGAGCGGGGGGCTGGACTCGCGCCTGATCGTCGGCCTCTGCGAGAACCCCGAGCGCGTGCCCACGTTCACCTGGGGCGCCGACGGCTGCCGCGACCTCCGCTATGCCGAGATGTTCGCCGCGCGCGTGGGCTCGCCGCACCGGTCGATCGAGCTGCGGCCGGAGGATTACCCGGAGGTCTGGGCGCGGGGCGTCGTCGCCGCGGGCGGCTGCGTCGGGATCCGCGACATGTACATCCTTCCCTTCGCGCCGCTGCTGGCGCGGGCGGGGGACGTCGCCCTCAACGGCCTCGCGGGCGACGCGTTCCTCGGCGGCAATTTCCTGAAGCGCGCGTGGCTGAACGCCCCGACGCTGGACGCGCTGGCGGACGCGACCTGGGCGTGGCGGACGCCGGAGCCGGAGATCGCGCTGACGGCCGGGCTGGCCGAAGGCGGTCCGCCGCCGGGCGCGGCCCGCGAGACCTGGGCGCGCTCGCTGCGGGCGCGCGACGCCGGCGGGCGTCCGATCGAGACGCTGGTGGACTGGCTCCTCGAGAACCGGGTCTTCCGCTTCACGAACGCCGGCACGCAGCTCCTGCGCACGGCGGTCGAGTCCTACTCGCCTTTCTTCGACCGGGACGTGGTCGATCTCCTCGTGAAGGTCCCGCTCGAGGCCCGGCTCAAGCACCGGCTCTACTTCGCGATCCTGCGCCGCTTCTGCCCCGCGGCCGCCGCCGTCCCGTGGCAGCGCACCGCCCTCGCCCCGCGCTGGGGCTTCGCCGCCTCGCTCGCCTCCCTCGCCTTCCATCGCGGCGCGCGCGCCCTCGGCCGGCGCTTCGGCCTGAATCCGTTCCCGGCCCAGGCCGTCGCCTCCCCCGCCGACTGGTTCCGCGGGCCGTGGGCGGCGCCCGCGCGCGCCCTGCTCTTCGACGCGCGCACGCTGGAGCGCGGGCTGCTGCGGCCCGACGGCCTGCTCCGCCTCTGGGACGCGCACCAGTCCGGCGCGGACGTCTCGCGCGCCCTGGGCGTGGCGATCGGCCTGGAGCTGTTCGCCCGGGAAGTCGCGGACAAGATCCTCGCGGAGAAAGGGAGCTGATGCGGCCGGCGGTGGCGGCTCTGGTCGGAGCGGCGGCGACGCTCCTCGCGCTCATGTTGCGCGCGGGAGAGGCGCTGGGCGCGCCGTTCCTGCGCCTGTTCCGCCTCGCCGCCCTCAAGGCCCGCTGCCGCGGGAAGGTGCCGGCGACGCTGCGCTTCGACGGCCCCGTCCACCTCGTCGGGCGGCCGCGGGTGTCGTTCGGCGAGCACTGCCGGCTCGGCCGGGACGTCGTCTTCGAGACCGCCGGGGACGCGCGGATCGAGATCGGCGACCACGTGCGCGTCAACGCCGGCAGCTTCCTGATCGCGCACGCGGGCATCACGATCGGCAGCCACACGCTCATCGGCGAGCACGCCAGCCTGCGCGACGCGGACCACGGGATCCGGCCCGACGCCCTGATCCGCGTCCAGCCGCACCTGGGCGCGCCCATCGCGATCGGCGAGGACGTCTGGATCGGCCGCGGCGCGGCGGTGCTCAAGGGCGTCCGGATCGGCCGCGGCGCCATCGTGGGCGCGAACAGCGTGGTGACGCGCGACGTCCCCGAGATGACGATCGCGGCCGGCGTGCCCGCCCGCGCGCTCCGAAGGAGAGGGGAGGCGAAGCCGTCATGACCGCCTGCATGGAGACGTCCCGGCGCCACCTGCCGATCGTCGTCCCGCTCGAGGGGCCGACGACGGCGGTCCTCGCCCCGCGCTATCCGGCCTCGAGCGAGACGTTCGTGTATCGCGACGTCCGCGGCCTGCGGCGGGCCGGCCTCGACGTGGTGGTCGTCGCGCTGCGCGGGAACCCGGACCGGGTCGACGACCCGGACGGCCCGATCCAGCCGGCCGAGCTCGTCGTGTACGACGGCGCCGGCCTCGCGGCGGCGGCCGCGGAGCTGCTCGCGCGGCCGATGCGCTCCCTCCTCACGCTGGGGCGCGCGCTGGCGGACATGATCGCCCCCGGCGAGCCCGTGGACGCGGCCGACCGGGCGAAGCTGCCGATCCAGGCCCTCTACGCCCTCGGCCTCGCCCGGCGGCTGCGCGCGCGCGGGGTGGAGCGCCTGCACGCGCACTTCGCCCACGCGCCCGCGACGGTCGGCCTTTACGCCGCGGAGCACCTGCGGATCCCGTTCAGCTTCACGGGCCACGCGAACGACCTCTTCCTCCGGCGCTCGCTGCTCGCGCGCAAGCTCCGCCGCGCGGCGTTCGTCGCCTGCATCAGCGAGTGGCACCGCGAGCTCTACGCGTCCGTCGCGCCCGCGGAGAAGAGCCGGCGCCCCGTCGTGCGCTGCGGCGTGGACACGCGCGCCTGGGCCCCGCCGCGCGACCGCGCCGCCGGAAGCCTCCTCTTCGTCGGCCGCCTGGTGGAGAAGAAGGGGCTCGACACCCTCCTCCGCGCCCTGGCGCGGCCGGGCGCCTCGCGCCTCCGGCTCCGCGTCGTGGGCGACGGGCCGATGCGCGACGCCTGGACCGCGCTCGCCCTCGAGACGGGCGTCGCGGCCCGCGTCGAATGGCTCGGCGCGCGGGGGAACGCCGACGTCCGCCGCGAGCTGCGGCGCGCGGAGGCGCTCGTCCTGCCCTGCCGGACCGACCGGGCCGGGGACCGCGACGGCATCCCCGTGGTGCTGATGGAGGCCATGGCCTGCGGCGTGCCGGTCGTCGCCGGCGACC
Source organism: Planctomycetota bacterium (assembly GCA_036383955.1). Taxonomy (GTDB): domain Bacteria; phylum Planctomycetota; class MHYJ01; order MHYJ01; family JACPRB01; genus JACQFK01. Next base: position 4,045 of record DASVNH010000086.1, on the reverse strand, counting down.
TGCCCGCGATCCGCGAGCTCGTGGAGGACGGCGTCACGGGCCGGCTCGTGGCGGGAGGGGACGTCGACGCCCTCGCCCGCGCGCTCGCCGATCTGGCGGCGGACCCGGAGGAACGCGAACGGCTGGCCCGCGGAGGCCGGGCCCGCGTGGAGGCGGAATTCTCGATGGAGGCCAACGCCGCGCGGCTGGCGAAGGCGCTCCGGGAGGCGACGGCCCCGTGAGCTACTGCCTGATCAGCCCCTGCCGCGACGAGGCCGCGTACCTGACGCGCACGCTCGACACGGTGGCCGCGCAGACGGTGCCGCCCGACCTCTGGGTCGTGGTCGACGACGGCTCCCGCGACGCGACGCCGCGGATCCTGGCGGAGTATGCCGCGCGGCTGCCGTATCTCCGCGTGATCCGGCGCGAGGACCGGGGACGTCGCAGCGTCGGCCCCGGCGTGATCGAGGCGTTCTACGCGGGGCTGGAGGCCGTCGAGCGGCCGCGCTTCGACTACCTCTGCAAGCTCGACATGGACCTGGAGCTGCCGCCGCGCTATTTCGAGATCCTGATCCGCCGGATGGAGGAGGAGCCGCGGCTGGGCACCTGCAGCGGCAAGGCGTACTACGCGAAGGGCGGGGCGCTGATCAGCGAGGCCTGCGGCGACGAGACGTCGGTCGGCATGACGAAGTTCTACCGCCGCGCCTGCTTCGAGGAGATCGGCGGCTTCGTGCGGCAGGTGATGTGGGACGGGATCGACTGCCATCGCTGCCGCATGAAGGGCTGGATGGCGCGGAGCTGGGACGAGCCCGACCTGCGCTTCGTCCACCTGCGGCCGATGGGATCGAGCGACAAAGGCATCCTCACGGGCCGGCTGCGGCACGGGGCCGGCCAGTATTTCATGGGGACGGGGCTGGCGTACATGACCGCCAGCGCGGTATTCCGCATGACGCGACCGCCCTATCTCGTGGGCGGGCTGGCCATGTGGTGGGGTTACGCGCGCGCCTGGCTCAAGGGCGCGCCGCGCTACGAGGACCCCGAGTTCCGGCGCTACCTGCGGAGCTACCAGTGGTCCTGCCTGCTCCGCGGCAAGCGCGCCGCCACCGAACGCCGCGACCGGGAAGGCGCGGCCGTGTGGCGCCCGGTTCCCTGACACAAGGAGACGTCCCGTGATCGACGAACGCGTGTTCCGCCGTCGGCTGACGGCGCTGCTGGCCCTGGCCCTCGCGCTCCGGATCGCCTGGGCGATCGCCGTGCCGGTCCGGCCCGTGTCCGACCCCGCCGCGTACGACGTCTTCGCCCGCGGCCTCGCCGCCGGCCAGGGCTACGGCTGGAAGGCGGGCGAGCCTTCCGCCTACTGGCCCGTGGGCACCGCCGCCGCCTACGGCGCTCTCTACGCCGTCTTCGGCGTCTCCGCCGTCCCCGTCGTCGCGCTCAACATCCTCCTCGGCGGCGCCATCGTCCTCCTGACCGCACTCGTCGCCCGCCGCTGGTTCGGCGACCGCGCCGCGCTGTTCGCCGCCGGCGCGACCGCCCTCTGGCCCTCCCTCATCGCCTTCACGACCGTCCTCGCCAGCGAGCTCCCCTTCATCGCCCTGCTCCTCCTGGGCGTCCACCTCTGGGAGCGCCGCGGGTTCGTGTCGGCCGTCGCCCCCGGCCTCGTCTTCGCCGCCGCCGCCCTGGTCCGCCCCCAGGCGCTCATCGTGCCGGCGGTGCTGGCGGTCGGCGACCTCCTCCGCCGCGAGCCCGCGCGCGCGACGCTGCTCCGGGCCGTCGTCGCCGGCGCGGTGATGACCGCCGCGATCCTCCCCTGGTCGTTCCGGAACCAGCGCGAGCTGGGATCGTTCGTGCTGATCTCGACCAACGGCGGCGCCAACTTCTGGATGGGCAACAACCCCGCCAGCCGGGGCGCCTACATGCCGCTGCCCTCGTGGACGATCGGGATGGACGAGGTGACGCGCGACCGCGAGCTGGGGCGGGCGGCGAAAGCCTACATCCAGGCGGAGCCCGTCGCGTTCGCGGCCCGCACCGCGAAGAAGCTCGTCGCGCTCCACGACCGGGAGACCATCGGGGCCGCGTGGAATCCCGGCCTGCGCGAGCGCTTCGGCGCGGCCGCCGAGAGCGCCTTCAAGGGCCTCGCGACCGTCTTCTGGTGGGCGGCCCTCGGCCTGAGCCTCGCCGGCGCCGGCGTGCTGCTGGCGCGCGACGGCGTCCGCGCCTGGGCGGGACATCCGGCCGTCGCGCTCTGGGCCTGCCTCGCGCTGACCCACGCGGCGATCGTCGTCCAGGACCGCTATCACTTCCCCGCGATCCCCTGCGTCGCGGCGCTGGCGGGGCTGGCCGTCGCCGCGTTCCTCGAGCGCCGCAAGGAGCCGGCCGAGGCTCCGTCGATCGTCGTCCGCGCCCCGGATTCCCCGACGCGGCCGCTGGCCGTCGACCTCGACGGCACGCTCGTGCGCACCGACACCTTGTGGGAGTCGGTCTGCGCGATGGCGGGCCGGAGCCCGACCTCTCTGCTGGCGCTGCCGTTCTGGCTCATCGGCGGTCGCGCGCGGCTGAAGGAGCGCGCGGCGGCGTCGGGCGCGCCGGACGTCGAGCGCCTCCCCTACCGCGAGGAGGTCCTCACGCTCGTGCGCGAGCGGCGGAAGGCGGGCGGGCGGGTGGTGCTGGCGACGGCGGCCGATCAGGTGACGGCCTACAAGGTCGTCAAGCATCTCGGCCTCTTCGACGGGGTGATCGCCAGCGACGGCACGAGCAACATGAAGGGCGAGACGAAGGCGGAGGCGCTGCGCCAGGCGATGGGCGGCGTGCCGTTCGACTACGTGGGCGACTCGGACGCGGACCTGCCGCTCGTGAGCGCGGCGGACGGCGTGTTCCTGGTGGAGCCGTCGGGGCGGCTGCGGAAGGCGGCGGAGGACTCCGGCAAGCTGCGGGGCGTGCTGACGGAGCGGCGCAGCCGGGTCGGGCCGCTGCTGCGCCTCCTGCGGCCGCACCAGTGGGCCAAGAACGCCCTGGTCTTCATTCCCGTGATCGCCGGCCACCGGCTGGGCGACGTCCAGGCGATCCTGGCCTGCGTCTATGCGGCCGCCTGCTTCTGCCTGGCCGCCTCGGGCGTCTACGTCCTCAACGACCTGTTCGACCTCGAGTCGGACCGCGCGCATCCGCGGAAGCGGCGACGTCCCCTCGCCTCGGGCGAAGTGCCGATCCCCTGGGGCGGGGCCCTCGCGGCGGCGCTCCTGCTGGGCGCCGGGGCGATGGCCGTCGCGACGCTCTCCTGGAGCTTCCTCGTCGTGCTGTCCGGCTACGTGGCGCTCACGACGCTCTATTCGGCGTGGCTGAAGCGGAAGGTGTTCATCGACGCCCTGGTGCTGGCCGCGCTCTACTCCTACCGGATCTTCGCGGGCGGCGAGGCGGCGGGCATCCTGCTGTCGGACTGGCTGATCGTGTTCTCGATGTTCCTGTTCCTGTCGCTCGCGCTCGCGAAGCGCTACTGCGAGGTGGACCAGCTGACGTCGGGCGTCGAGGGCAACCGCCGGCGCGGCTATCGCGCGGAGGATGTCGCCCTCCTCCGCACGCTGGGCCCCTGCGCGGGCTGGATGGCGGTGCTGGTGCTGGCGCTCTACGTGAGCTCCGAGGCGACGCTGATGTACCCGCGGCGGCGGCTGCTCTGGCTGGCCTGTCCGGTGCTGATGTACTGGCTGACGCGCTACTGGTTCCTGGCGCACCGGCGGGAGACGCACGACGACCCGGTGGTCTTCGCGCTGAAGGACGGCCGGAGCCTGCTGGCGGGGCTGACGACGGCGCTGATCGTGGCGGCGGCGAGCTTCAAGGGCGCCGGTTGGACAGGTCGTTGAGCCGCTCGCCGAGGGTCTTGATGAGGGCCTGCAGCTCGCGGATCCGCTGATCGCGCTTCTCCAGCTCGGCCTGGAGCGTGGTGGCCCTTCCGTGGGCTTCCGTGCGCTCCTTCTCGAGGCGCCGCGCGCGGGTGCGGAGCTCGTTCAGCTCGACCTCGGCGGTCTTCAGGCTGCCGAGGCGCTCTTCCCCTCCGGCGACCTTCTTGTTCAGC
>DASVNH010000085.1:0-14243 GCA_036383955.1 Planctomycetota bacterium | reverse complement strand
GCAAGCGGATCCTTTCGCAGGCGGCCCGCGCGATGGCGGGCCTCGTCCAGCATGAGGGCCCGACGGCCTCCGGCGACGACAAGCCGCTCGTGGCCGCGACCATGTTCGGCGTCACGACGAAGTGCGTCGAGCGCGCCCGCGAGATGCTGGAGCGCGCCGGCTACGAGGTCCTCGTGTTCCACGCGACCGGCAACGGCGGCCTGGCGCTGGAGAGCCTGATCGCCGACGGCCTGATCGCCGGCGTGCTCGACATCACCACGACCGAGCTGGCCGACGAGCACGTGGGCGGCTTCCTCTCGGCGGGGCCCGACCGGCTGACGGCGGCGGGGAAGGCGGGCGTGCCCCAGGTCGTCTCGACCGGCGCGCTCGACATGGTGAACTTCCACGCCCCCGAGACGGTCCCCGCCGCGTTCAAGGACCGCCTGTTCTACAAGCACAACGCCAACGTCACCCTGATGCGCACCACGCCCGAGGAGAACGCCGCGATCGGCGCCGACATCGGCCGCAAGGTGGCCGCCGCGACGGGCCCCGTCGCCGTGCTGCTCCCGAAGAAAGGCGTGTCCGCCATCGACCGCGAGGGACAGCCCTTCGACGACCCCCGCGCCCGCGAGGCCCTCCATCGGGCGATCCGGGAGAACGCCCGGGGCGTCGAGGTGACCGAGCTCGACCTCCACATCAACGACCCCGAATTCGCGGACGCCGCGGCGCGGCGCCTGCTCGACCTGCTGAAACCCGTGAGGAAAGGGTAGGCCCGTGGACAACAGCCGGACGTCGATCCTGAAACGCTTCCGCGAGAAGATCGCGCGCGGCGAGCCCATCATCGGCGGCGGCGCCGGCACCGGCCTCTCCGCGAAGAGCGAGGAGGCGGGCGGCATCGACCTGCTGGTCATCTACAACTCCGGCCGCTACCGGATGGCGGGGCGGGGGTCGTCGGCGGGCCTCCTCGCCTACGGCAACGCGAACGCGATCGTGAAGGAGATGGCCCTCGAGGTGCTGCCGGTGGTCAAGCACACGCCGGTGCTCGCGGGGGTGAACGGCACCGACCCCTTCATCCTCCCGAAGCTTTTCCTGAAGGAGCTCAAGGAGATGGGCTTCGCGGGGATCCAGAACTTCCCGACCGTGGGGCTCTTCGACGGCGACATCCGCCAGAGCTTCGAGGAGACGGGGATGAGCTACCAGTTGGAGGTCGACATCGTCCGCCTCGCCCGGGAGATGGATCTCCTGACGACGCCCTACGTCTTCAACCCGGACGAGGCGAAGCGGATGGCGGCCGCCGGCGCCGACATCATCGTCGCGCACATGGGCGTGACGACCGGCGGCACGATCGGGGCGAAGAGCTCGAAGACGCTGGACGACTGTTGCGTCCGGATCCGGGCGATCGCCGACGCGGCGCGCGGGGTGAATCCCGACGTCCTGGTGATCTGCCACGGCGGGCCGATCGCGGAGCCGCCGGACGCGAAGTACGTGATCGAGAACGTGAAGGGCTGCGACGGCTTCTACGGCGCCAGCTCCGTCGAGCGCCTGCCGGCGGAGCGGGCGATCGCCGAGCAGATCCGCGCGTTCAAGAGCATCCGGAAGCCGGTGGCGAAATGAGCGTGAAGGCCCTGCGCTTCATCACCTCGAAGGAGGCCCAGGTCGAGCACGCCCCCTGGGGCAAGCATTGGTGGATGTCGAAACCGGGCTTCACCGACTCGAAGCAGCTGATGTTCGTGCGCGTGACGATGCCGCCGGGAGCGGCGCACCAGTTCCACTACCATCCGGAGCGCGAGGAGATCCTGTACGTCCTCGACGGCGTGGGCGAGCAGTGGGTGCACACGTCGAAGAAGAGCCTGAAGGCGGGCGAGAGCGCGTTCATCCCGAAGAAGACGGTGCACGGGATCTACAACGCGTCGATGAAGCCGCTGACGTTTCTGGCGATCCTGTCGCCGGCGACGGCCAAAGGCCCGTTCCTGGTGGACTGCTACCGCGACGAGCCGTGGTGCTGCCTCCGCGAGCCGTTCGAGTACCGGAAGTTCGATCCCAAGACCGGAAAGACCCTGACAAAGTAGCCAGTCCGCTTTGTCAGGGCTACAATGGTCCGCCTTGGGAGGGTGAGATCATGAGCCGACTGCTTTCCGCGCTGCTGTGCCTTTCGTTCGCCGCCTGCTCCTGTCCGACGTCCGGCGGGGGGATGTCGACGTCCTACCCGACGCTCGGCTCGATCGAGCGCAAGGATCCGCGCCTGGACGCGCTGATCCCGCCCGGGGCGAAGATGGAAGTCCTGGCCGGCGGCTTTGACTGGACCGAAGGGCCGCTCTGGATCAAGGACGGCGGCTACCTGATCTTCTCCGTGATCCCGCCCAACAAGATCGTGAAGTGGAAGGAAGGGGTCGGGGCGTCGATCTACCTCCGGCCGTCGGGCCTCACCACCGGCCAGGACCTGCGCAGCGAGCCGGGCTCGAACGGGCTGCTGCTCGACCCCCAGGGCCGCCTGGTGCTCTGCCAGCACGGCGACCGCCGGATGGCGCGGATGAACGCGCCGCTGTCGGCGCCCAAGCCGGACTTCGCGACGATCGTCGACAAGCACGAGGGCAAGAAGCTCAACAGCCCGAACGACGCCGCCTTCCATTCGAGCGGCGCGCTCTACTTCACGGACCCGCCCTACGGCCTGGTCAAGCGGATGGACGACCCCACCAAGGAGATCCCGTACCAGGGCGTCTACCGGGTCGGGACCGACGGCGCGATCACGCTGCTCACGAAGGAAGTCACCCGGCCGAACGGCATCGCCTTCTCGCCCGACGAGAAGACCCTCTATGTCGCGAGCTCCGATCCCGACAAGGCCGTCTGGCACGCGTTCCCGGTGAACCCCGACGGCACGCTCGGCGCGGGCCGGATCTTCGCCGACTTCACCCCCCAGTTCCTGGCCAAGGCGAAAGGGCTGCCCGACGGCCTCAAGGTCGACGTGAAGGGCAATCTCTTCGCGACCGGCCCGGGCGGCGTGATCATCTTCGCGCCCGACGGCACCCACCTGGGCACGCTGAACACGGGCCAGAACACGTCCAACTGCGCCTGGGGCGACGACGGCTCCACCCTGTACATCACTGCCGACCAGTACCTGGTCCGGATCCGGACGTCGACCAAAGGAAACAAATTCTAATTCCGGCGTGCTCTAGCCTCTTCCGCGTCCTCTAGTATGGCAGCCGGATGGAGGACGTCGATAGGGTCCGGCGGTCGCAGTCCGGGGACCGCGGGGCTTTCGAGGAGCTGATCCGCGCGACCGCGCGGCTCGTCTGGGCCTCCGTCTACGGCCAGGTCCGCGACCCCGCGTGGACCGAAGACATCGTCCAGGAAACGTATCTCAAGGCCTGGGCGTCGATCGGTGAGCTGAAGGAGCCCGAGGCCTTCCGCGGCTGGCTCCTGACGATCGCGCGGAGGCTGTCGTGGAGGCACGCGGAGCTGGCCGGACGTCCATTGCCGCCTCCCATGGAGACGTCGACGTCCTCCGACCCGGAGGAAGCCCGCGAGAAGGTGCGGGAGGCGCTGACGGGGCTGCCGGAACGGTATCGACTTCCGGTGACGCTGCACCTGCTGAACGGGATGGATTACGCGGCGATCTCGCGCGAGCTGGGCCTGCAGAACGGCACGCTGAGAGGCCTGATCGCGCGGGGCACGAAGAAGCTGAGGGCGGCCTTGGCGCCCTGGTGGAGGAATCGCGATGAGCACGCATGACGAGATCGAAGAGCTGGCCGACCTGGCGGCGGCCGGGGCCTGGGAGCCGGACGCGCACGCGACGTCCTGCGCCGCCTGCGCGGCGACGCTGACGGCCGCCCGCGAGTTCCGCGCCTGGGCCGCCGGCGCGATCACGCCCGACGCCCCGCCGGCCGACCTCGAGGAGCGGATCATCTCGCGCTTCCGCGCCACCGGCACCGCGGCCGCGCGGCGCTTCCGCCTCCTGCCCGGCAAGCGCGTCCTCAAGTGGGCGGCGGGCGCGGCGGCCGTCGTGGGCCTCGTCGTTCTCGGCGGCTCCTTCGCGCCCCCCGACGCCCCCGCGTCGCGGGAGCTGCTGGACGTGCAGGACCTCGCGGTGGCCCAAGCCGACTTCCGTTCGAACGATTACGACTCCTTCTGGGAGAGCAACGGCCTCCAGCCCGAGGGAAAGGCGCTGGGCTATTTGGGAACCGTGGACCGCCTCACTCTGTCGCGGCGGAACCTGGGAGTTTCGACGTTCAGCCTGGCCGAAGGGATCGACGGCGGACTGGCCTTCCAGGAGCACGCCAAGCGGGATGTCGCCGGCTTGGGGGAATACAGCGAGACGCTGCGGAGGGGCGAGGCGGCGGGGCGCGGCGCCGACGGGACGCGTCGGGCCGACCTTTCCCTCGAGACGAAACTCACGGCGGACGCGCAGGTCGCGGGCGGGCAGCTGGAAGTCGAATCGACGCGGCTCCGGGCGCTGGAAAGGAAGCTTGCCGAGCGGTCCGGAGTCGCGGGCGAAGACAAGGCGACGGAGTTCGCGGCGGAGCCGGCCTTCGCGGCGGAGCCGGAAGCGCTGAAAGCCGCGGCGGAGAAGCCGCTCACGCATGCCATGAGTGATTTTCCCGGCGTGGACATCCGCCTCGCGCAGGACGCCCGCAAGCTGATCCGCGGCGCGAGGCTGACGATGGAAGTCGAGGCCTACGAGGCCGCGCAGGCGAAGGTCGCGGCGGCGGCCGTCGAAGAGAAGGGCTTCGTCGCGAGCGCCGACACCGAGCGGCTGCAGAACGGGAAGATCCGGGCGACGGTGACCCTGCGGGTGCCCCCCGACCGCTTCGAGGCGCTGCTCGCCAAGCTGCGCGCCCTCGGGACCGTGAAGCAGCAGAGCCTGGGGACGCAGGACGTCACGAAGGGCTACGTCGACATGGAGGCGCGGCTCGGCGCCAAGCAGGCGCTCCTCGACCGCCTGAAGAAGGTCCTCGCCGAGGCCAAGGGCAACGTCAAGGAGCTGATGGAAGTCGAGGTCCAGATGGGCGCCACGCTGGAGCAGATCGAGGCGCTCAAGGGCGAGCTCAAGTACCTCGACAACCAGATCGGCCTCGCCACGATCACGCTCGAGATCGCCGAGAAGGACCTCGGCCAGCCTTTCGAGTACGTGCAGACGCTCCAGTCGCGGATCGGGCTGGTCTCGGCGGACGTCGACGCCACCTACGCCGCCGCGCAGAAGATCGTGCTCGACGCGGGGGGGCAGGTCGTCGACTCCAAGATGAGCCGCCAGAACGACGGCGCCGCGACCGGGACGATCCGGGCGCGGGTCGAGGCCGCGAAGTTTCCCGGCGTCCGCGAGGCCCTTCGGAATCTGGATCACGTCGAGACGGACACCGTCGACCAGCAGAAGAGCGCGCGGGGAGGGGAGCCGACGTCCGTCGCCCCGGTGCGCGTGGAGCAGGCGACCATCCAGTTCTCGGTGTCGACGCCCGCGCTGCTCGTCTCGCGGCGCGCGCAGCTGCGCGTGGAGACGAAGGACGTCGAGGCCGTCTACCTCGCTTCGCGGAAGTCGGTCGAGACGGCGGGCGGGCGCGTGCTCGACGGCGGGCTGTCGAAGCGGAGCGACGGCGGCTCGGCCTCCCTGACGGTGCAGGTGGACGTCGACAAGTTCGCCGCGCTGGTGGAGGCCTTCAAGGCGTCGGGCGAGGTGAAGCACGCGGTGGTGAACCAGTCGGCGGGGGCCGTCGCCGTGCCGGTGCGCGAGCGGGCCGAGGTGATCCTGCAGCTGCAGTCGCCGCCGGCGCTCATCGGCGAGGAGCACGGGATCGCGCGGACGGTGCGCGACACGTTCGGGCGCAGCTGGACGGGCCTGCTCTGGTCGGTCGAGAAGCTCTTCGTGGGGCTCTCGCTGGCCGGGCCGTGGGCCCTGGCGGTCGTCGCCGGCTGGCTGCTGTGGCGCCGGGCTCGACGTCCGAAGGCAAGTGTGACAAACTAAACTGTTTACTTCGTAACATAGGCGGGTGATCGACGACGACGAATTCGGCGTTCCCTTTCCCGGCCAGAACGTCCCGTCCCTGCGGCGCACGAAGACCGGATACCGCGACGACGGGAAGCCGTTCGACTGGGCCCGCGTCTTCGGCCGCGAGGCGCCCCGGGTCGTCGATTTCGGCTGCGGCAACGGCCGCTACCTGATCGGCTCGGCGCTGGCCCGGCCGACCTACGACCACCTCGGCATCGACACCGTCCAGCGCTGCGTCGACTTCGCCGCGCACCGCGGCAACGAGCGCGGGTTGCGCAACGTCCGCTTCGTGACGGCGGACGCCGTCGCCTGGCTCTACGAAAAGCTCGACGCCCTGGACGAGATCCACATCTACCACCCGCAGCCGTACTACGAGGCCGCCGCCCAGGACAAGCGCATGCTGACGCCGGAGTTCCTCGAGAGATGCTGGACGTCGATGAAGCCCGACGGCCTCCTGACGCTGCAGACCGACAACAAGGCGTACTGGGACTATCTGCGCAAGGCGGTGCCGAAGTGGTTCGACGTCCGCCTGCACCCGAAGCCCTGGGAGGACGCGCCGCAGGGGCGCACGCGCCGCGAGATCCAGGCGCGCAAGACGGGGCTGGCGGTGTTCCGGATGGAGGCCAAGCGGAGGGAGTCGCCTCAGGCGATCGAGGTCCCGCGGCCGGAGTTCATCGCGGACCGCCCCGCGCATCGTCCGTCGGGTTCCGGAACGGGTTCCGGAAATCGGGTTCCGGGTTCCGGGTCTTAATGGCGAGGGTGACGGGGCTCGAACCCGCAACCTCCAGCGTGACAAGCTGGCGCTCTAGCCAATTGAGCTACACCCCCGCGGGAGTCTTCAGAGCGGCGTGAACCGCTCGTGTCACGGGCAACAGTTTAGCGGGGCGCCGAGGGCAGTCAAGAGAAAGCATCGACAAGCCCTCGCGCATGCGCTACCATCTCGCGCGCATGACCGAAACCCCTCCCGCGACCTTCGAGTCCCTGGGGCTCAACGAGCAGCTGCTGAAGGCCGTCCGCGAGGCCGGCTGGGAGCATCCGACCCCGATCCAGGCGAAGGCGATCCCGCCGGTGCTGGCGGGGCGCGACCTCCTGGGCTGCGCGCAGACGGGCACGGGGAAGACGGGCGCCTTCCTGCTGCCCACCCTGCAGCGGATCCTGGCGACGGAGAAGGGCGGCACGCGCGTGCTGGTCGTCGAGCCCACCCGCGAGCTGGCCGCGCAGGTCGACGCCGACTTCAAGGAGCTCGCCAAGCACGTCCCGCTGAAGTGCCAGACCGTCTACGGCGGCGTGGGCTTCGGCCCGCAGATCCAGGCCCTCCGCCACAACACCGACGTCATCGTCGCCACGCCCGGCCGCCTGCTCGACCACATGGAGCGCGGCAACTGCAAGCTCGACCGCCTCCAGGTCTTCATCCTGGACGAAGCCGACCGCATGATGGACATGGGCTTCATGCCCGACCTCCGCCGCATCGTGCGGATGCTCCCGAAGACCCGCCAGACGCTCTTCTTCAGCGCGACCATCCCGCCCGAGATCGAGCGGCTGACGCGCGAGATCCTCACGAACCCGGTGCAGATCGACGTCGGACGTCGGCCGCTCCCCGCGACCGGCATCACCCACGCGATCTATCCCGTCGCGCAGAACCAGAAGACCCCGCTGCTCACGCTGCTGCTCCGGACGCCCGGCATGGGCTCGGTGCTCGTGTTCACGCGCACCAAGCACCGCGCCGAGCGGCTCTACGAGCAGCTCAAGGTCCGCGGCTTCAACGTCGACTGCCTCCACGGCGACCGCAGCCAGGGCCAGCGCGAACAGGCGCTCGAACAGTTCCGGAACGGCCAGATCCAGGTCATGGTGGCGACCGACATCGCCGCGCGCGGCCTCGACATCCAGGACATCACGCACGTGATCAACTACGACGTGCCGTCGACGGCCGAGGACTACGTCCACCGGATCGGCCGGACGGGGCGCGCCCAGGCGGTCGGCGACGCCTTCACGCTGGTCTCCTTCGGCGAGGAGGCGGCGATGGGGGACATCGAGCGCTCGCTCGGCCAGGCGCTGCCGCGCGTGATGCGGCCCGACTTCGACTACGGCCCGGTGCAGCCGATCATGCTGTCGCCGATGATCCCCAAGCCCGTGTCCGCCGGCCCGCCGCCCGAGCCCGGCATGCACTCCACGCGCCGCCCCCGCGGCCGTCGCCGCTAAGAGATTCCAGCCTGGCTCGTTTCTCCTCGTTCGTGGAGGTTTCTGCCAGGCTAATTCCTCCTAACCCTTTCGGACGCGGGCTTCGGCGAGGATCTCCGCGGTGCGCGAGGCGCCGCAGCGGCTCACCCCCAGCGCGCGGACTTCGAGCAGGGCGTCGAGCGTCCGGATGCCGCCGGCGGCCTTGACCTGCACGGCGGGCGGCGAATGCTTGCGCATGAGCTTGAGGTCGTCGAGCGTCGCCCCGCCCGGCCCGTAGCCGGTGGACGTCTTCACCCAGTCGGCCCCGGCCTCCGCGCAGATCCCGCAGAGCCGGATCTTCTCCTCGTCGGTGAGGTGGCAGTTCTCGAAGATCACCTTGATCTTCTGGCCGGCCGCGTGGGTGACGTCCGTCAACTCGCGGATCTCTCCCGTCACGAGGTCCCATTGGGCGCTCTTCACGGCGCTGATGTTGACGACCATGTCGAGCTCCTCGCCGCCGTCGGCGAGGGCCAGCTTCGCCTCCGCGACTTTCACCGCCCGCGCGTGCCCGCCGTGCGGAAAGCCGATCGTGGTGCTCGCCTTCACCGCCGAGCCCTTCAGGATCTCCGCGCAGCGCTTCAGCGCGTAGGGGAGGATGCAGACGCTCGCGACGTCCAGCTCCCGCGCCAGCGCGCAGCCCTTCTCGAGCTCGGCCCAGGTCAGCACGGGATTGAGCAGGGAGTGGTCGATCATCTTCGCGACATCCCGGACGGTCCATTCCATGGTCTTCTCCTAGAGCAATGAGCCGAGGGCCGCGGCCCCCAGGCGGTTTCGGAACTCGTACGCGTCTCCGCGATACAGGGTGCGCTCGGTCCAGAGAATGGCGCCGCCCGCCACGCGCCCCGTCGCCGTGACGAGCAGGCCCGCGGCGCCGGGCGCGACCTGCAGCGTCCGCGCGTCGGCGCCTTCGACGGCGACGGCGCGGATGCTCTGCTCGGCGCCTTCGAGCTTGAGCCCGTAGGTCTCGGTCCAGAGGGCGTAGAGCGAGCCGCTCAGTTCTTTCTTCTCCAGGTCGGGGCAGAGCGACGCCATCACGTCGCGCCGCTCGAGGATGACCGGGACGTCGTCGACGAGCCGCAGGCGCTCCATGCGCAGCACCGGGCCGGGCAGGGACTCGAGGCGAAGGACGCGCGTCGACGGCCTCTTGCCCGCCGCGCGGGCGCGGTCGGTGAAGCTGACGAGGGCGCGCAGATCGACGTCCAGCGTGCCGCCGCGGACGAACGTGCCGAGGCCTTTTCGAAATTCCAGCAGGCCTTCGGCGACGAGCGACGCGAGGGCTTTGTTGGCGGTGGCGCGCGAGACGCCGAAGCGTGAGGAGATCTCCCGCTCCGTGAGGAAGCGATCCCCGGGCTGGCCGGGCAGCTTTCGGAGCTCCCGGTTCAGTTGCTGGTAGATAGGTTCCTTCACAAGCATAGTGGCTAAGCCACAGTACAACATAGGTTCGATTGCTTGTCAAGCCTGAAATCGAGGTTAGAATCCGTGGCTATGCGCGTGAAGCAGGTCCGGGGCCTCGAAGTGCTCGACTCCCGGGGCATGCCCACGGTCAAGGTCTCCATGCGCGTCGACGACGCCCCCGGCGCCTTCTTCGTGCCCGCCGGAGCGTCCACCGGCAAGGCCGAGGTGCCCGAGCTGCGCGACGGCGGCGCGCGCTTCGGCGGCCGCGGCGTCCGCAAGGCCGTCGCGCTGGTCGAGGAAGTGGGACGTCGACTCCCCCGCATGCCCTTCGCGGACCAGGGGGAATTCGACGGCCTGCTGCACGAGCTCAACCTGCCGGGAAACGTCTCGCTCGGGCTGTCGGGGGCCTTCGCGCACGCGGCGGCCGCGGCGAAGGGCGTCCCGCTCTACGCGTATTTCGGGACGTCGAGAACCCTCCCGTGCCCGATGGTGAACCTGTTCTCCGGCGGCCTGCACGGCGGCGGCAACATGCCGATCCAGGACATCCTGGTGATGCCGATCCGTTACCGGACGTTCGCGGAGGCGCTCGAGAAAGTCTGGCGGACGTACCAGGCGGCGCGGACGCTGGTGGGGAAGCGCTACGACTACCTGCCCAACTGGGTGGCGGACGAAGGCGGGTTCGCGCCGAAGTTCCGCTCGGTCGAGGAGGCGCTGAAGCTGGCCGTCGAGTCGATCGAAGAAGCCGGCCTGAAGCCCGGCCGCGACATGGCGATCACGCTGGACGTCGCCGCCAGCCACGGCGCGGGCATCACGATCGCGCGGCTGGAGAAGTGGGCGAGCGGCTTTCCGATCCTCTCGATCGAGGACGGCGTGCCCGAAGATGACTGGACCGCGTGGAAGGACCTGACGCGGCGGCTGGGGCGGAAAGTCCAGCTGGTGGGCGACGACTTCTTCGCGACGAATCCCGCCCGCCTGGGCCGGGGCATCCTCGAGCGCTGCGCCAACGCGGTGCTGGTGAAGATGAACCAGATCGGGACAATCACGCGGACGCTCGAGGTGATCCGGATGGCCCAGCAGGCCGGCTACGGCACGGTCGTCTCGGCCCGCTCCGGCGAGACCGAGGACGCGACGATGGCCGACCTGGCGGTGGGCACGGGGGCGGGCCAGATCAAGATCGGCTCGATCGCGCGCAGCGAGCGCGGCGCCAAGTACAACCGCCTCCTCGAGATCGAGGCGGAGCTATCCGCCGCGCGCCCAGTCGCCCACGAGCGCGCGAAGCGTCGGTAGCGGCAGGGCGCCGTTGCGCAGCACGACGTCGTGGAAGGCGCGCAGGTCGAAGCGCGCGCCCATCGTCTTCCGCGCCTCCTCGCGGACCGCGAAGATCTCCCGCTTGCCGATCATGTAGGCGAGCGCCTGGCCCGGCCAGATGATGTAGCGGTCGACCTCGTTCAGGACTTCCCGCTCGGACAGGGCGATGTTCTCGGTGAAGAAGTCGATCGCCTGCTGCCGCGTCCACTTCAGCGCGTGCAGGCCCGTGTCGACGACCAGGCGGCAGGCCCGCCACGCCTGGTAGGTCAGCATCCCGAAGCGCTGGAGGTCGTCCTCGTAGAGCCCCATCTCGTCCGCGAGCCGCTCCGAGTAGAGCCCCCAGCCTTCGATGAAGGCCGTGAAGCCCGCCTGGCGGCGGAAGCGGGGCAGCCCCTCGATCTCCATCGCCAGCGCGATCTGCAGGTGGTGCCCCGGCACCGCCTCGTGCACCGTCAGCGCCCGCATGTTGAAGCGCGGCCGCGTCTCCGCGCCGAACGTGTTGGCGTAATAGATCCCCTTGCGCGTGAGCTTCTCGTCGGGCGGGTAATAGAACGCGCTCACCGAGTCCTTCTCGCGGTAGTCCTCGATCGCCTTCACTTCGCACGCGTTCTTCGGCAGGCGCCCGAACGCCTTCGGCAGCGCCGCCAGGCACGTTTCGTAGTCCCGGCGCGCCGTCTCCAGGACGTCCTCCCGCGACGCGAAGAAATTCTTCGGATCCTTCTTCAGCGCCTCCAGGTAGCCGCGCAGGTCGTCGGTCTTCGCGATCGCCCGCATCTCCGCGTGGATCCCCTTCAGCTCGGCGAGCCCGATCCGGTGGATCTCCTCCGCGCTCAGGTCCGTCGTCGTGTGGTCCCGGATCTTGAAGCGGTAGGCCTCCGCGCCGCCCGGCAGGGCCCAGAGCCCGACGTCCGTCGTCCGCGCCTTCGGCAGGTAGTCCTTCTCGAGGTACGCGAGCATCGCCGCGAACGCCGGATAGACGTGGTCGCGCGCGGCCGGCACCAGCGACGGCTTCGCCGCGAACGGCGACTTCTCCACGGGCGTCGCCAGCATTTCCTGGAGCTGGCCGACGACGCGCTCGACGGCCTTCCGCATCGCCACGCGCCCCTCGCGGACGCCGGCGCGGAGGTTGTCGAGGTACTGCCCGATGTACGCCGGGAACGCCTTGAAGCGCGCGATCAGCCCCGCCTCGTCCGTGAGCGGGTGGAAGTTCATCAGCTGCGGGAAGTCGGCCTGCGGGCCGCCCATCTGGTCCACGTTCCACTGCCAGAACTTGTGCTTCTGCTCCTCGAGCGAGTTCTCGAGCTGCAGCTGGAGGATGTCGTAGCTGACCTTCTCGACTTCCGGAAGCGCGGCGCGGTCGATCGCGGCGAGCGTCGCGAGGTGTTTGCGGGCGATCGACGTCCATCGCGCGCGGCCGGCGTCGGAGAGGTCCGAGAGCCGGTCGTTGTAGCGGAAGTCGCCGAGGTAGGTGGCGTAGGTCGGCGACTCGCGGAGGACGTCCTCCCAGTAGTCGTCACCGAGCTTGGCGAGGGCGGCGGACGCGGTCATGGCGGATCCTCCGGGGGCGGCGCAGCCGGCGAAAAGGGCGAGCGCGAGAACGAGACGCTTCACTCGCCGGGCGCCTTGATGGCCGGGCCCTCGAGGAGGTAGTTCCAGAGGGCGTCGATCTGCTTGGAGGCGTCGCCGCCGAGCACCTCGGTGAGCTGGCTGCGGCCGCCCTGGAAGAACTGGGGCATCTTGGTGCCCGGCTCGACGCGGAGCGGCTCGCGGACCCAGCGGACGAAGTAGTCGGGGCGGAGGCGGTCGCGGGCGTACTTGAAGTTCGGCGCGGGCGCCTCGAAGACCTTGGTGGCGGATTTGCCGGCGATGGCGTGGCAGGCCAGGCAGTCGAGGCCGCCGCCGGGCCCGGAGAGGCCGCGGCCGATCTCGGACAGCTCGGCCTTGGGAGCGGGCGCGGGCGGGCTCGTCGGCGGGCAGCCGTGCTCGAGGGCGAGGCCGGCGGCGAGGCCTTCGGCGCGGACGGGGAAGGCGGGCATGCGCAGGCTCGCCAGGTACGGGCGGGGGCGGTCCTGGATCTTCCCGGCGAGGAAGGCGGCCATCCATTCGGGCTTGAGCTTCTCGCCCGTCCAGGTGAGCGGCGGCACGACGGGCACGGCGACCTCGAACTCGGCGAACTCGCCGTCGTCCTTCTTCTTCGGGAGCAGATCCTTGGTCTCGTCCGCGAGGTCGCCCCAGAGGTCCTGGCGGTCGTCGCGCTTGTGGCAGGCCGCGCAGCGCAGCGCCCGCATCTGCCGCTCGGCGAACTCCGGGGCGGTGTCGCGGGTCAGGCCCGCGAGGTCGGTCTTCACGAAGGCCCGGAGCGCGTCTTTCTGGTCCTTCGACAGCCCCAGCTCCGGCGTCTTCTCCGTCGGCGCGTCCGACATGCAGCCCCGGCTCCAGCCTTCGGCCGGGATCGCCGCGAGGGCCGCGAAGGCCTTTTCGGTCGGCGCCGGCATCGCGTGGCACTTCACGCAGCCGCGGGCCTTGGCCCGCTCCAGGCCCTTCGCCGCGTCGCCGGCGGGGAGGGGCTCGACGTCCGACGAGCGCTCCAGCAGGAACGCGGCCAGGTTCGCCGCCTCCTCCGCCTTGAGCCCGAAGACCGGCATCTCGATCCACGCGTAGTGCGCGTCCGGCTTGACCAGGAAGGCGACGAGCGCCGCCGGCCGCCACTTGCCCTTCACGTGCTGGAGCGGGATCCGGTCCGCCGCGGGCGCCTTGCCGGGGAGCGTATGACATCCCACGCAGCGCATCTCGGCGAAGAGCTTGCCGCCCAGCGCGACGTCCCCCTTCGGCGCCTCGGCCGCGGGCGCCCCGAGCGTCGCGAGCCACGCGGCGATGTCGGCGGCTTCCGCGTCCGTCATGTTGGCGCCGCGGGGCATGGTCGCCTCGGGCCGCAGCCGGCGGGGGTCGCGGATCCAGCGGGCCATCCACTCCGGCCGCAGCCGGGCGCCCGCCGCCTCGAGAGAAGGCGCGTCCATCGACGCCTCGGGCACCGCGACCTTCACGTCCGTCACGTGGCACTTCAGGCAGCGCCGCGAAGCGAGCAACTCCCGGCCGTCGCGGAGGAGCTTCGAGGCCTTGACCGAGCCGAGATCGTGGGACAGCGCCTCCGTGGGCACGGGCTCGCGCTGGACTTCCTCCGACGTCCAGAACAGCCGCAGGAGGGCGTCGCCCGTCGCGGGAGACTCGTAGCGCGCGAGGAGCTTGTTGCGGCCCTTCCTGAGCATCAGGGGCTTCCCTTTGGCCTGGGAAAGGTCGCCGGCGGCTTCGAGGGCCGGCTTGTCGGCGATCGTGAGGGTCAGCTTGCCGTTGCCTTCGGCGGAGAACG
>DASVNH010000084.1:0-10018 GCA_036383955.1 Planctomycetota bacterium | reverse complement strand
GCGCCGGCTTACTTAGGGAACACGGTCGGCTCGTCCTCGCCCTTCTTGCGCAGCCGGGTTTCCCGGACGGCGCGGAAGGCGGGCGAGGTGAACCATTCGCGCATCGAGGCGATCTTGCGCTGTTCGGTGCCCGGCAGGTTCTCGAACTGGAGCCCGACGTGGAAGTCGTCCTTGCGCTGGGCGTTCTGGTAGCACCAGCGGACCACGCCGACGGCCTCGATGGCGTCCTTGAACTTGGCGATCTCCAGCCGGATCTTCACCTTCGCGCCCACATTGAGGCGCTCGCGCGAGATGACCTGGATGCCGCCCTCCGAGAGGTTGACCGCGACCTTGGCCTTGTTCTCCTTGCCCATGCCGATCAGGGTGAGCAGGCCTTCCCGGTAGAGGGTGAGCGTGGTGTCGTTCAGGTCGAAGCGGTGATGTCGCCGGCGTTCCTCGTCGCCGCCGCCGCCGGGCGGCGTGATGCGGGTGGAAGGAGGGCGCTGCCTCTCCGCCGGCGCGGCGCCCTTGGTGTTAACTTCCTTGAACTTCTTGAACCACTCGGGTTCCTGCGGAGTCTGATCCGGCATGTTCTCCCCTACCGGTCCCGGGGGAAGCTTACAAGTTTGAACGGGGCCGGTCAAGGCCGTCCGGGAATCCCCGAGAGGGAGAATTGGGCCGTCTGGATTCGAACCAGAACAGGAGGATCCAAAATCCTCCGTGCTACCGTTACACCACGGCCCAGAGGGGGGAAGCGCGAGGAGACCCGAAGAGAAAAAAGAAGAGGGGCGGGGGATCAGGCTTGTCGACGTCCGGGGGCGAACTTCACGCCCAGATCCTAGCACGGCGCCCCGGGCGGGGCAACTCAACTCAGGATCGGCACGGGGCGGTTCTGGGCGTCGACGGCCACATAGACGATCTCGGCCTCGGTGACCGCGACCTTCTGCCGCGGATCGGAGGCGCGCTGCGCCTCGACCTCGACGCGGACCGTGACCGAGGTGGTGCCGACCTTGGTCGTCGAGGTGTAGAACGACACGACGTCCCCCACGTACACGGGCTGCTTGAACACGACCTGGTTCATGCAGACGGTGACGAAGTTCTTGTGGGCGTGCTTCTTGGCCTCGACGACGCCCGCGAGGTCGAGGTGGGACAGGATGACGCCGCCGAAGATGGACTGGTAGGCGTTGGTGTCCTTGGGGAGGAGGATGACGCGGATGGCGGGGTCCCGCATGGACGGACAGCGTACCAGAAGCAAACTCCTGTTGTCGAGCGGCGGAGGGTAGACTATCATTGAGAACATTCATTTTTCTTGGGTAGGGAGCCCTGTAGGGGATGACCACCTCGCGGATCCTCCAAAGCGTCGATGAAAGGACCCGCGGCCTCGTTCAACGCCTCCAGAAGCTCACCGAAATCGGCACCCAGCTCTCCGCGGAGCGCGACCTCACCAAGCTGCTGGGCCTCATCCTGCGGGAAAGCCGCGCGCTCACCGGCGCCGACGCCGGGGCCGTCTTCGTCCGCGAGGACGACGTCCAGGTCCAGGACAAGGCCACCGGCAAGGACCCCATCCACAAGGTCACCCCGTACCTGGCGCTCAAGATCGCCCAGAACGACTCGATGCAGTTCCCCTTCAAGGAGATGCGGCTTCCCTTCGAAGGGAAGACCCTCTCGGGCCACGTCGCCCTCACCGGGGAGGTCCTGAACGTCCCCGACGCCTACCAGATCTCCAAGGCGGCGCCGTACTCCTACTCGACCTCCTTCGACGAGATCTCCGGCTACCGCTGCAAGTCGATGCTCGTCTTCCCGATGAAGAACCGCGAAGGCGACATCATCGGCGTGATCCAGCTGATCAACAAGAAGGACGCGCCGGCGGCCCGGCTCGGCCAGCGCGCCGAGGTGGAGCGCCACGTCGTGGAGTTCGACGGCTTCGACGAGGAGCTCGTCAACGCCCTCGCCTCCCAGGCGGCCGTCTGCGTGGAGAAAGCCAAGCTCTACGAGGACATCGAGGGGATGTTCGAGGGCCTCGTCAACTCGTTCACCCTCGCCCTCGAGCGCCGCAACCGCACCACCTACGGCCACTGCATGCGCGTCGCCCGCTACGCCGTGGCCATCGCCGAGGCCATCAACGCCGCGCCCGCCGCGGAGTTCGGCGGCGCCCGCTTCAGCCCCCTCGAGCTCAAGGTCCTCCGCTACGCCGCCCTGCTCCACGACATCGGCAAGATCGCCGTCCCGGAAGCCGTGCTCGACAAGCAGCACAAGCTCCTCGACAGCGAGATCCGCGAGATCGCCTACCGCTTCTCCTACGCCAAGTTCCAGGGCAAGCCCGTGCAGGCGATGGACGTCTGGATGGAGGCCATCCGCCGCATCAACATCCCCCGCGGCTTCACGGACGCGGACAAGAAGCTGCTCGACGCCGTCCGCGCCGAGAAGTTCACGGACATCGACGGCCAGGTCCGCCCGCTGCTCACGGACGCGGAGTACGAGAATCTCTGCGTGCCCCGCGGCAACCTCACCGGCAAGGAGCGCCAGCAGATCGAGCAGCACATCGTCGACACCTGGGAGATCCTCAAGCGGATCCCCTGGCCCAAGGAGTACCGCTGGGTCGCGAACATCGCCGCGTGCCATCACGAGAAGATCGACGGCTCGGGCTACCCCTGGAAGCTCAAGGGGGACGAGATCCCGATCGGCGGGCAGATCCTGGCGATCGTCGACATCTTCGAGGCGCTGACCGCGAAGGACCGCCCCTACAAGCCCGCCATCCCCGTGGACAAGGCCATCGCGATCGTGCAGGCCGAGGTCGACCGCGGCGCGCTCAACCCGAAGATCTGGAAGCTCTTCCTCGACCGCGAGCTCCACCGGATCTTCAGCTCCGAGACCGGCATGGTCAAGCCCCCCGTCGAGCCCGTCATGCCCGGCGTCGTTCCGAAGTAGCATGGAGACGCGGCGGCTGGGAAAGGGCGGCCCCGAGGTGCCGGTTGTCGGGATCTGTCCCGGCAACGAGGCCGTCGTCCGCCGCTCCCTCGAGCTCGGCGGCCGCCTCTTCACGACGTCCGTCCCCGGCGGTCTGGCGCTTCCGGCGGACGCCGCCGTCGTCCCCTACAGCCTCCTCGACCAGAAGACGGCGAACGCCCGGATCGGCGTTCTCGCGCGCGAGGGCCGCGGCGTCGCCGCGACCTCCGTGCTGGCCGGCGGCCGGCTCGGGGCGTCGCCCCTGGATCCGAAGATCGCCGGCTACCGGGCGCTGGCGCGCGGCGGCCGGACCCTCGTCCAGGCGGCGATCCAGTTCGTCCTGGCCAACGAGGCCGTCTCCTGCGCGATGGTGCGGGTGAGCCGGCCCGAGCACGTCGAAGAGGTCCTGCGCGCGCCCGACGCCGCGCCCCTCACGGGCCAGGATCTCGAGCTCATCTTCGAGCTCTGGGCGAACCGCTTCGACTAGCGCCGGAACCCGGAACCCGACGACCGGAACCCGGAATCGGACCCCGCTTGCATTTCCCCGATGTGCCGGGTACAACCCGAGTTCCGATCGCCGGCCGCCGGTCCGCGGGTTCCGGGTTCCGGCCGTCGGGTTTCGGAAAACATGCATCGCATCTTTTTCGGCATGGCCCTCTGGGCCTCGGTTTTCATGGTCGTCCAGGTCGCCCTGGGCGTCCTGACGAAGCGTCCCCAGATCCTCGGCCTGGATCCGGCCAACAGCCTGCTGGGGCTGCACCTGGCCTTCGGCGTGATCCTCGGGATCTACCTCAGCGTGCTCCACGTCATGGTCATGTTCCACTTCATCGGCAGCGGCAAGGAGATGAAAGAGGCCGCCGCCATCCTCGGGGACAAGGCCGACCTGCTTCAGGAGCTCCGCCGCCTCAAGATGCGCGTCATGCCGTCGGCCACCTTCGCCCCCATGCTCTACGGCGCCGGCGTGATCCTCGGCGGCGGCGCCCACACCAAGGCCCTCGGCGACTGGGCCTGGATCCACTGGGGCCTCGGCGCCGCCGGCATGCTCCTCAACTTCTACGCCTTCCCGATCGAATACCGCTGCCTCGTCGCCAACCTCGAGCTGCTCAAGCAGGTCGACGAACGCGTCAAACGGGAGATCGCCCCCGGGCTCTACCATGAATGAGTTCGCCGAGGATCTCTTCAAGCGCGGCTACGCCGCCCAGCGCGAGGGGCGGCTGGAGGAGGCCGTCGATCTCTACCGCCAGTCCCTCCAGATCGAGCCCAGCGCCGAAGCCCACACGTTCATCGGCTGGGCCTACAGCTTCGAGCGCCGTTACGAAGAGGCCATCGCCGAGTGCCACCGGGCGATCCAGGTCGACCCCGGCTTCGGCAACCCCTACAACGACATCGGCGCCTACCTCATCGAGATGGGCCGCTGGGACGAGGCCGTCCCCTGGTTCGAGAAGGCGATCGACGCCCCCCGCTACGAGCCCCGGCACTTCCCGCACTTCAACCTGGCCCGCGTCCACGTCCACCGCTTCGCGTACGACGTCGCCGTCCGCCACCTGGAGAAGGCCGTCGAGCTGGAACCCGGCTACGAGGCCGCCCGCCGCGAGATCGGCCGGCTCCTCGCGAGGATGAACTAGATGAAAACCGCCCTCGTCATGTACGCCGCCTCGGAAACGGACGCGAATCTGTTCTACGCGACGAAGTTCCTCGTCGGCGATCCCGTCCCCTTCGTCCAGATCGGACGTCGAAAGATGCTCGTCCTCTCCGACCTCGAAATCGGCCGCGGCCGCGACGAGGCGGACGTCGACGAGATCCTCTCCCTGTCCGACCTCAGCCGCCGGATCGGGAAGGGCGCGACGATGGCCCGGATCATCGCCCTCACGCTCAAGGACCGCGGGGTGTCGGCCTGCGACGTCCCCGGCAACTTCCCCCTGGAGCTCGCCGACCAGCTCCGCGCGCTCAAGATCAAGGTGACGGCGAAGCCCGCGCCGCTCTACCCCGAGCGCCTGCTCAAGACGCCCGCGGAGATCCGGCACATCGAGGCGGCGCAGCGGGCGACCGAGGAGGCCGTCGAGGAGGCCCTCGACGTCCTGCGCCGCGCGAAGATCCGGGGGCACAAGATCTATGCCAACGGGGACGTGATCACGAGCGAGTCGCTGCGGCGGGTGATCGACGTGGCGCTGATGGAGCGCGCGTGCGTGGCGAAGAACACGATCGTGGCGTCGGGCGACCAGGGCTGCGACCCGCACAACCGGGGGACGGGCCCGATCCAGCCGGACCAGACGCTGATCCTGGACGTGTTCCCGCGCTCCGCGAAGTCGCACTACTACGCCGACATGACGCGGACGGTGGTGAAGGGGACGCCGTCGGCGGCGATCCAGAAGCAGTACCGCGCGGTGCTGGACGCCCAGGAGGGCTGCATCGCCGGGGTGAAGCACGGGGTGAACGGGAAGGTCCTGCACGACGAGATCCGGGCGAACTTCGAGAAGCAGGGCTACAAGACGGAGCCGCGGAAGGGGAAGATGGTGGGCTACTTCCACGGCACGGGCCACGGGGTCGGCCTGGACATCCACGAGGCGCCGTCGATCGGCGGCCGGGACAGCGTCCTGGAGACGAACGCGGTGGTGACGGTGGAGCCCGGCCTCTACTATCCCGGGATCGGAGGCGTCCGCATCGAGGACATGGTCCTCGTGACGAAGTCGGGCTGCCGGAACCTGACGAAGTTCCCCAAGGAAAGCCTCCGGCTCTAAGATCAGGTTCAGGTTCAGAGAATCCCCCCCTGCCCCCGGGGGGAAGAGGGAGACTTGCTGATCCTGAGACATCCTGTCGCTGGGATGCGGGTCTGGAACCGATTCATGCTTGGCAGGGGAGTTGCGCTCTTCCTGCCGGGCCTCCTGGACCGGGACCTGCGTCCTGGACCTGGGTTGCTTGCCCCTGGCCCGGGACCGTGATATAAGTAAGGGCGCTATGGGCTTGATCAAGTGGGCGTCCGGCATGGCCCGGGGGCTGTGGACGGTCGCCGTCGGTCTGAAGATCACGATGCGCCACATGGTGGCGCCGGCCGTGACGATGCATTACCCCGACGAGAAGTGGGTGATGCCGGAATCGTTCCGCGGCCTCCTCAAGGTCGACATGGACGCCTGCATCGTCTGCGACCTCTGCATGAAGGCCTGCCCCGTCGACTGCATCACGATCGAGTGGAAGCGCGAGGCCGGCAAGAGCGGCAAGGTCGCCACCCGCTTCGAGATCGACTACCAGAAGTGCATGTACTGCGGGCTCTGCTCGGAGCCGTGCCCGACGGCCGCCATCTGGCACACGCCGGAGTACGAGAACGCCACGTACAACCGGGTCGCCCAGGTCATCGACTGGGTCCATCCCGAGAACAAGGTCACCAACCCCAACGCCAAGCCCAAGCAGGAAAAGCCCGCCGCCAAGCCGGCGCCCAAGCCCGCGGCCGCTCCGGCCCCGACGGCGGGGGCCGCTCCGGCGGCGGCGCCCGCGGCCGCTCCGGCGGCCGGCAACGACCTGGACGGGAACGTCGTCGAAAGCGGCGTCGGCGGGAAGTCCGACAACGGCCAGTCCGGCATCGTCGGCAAGGTCTGGATCATCCCCGGCTGCATCGTCTGCGACCTCTGCGAGGACACGACGCCCGACGTCTTCAACGTCACCGAGACCACGAGCGTCGTCCAGATGCCCAGCCAGCCGCAGTGGGGCGACCTGTCCGAGAAGATCATCGAGGCCGCCGCCGGCTGCCCCGTGAACGTCATCAAGTACGAGCTGAAGAAGTAATGCCCTATTTCATCAATCAAGAGTGCATCGGCTGCACGATCTGCGCCAAGAAGTGCCCGGTGCCCTGCATCTGGGGCGACCGCGTCGGCGAGTGGGCGCCCACCAAGGACCTCCACATCATCAATCCCCCCGACTGCATCGAGTGCGGCGTCTGCGCCAGCTACTGCCCCGTCGACTGCATCCAGAACGAGGACGGCACGATCGAAGCGAAGATCGAGGCCAAGAAGCGCCCCATCGCCGTCGTCCGCGAAGAAAATTGCACCGGCTGCGAGTGGTGCGTCGACGTCTGCCCCTTCGACTGCCTCGAAATGGTCAAGTCCGACGGCACCGGCGACTTCTTCGCCGTGGCCCGCGACGTCCGCCCCAAGGACTGCGTCGGCTGCAAGCTCTGCGAGGAGGTCTGCGTCCAGAAGGACGCGATCGTCATCCTCTGGCCCGACGGCAGCTACGCCGAGCACATCGGCGTCGAAACCCGCACCACGTACCGGGGTCCCGACCGCATGGAAGGGCAGCCGACGCTGTTGCGGCCGTAACCCGGACCCGCTAAAATCAGCCCATGCCGACGTTCGAGTACCGCTGCGGAAAGTGCGACCACCGCTTCGAGGTCCTCGTCCGCTCGGACCGCCAGAAAGTCGCCTGCGAGAAGTGCAAGTCGAAGAAAGTCACCAAGACCTGCTCCACCTTCCTCATGAACCTGGGCGCCGAGTCCGGGGAAGTCAAAAAGAACGGCCTCTGCGGCTGCGGACAGGACGGCTGCGCCCCCTGCAGCGCGGGGCTATGACAAAGCCCAAATCCCAAATCCAAAATCCCAAGGGATCCCCCCGTTCCCCCCGCCTTCGCGGGCCGAAGCCAGCGCTTCGGCGGGCAAAGGCCCGGGGGGGGCAGGGGGCGACCCGTTGGGATTTGGGATTTGGGAGTTGGGAGTTTTAGTGGGCGTCGCCTGGCTCCCCTGGTCCGATGAGGCGTTCGCCCGCGCCAAGGCCTCCGACCGCCCCGTCGTCCTCGACATCGGCGCCTCCTGGAGCCACGGCTGCCGCGTCATGGACGAGACCACCTACGCCGATCCCGAGGTCGTCGAGCTCCTCACCCGCGACTACGTCCCCGTCCGCGTCGACCGGGACCAGCGGCCGGACGTCGACGACCGCTTCAACCTCGGCGGCTGGCCCACCACGGCCTTCCTCACCCCCGACGGCAAGCTGCTGGGCGGCACCACCTACGCCGACCGCGGCCAGATGAAGCAGCTCCTCGTCCAGCTCAAGACCGGATGGATCCAGCACCGCGCGATGATCAACGAGGAGATCGACCGCCGCGACCAGAAGATCGCCGAGGCGCTCGAGAAGCCGCTCCCCACCCTCGGCGCCGTCACCATGGAAGTCTTCCGCAAGACCGTCCGCGGGATCGTCTCCACGTTCGACTCCCTCCACGGCGGCTTCGGCCAGGCGCCCAAGTTCCCGCTGCCCGGCTCGCTCCGCGTCGTCCTCCAGGCGCTCGAGGAGACGCAGGGCCCCGATTTCCACGCCGTCCTCGTGAAGACCCTGGACGCGATCGGCGACCGCGGGCTGCGCGACGCGGAGCGCGGCGGCTTCTTCCACTACGTCACGACGAACCATTGGACGACGCCCCGCTTCGAGAAGCTCTGCGAGGACAACGCGCAGCTGATCCGGATCTTCCTCGACGCCGCCGGGACGGCGGGCGTCGAGAAGTACCTCGAACGGGCCCGCGAGGCCCTCGGATGGGTCCGCGGCACGCTGCTCGATCCCGACCGCGGCGTCTTCTTCGGGAGCCAGGCGGCCGACGACGACTGGTACGCGGCCGACCCGAAGGTCCGCGCCGCGAAGCCGGCGCCGCCGGTGGACCGGGTGGTCTACGTGAACGCCAGCAGCCAGATGGCCTCGGCCTTCCTGCGCGCCTCCGAGGTCCTGGGCGAGCCGGAGTGGGCGCGCGCGGCCCTCAAGGGCCTGGAGTGGACGCTCCGGGAGATGGTCCGCGACGGCCGCGTCGCGCATTACCACGACGGCGAGCCGCGGCTCTGGGACCTCGCGCGCGATCCCATCGCCCTGGCGGCCGCCTGCCTCGACGCCTACGACTTCACCGGGCAGGCCTCCTGGCTCGAGGCCGCCGACCGCCTCGCCGCCGACCTGCCCAAGCGCTTCTGGTCGGAGGTCGAAAAGGGTCTCGTCGACCGGGCGGCGGACGCCCCCGGCCTCGGCGACCTGGCGCGCGGCCGGCGGACGATCCCGGAGAACGGCCTCGCCGCCGGCGTCCTCGCGCGCCTCTGGCGGCTCACCGGCAACGAGGAGCATCGGCGCTGGGCCGACCGCCTGCTCCGCGCCTTCCCCGACTTCCTCGACGGCTACGGCCACGAGACCGCCGAGTACGCGACGGCCGCCGACTGGCTGGTGCGCGAGCCGCGGCCGGTCCCGCGGACCCCCGAAGGCCTCCGCGCCTACGTGCCGCGGAGGATCGTGACGTGAGCTGGTTCCCCCTCTTCCTGAACCTCTTCGCGCTCGGCACCGCCGGCTCGATCGTCGCCGTGCCCTACAAGGACATCGGGAAGTACTACTTCAAGTTCCACGTCCTCGTCGCCCTCCTCATGGTCGCCCTGGCCGTCGCGCTCGGCCAGCCCTGGAAGGGCCTCGGCGCCGGCCCGTTCCTCGCGCGCACGGCCGCCGCCGCCTCGCTGCTCTTCGCGCTCCTCGTCCTCGTCGAGTACGCCGTGGTGCGGGCGGCGGGGACGGAGCTGCGGCGCGACGCCCTGCTCCTGCCCGTCTCTACGGGCGCGGTGGCCGTCGCCCTCGCGGCCTTCTCCGGAGCGGGCCACGGGACCGCCAACGCCGCGCTGCTCGCCGCCCATCTCCTGACCTGCGCGGCCGTGCTGGGGACCGCGCTCGTGGCCATGAGCACGGGCCACTGGTATCTGGCGAACGCGAAGCTGTCGTTCGACATCCTGGTCCGCCTCTGCCGGCTCTTCGTCGCCGCCGTCGCGGCGAAGGCCGTCGTGTCCATCGTCTACCTCGCCGTCCACTTCGCGCGGTACCGGGGCCTGGAGGAGTTCGACCAGCTCGTCATCGGCGTGCGGCTGATCGCCGGGCTGGGCTTCGGCCTCGCGCTGGCCCTCATGAGCCTGGCCTGCGCGAAGCGCCGCGCGAACCAGTCCGCCACGGGAATCCTCTACGTCGGCGTGGTCTTCGTCCTCATCGGCGAGACGATCTCGATGTTCCTCACGCTGGGGCAGGGGAGGCCGGTATGACCCGGGAAATCCCAAACCCCAAATCCCAACTCCCAACGGGCAGCCCCCCGTCGCCCCCCTCGGGGG
>DASVNH010000083.1:0-12256 GCA_036383955.1 Planctomycetota bacterium | reverse complement strand
GAGGTCTTCGACCATCCGGGCACGATGGCCACCGGCGGCGCGCGGGCGGCGCAGGGCCTGATCTCCCGCAAGGCGGAGCTGCGGAAGCTCGAGGACGAGATCGAGAGCTACCTCGGGCTCCTGGGGGAGCGCGAGGCGCGCTTCGCGGACGTCGAGCACCTCCTGCAGGCCTCGGAGCAGCGCCTGGAGACGCTGCGCCACGACGTCTACGACCGCAACGTGGATCTGGGCGAGGCGACGTCCCGCGCCGAGCAGCTGGCCGTCCGCGAGCAGTTTCTGGCGGACGAGCGGCGGGCGGCGGCGGACGAGTCGACGGCGGTGGAGCGGCAGGCGGCGGCGGTGACGGACCGCGCGGCGACGCTCGACGGCCTGCTCGAGGACCTGGGCCGGATGCGGGAGCGGGCGGGAACGGAGATCGAAGAGCTCGGCCGGGTCCTGGAGCGCTACGAGGCGGGCAAGGTGGAGCTGCGGGACGCGCTCGCGCAGGCCCGGGTCGAGGGCGCGAAGGCGGGCGAGCAGAAGATGGCCGTGGAGAAGCGGCTCGGCATGCACGCCGCGACCCGCGACGAATGCGCGCGGGCGTCGGACCGGGCGACCGAGCTGCTCGGCGAGATCGCGGGCCGGGCGGAGGGCGTCGAAGCCGAGCTGGCGCGTTCGCGCGAGGAGCGCGAGGGGCTGGCGGGCCGGGCGGCCGAGGCGCGGACGCGGGTCGAGGAGGCGGCGCGCGCGCGGGAGGCCCTGGGGGCGGCCTGCGAGGAGGCGCGGCGCCAGAAGTCGGCGGCGGAGCAGGAGCTGTCGCCGCGCGAGGAGGAGCTCGGGCGCCTGCGGGTCGAGGAGGAGGGCCTGCGGGTGAAGGGCGAGTCCCTCGGGCAGCGGGCGCGCGAGGAGCTGCAGATCGAGCTGGCCGAGGCGGCGGCGACGTCGGCCGTCGAGGAAGGCCTGGACCTGGAGGCGCTGGCGCGCGAGGTGGACGAGCTGCGCGCGAAGATCGCGGGCTTCGGGGCGGTGAACGTGGTGGCGCTGGACCAGATGACGGAGCTGGAGGAGCGCGAGAAGTTCATGCTGGCGCAGCAGGAGGACCTGGTGCGCTCGAAGGGGCAGCTGGAGGACCTGATCCGGCAGCTGAACAAGGAGTCGCGCGAGCTCTTCGACAAGACCTTCGACTTCGTCAAGGAGCAGTTCAACGTCATCTTCCGGAAGATCTTCGGCGGCGGGAAGGCGGACCTGGTCCTCGAGCAGTCGCCGAACGTCGACTCGATGGAGCAGGGGCTGGAGATCCTGGCGCGGCCGCCGGGCAAGGAGCTGACGTCGATCAGCCTGCTGTCGGGCGGGGAGCGTTCGCTGACGGCGATCGCGCTGGTGATGGCGCTCTTCAAGGCCAACCCGAGCCCGTTCTGCCTGCTGGACGAGGCGGACGCGGCGCTGGACGAGAAGAACGTGGAGCGCTACGCGGGCGTGGTCCGCGAGTTCTCGGCGGACACCCAGTTCATCGTGATCACGCACAACAAGCGGACGATGGCGGTCTGCGACGTCCTGTACGGCGTGACGATGGAGCAGCAGGGCGTCTCGAAGAAGGTCAGCGTGAACCTCGGCGGCAACGGGGGGCTCGACGTGCTGAAGGCGAAGGCGGGCCCGGCCCCGGTTCCCGAGGGAGCCCCGGCCTGAGCGGGGAATCGTTGAACCTGGCGGCTTCGGCGGATATCATCGCTCGTCTCGAGATGGGGCGCGGCCGTCTGGGGACGAAATGGAAGAAAACCTGTTCGGTCAGATCCTGCTGAACTTCAACCTGCTCACGAAGGAGCAGCTGGAGAAGATGCTGGAGCTGCAGCGGCGCTCCTCGCCGCCGCGCCTGCTCGGCGAGCTCCTCATCGAGCAGGGGCTGATGGACGAGAAGTCCCTGAAGAGCATCCTGTCCGTCCAGAAGCGGAAGCTGGACCTCGCGAAGACCCAGACGAAGTCGCCGGAATCGGAGCTGTCGCGGCGGCTGGCGGGCGCGCCGGCGACCGAGTTCCTGAAGGTGTCCAAGGAGCTGGGCGCCTCCGACCTCTACATCACCTCGGGCCTGCGCCCGATGATCCGGCTGCACGGCAACCTGCTGGACCTGCCGGCGGAGCCGCCGGGCTTCGACGAAAGCCGCAAGCTGCTGCTCGCCCTGCTGAGCAAGGAGCAGGTGGACGAGTATTACGCGAAGAAGAGCGTCGATTTCTGCCTGGAGCTGCCCGGGGTGGGCCGCTTCCGCCTGAGCATCTTCCGGCACCTGCGGGGGATCGCGGGCGTGTTCCGGACGATCGCCGACGCGATCATCCCGTTCGAGAAGCTCGGGCTGCCGGGCCTGGTGCGCCAGTTCGCCGACTACAGCCGCGGGCTGATCCTGGTGACGGGGGCGGCGGGCTCGGGGAAGTCGACGACCCTGGCCTCCATGGTCGACCTCATCAACCGGAACCACCGGCTGCACATCATCACGATCGAGGACCCGATCGAGGTGATCTTCAAGAGCGACAAGAGCCTGGTGAGCCAGCGCGAGATTCCGACGCACTCGCGGACCTTCGCGAGCGCGCTGCGGGCGGCGCTGCGCGAGGACCCGGACGTCATCGTGGTCGGCGAGCTGCGCGACCCCGAGACCGTGCAGACGGCGATCACGGCGGCGGAGACGGGCCACCTGATCTTCGGCACGCTGCACACGCAGAGCGCGGCGCGCACGGTGATGCGGGTCCTGGACCAGTTCCCGGCGGGGAAGCGGGCGCACATCCGGACGCTGCTGGCGAGCGTGCTCCGCGGGGTGATCTCGCAGTCGCTGGTGCCCAACATCGACGGCAAGGGCCGGACGCTGGCGACCGAGGTGCTGATCAACAACTCCGCCGTGTCGAACCTGATCCGCGAGGACCGGGCCTGGCAGATCCCGATGATCATGCAGACGGGCCGCAAGCTCGGCATGCGCATGATGGACGACTCGCTGATCGACCTCGTCCAGCGCAAGAAATGCAGCCTGGAGGAGGCCCTCACGCGGGCGACGGACCGGACCAAGTTCCTCAACCCGGTGACGGTGTAAGCATGGCCCAGATCGACCGGCTGCTCCAGCTCATGGCGAAGGCGGACTCCTCCGACCTGCACCTGAAGGTCGGCTACCGCCCGCGCTACCGCGTGCACGGCGAGCTCGAGGAGATGCCCAACCTCGAGGTCATGACCCGCGAAGGCCTCGACAAGATGATCCGCGAGATCCTCTCCGAGGAGCAGGACCGCTGGTTCCAGGAGGCGGGGGAGCTCGACTTCGCCTACGGCGACATCAAGTTCGGCCGCTACCGCTGCAATTATTTCCGGGAGCACCTCGGGCCGGCCGCCGTGTACCGGCGCATCCCGGTGCAGGTGCCCACTCTCAAAGAGCTCAACCTGCCGGCCGTCCTCGAGTCCTTCGTCCACCTGCGGGGCGGCATCGTCCTCGTCACGGGCCCCACCGGCTCGGGCAAGACCTCCACCCTGGCCTCGCTGCTCGACCTCGTCAACACCACGTACCGCAAGCACGTCATCACCCTCGAGGACCCGATCGAGTACCTCCAGCCCAGCAAAAAGTCCGTCGTGCACCAGCGCGGGCTGCATTACGACATCCTCGACTTCCCCTCGGGCCTCCGGGCCGCGCTGCGGGAGGACCCCGACATCCTCATGATCGGCGAAATGCGCGACCTCGAGACGATCCGCCTCGCGCTGACGGCGGCGGAGGTCGGCTGCCTCGTCTTCGCGACCCTGCACACGAACGGCGCGGTGCAGTCGATCGACCGCATCATCGACGTCTTTCCCGGCGACGAGCAGGCGCAGATCCGGGCGATGCTTTCGCAGTCGATCCAGGGGGTGGTCTCGCAGGTGCTGCTGAAGCACCTGGGCACGGGCGGCCGGATCCCGGCGACGGAGATCATGTTCGGGAGCCCGGCGGTGAGCAACCTGATCCGCGAGAACAAGATCCAGGACATCGTGAGCGTGATGCAGGCCGGCAAGCAGCAGGGCATGCACACGATGGACGACTCCCTCGTGCAGCTGGTCACGAAGAAGATCGTGGACCCCGAGGAGGCGTTCTCCTACGCGGAGAACAAGGGCTGGTTCGAGCAGTTCGTGGACGTCCCGCTGAAGGCGAAGGACGTCCCGACGCGCTTCTAGCGGCCCGTCGGGTTTTGGCTTGCCTCCCCCCGAGCCCTCTGCTATAGTCCCCGCCGCCATGGAAAGAACCTTCAGCATGATCAAGCCCGACGGCGTGCAGCGCCGCCTGATCGGGCGCATCGTCCAGCGTTTCGAGGACAAGGGGCTGCGCCTCGCCGGTCTGAAGCTCCTCCAGGTGAGCGCGCAGCAGGCCGAGACGCTCTACGGCATCCACAAGGGCCGGCCCTTCTACGAGACGCTGCTCAAGTTCGTCACGGCCTCGCCGGTCGTGGTGATGGCGGTCGACGGCAACCAGGCGGTGGCCTCGGTGCGCAAGCTGCTCGGCGCCACGTTCGGCTTCAACGCGGAGCCGGGCTCGATCCGCGGCGACTACGGGTCCTCGAAGGGCTTGAACCTGATCCACGGGTCCGACTCCGCGGAGTCGGCGGCCCGGGAGATCCCGATCTTTTTCCGTCCGGACGAGCTCGTGACGTACGAGCACGTGGACAACGTGTGGGTGCTCGAGGAGCCCGAGAGGAAGTAGCATGGCCGGAGCCACCGAAATCCGCAAGGGCATGGTCGTCAACTACGACGGCCAGCTGAACCTGATCATCGGCACGTACCATCACACGCCGGGCAACCTGCGCGCCGTCATTCAGATCAAGATGAAGAACCTGAAGACGGGCACGACCAAGGAAATCCGCTTCTCCTCGGGCGACAAGCTCGAGGTCGTCATCATCGAGCAGATCGACATGGAGTACCTCTACGCGGACGGCGACACCTTCGTCTTCATGAACCAGAAGAACTACGAGCAGGTCAGCCTGCACAAGGATCTCCTGGGCGAGGACGTGAAGTGGATGAAGGAAAACCTCGTCTGCAAGGTCAGCTTCCACGAGGGCAGCGCGCTGTCCATCGAGCTGCCCGCGTCGGTGGAGCTGAAGGTCGTCGAGACCGAGCCCTCCCTCAAGGGCGCCACCGTCACCAACGTCTACAAGCCCGCCACCCTCGAGACCGGCGCGGTCGTGCCGGTGCCGCCGTTCATCGAGCCGGGCGAGATCATCCGCGTGGACACGCGCGAGGCGAAATACCTCGAGCGCGTGAACAAGTAACATGCCGAAAGTCCTGATCGCCGACGACGTGGGCGAGGAATGCGCCCGCATCCTCCGCAAGGCGGAGATCGAGGTCGACTTCAAGGGCAAGATGAAGCCCGAGGACCTCAAGGCCGCCATCCCGGGCTACGAGGGGCTGATCGTCCGCAGCGCCGCGAAGGTCAACAAGGAGATCCTCGAGGCCGGGACCCGCCTGAAGATCGTCGGCCGCGCCGGCATCGGCGTGGACAACATCGACCAGGAAACCGCCACGCGCCGCGGCATCATCGTCATGAACTCCCCCCAGGGGAACGTCGCCTCCGCGGCGGAGCATACCTTCGCCCTGCTGATGTCCTGCGCCCGCAACGTCGCCGCGGCGGACGCCTCGACCCGCGCGGGGAAGTGGGAGCGCTCGAAGTACCAGGGCGTCGAGCTCGAGGGCAAGACCCTCGGCATCGTCGGCCTCGGCAAGATCGGCGGCCTCCTCGCCACGTACGCGAAGCCCTTCAAGATGCGCGTCGTGGCGTTCGACCCCATCGTGACCAAGGAGCGGGCCGACGCCCTCGGCGTCCAGATCACGGACCTCGACCGCCTGCTCACCGAATCCGACTACGTGTCGTTCCACGTGCCCCTGACCGACAAGACCAAGGGCATGATCGGCGCCGCCCAGCTCAAACGGATGAAGCGCACCGTGCGCCTGATCAACACCTCCCGCGGCGGCGTGATCGACGAGAAGGCCCTCGCCGAGGCCCTCGCCGCCAAGGAGATCGGCGGGGCCGCCCTGGACGTCTACGAGCAGGAGCCTCCCGTCAAGGACCACCCGCTCTTCAAGTGCGAGAACGTGACCCTGACGCCCCACCTCGCCGCCTCCACCGAGGAGGCCCAGGTGAAGGTCGCCATCGACATCGCCGAGCAGTTCGTCGACTACTTCAAGAACGGCACGCTCCGCAACTCGACCAACCTGGCCGGCCTCGCCGACCCCTCGCTCACGCCCTACATGCGCCTCGCGGAGGACCTGGGCGGCCTGGCCGCGCAGCTCGCCGGCGGCAAGCCGAAGGCCGTGACCGCGACCTACGAGGGCTACCTGGGCGGCTTCGAGGTCGGGCCCATCACGCAGTCGGCGCTCCGGGGCGCGCTGCGCCCGACCCTCGGCGACGACGTCAACGTCATCAACTCCCGCTTCCTCGCCAAGGAGGCCGGCATCGCGATCGCCGAGGAGAAGTCCAAGGAGGTCCGCACCTACAAGAGCCTCCTCTCGGTCCGCGTCGAGTCGGAGAAGGGCATCCGCACCGTCTCCGGCACGATCTTCGAGGGACGCGATCCGCGCATCGTCTCCATCGACCAGATGGACATCGACCTGCGCCCCTCGCGCCACATGATCTGCCTCATCTACCAGGACGTCCCCGGCATCGTCGGCAAGGTCGGGACCATCCTCGGGAAGAATTCCATCAACATCGCCCGCATGGAAGTCGGACGCGCCGAGAAGGGCAAGCAGGCCATGATCCTGCTGGCCGTCGACGACCCCGTCAAGGCGGAGGTCCTCGAGGAGATCCGCACGGCCATCCACGCGCACGACGTCCGGGCCCTCCTCCTGCCGTAGCGCGCGATGGACGTCGAGGTCCGTCGCCTGGGCCTGGTCGAGTACGGCGCGGCCTGGGACCTCCAGCGCGCCCTCGCGAAGGACGTCACGCCCGACCGCGGCTTCCTCCTGCTCCTCGAGCATCCCCCCGTCTTCACGCTGGGGCGCAACGGCAAGGCGTCCAACGTCCTGGATCCCGGCGACATCCCCGTCGTGCGCGTCGACCGCGGCGGCGACGTCACCTACCACGGGCCCGGGCAGCTTGTGGGCTATCCGATCCTCGACGTCCGCCGGCTCGGCGTGCGCCGCTTCGTCGAGGGGCTGGAGGCGTCGGTCGTCGACGTCCTGGGGGTTCTGGGGGTGACGGCGCGCCGGAAGCGCGGCTGCGTGGGGGTGTGGACGGCGAAGGGGAAGATCGCGTCGATCGGCGTGCGGGTGAGCCGGGGGGTGTCGACGCACGGCTTCGCGCTGAACGTCTCGAACGATCTCGCGCCGTTCGGGAGGATCCATCCCTGCGGGCAGCCGGGCTGCGCGCTGACCAGCGTGGCGGCGGAGCTGGGGCGCGCGGTGGCCGTCGCGGAGGCGGCCGACCGCTTCCGCTTGCGCTTCGGCGTCCGCATGATAGAATCCTGACCGAGAGAGCTGTACCAGGAGAGGGGGGGCATGTCGGACACTACCATTCTCGCTATTGATCCCGATCCATCTTCGCTCGGCGAGCTTCGCCGGGCGGTGCTGGGCTCGGGGCACGCCTTCCGGGGGGCCGGCGGGGGCGAGGACGCCCTCAAGCTGGCGCGCTCCCAGCGGCCCGACGCCGTCGTCTCGCGTCCCGCGGTCCCGGACATGACGGGCCGCGAGCTCATGTCCCGCCTGCGCGACGAGTCGGGCGGCGCTCCGATCGTCATCGCCGCGCGTCGCGGCGAGGAGGCGGAGGCGGCGGCCGGCCTGGAGCAGGGCGCCACCACGGTGATCTTCACGCCCATCGACGACGCGGAGCTCGTGTCGCGGCTGGGGTCGCTGATCGGCTGGTCGAAGGCGCCGCGCGGCGCCGAGCTGCTCGAGGCGGGGCCGGTGGTGGTCAACGTCGAGCGGCGGGAGCTGATCCGGCCGCGGCCGCAGCCGCTCACCGCGCTCGAGATGGAGATCCTGCGGCTGCTGCTGACGCCGCCGGGCCGCACCGTGACGCGGCGCCAGATTCCCGCGGGCGCTGAGCGGGCCGTGGACGTGCACGTCGCCGCCCTGCGCGCGAAGCTCGGGGAGGAAGGGCGTCGCGTCGAAACCGTGCGCGGCGTGGGCTACCGTTTTCGCGCGTAACGTTCTTTTCGACTTGACATACTCGTTTTATGCTTTATAATTAGCGCGGATCGAGAGAGGGGCTCCAAGTGGACGAGAGGGGAATCGTGGCATCCACCACATCTCCGCGTCCGCCTCGCCCCTGGAAAGGGGAAACCCGCCTTTAAACAGCCCTAATACCCCACCCCAGCTGTCCGTCCAGAGCATGCTGTTCCCTACTCTCCCGCACGGGTGCTTTGGGCGGAAATATTGCAGTGAACCCCCGGTGGAAAAAGCCGGGGGTTTTTTCTTTGGGCGAGAGGGAAGGCGGCCTTACACTGGTGCTCTAGAATGACAACGATGCTGCGCTCCAGGCTGTCCCTCCTCGCGGTCGCGCTCCTGCTGCCCGCCTGCGGCGGGGGAGGCGGGGGCGGCGGCGGCGCGCCCCCTCCGCCGGCCTTCCTGGTCACGCAGCGGGTCCCGGGCGACCTCGCCACGGGCGTCGTCCGGACCTTCAAGCTCTACATCCGCGTCAACCGCGCCGCCAACCCGGCCACCGTCAACGTCGCCAACGTCGTGCTCAGCCAGGGCGTGGTCCCGATCGGCCGCGCCGTCGCCTTCGACGGCCTGAACAACCTGGTCGTGATCACGCCGTCGGCCCCGCTGGGCATGACGACGACCTACACGGTGAGCCTCGGCGCCGGCCTGCAGGACACGAACGGGGTGGGCCTGACGCCCGACACCTTCACGTTCACGACCAGCGGAAACGCGGACGTGACGCTTCCGGATTTCTCGGCCGGCAACTTCGCGCTGGATGCGCGGACGACGACGAGCATCACGGTCGACTGGCAGGCCGCGACGGACGGGGTCGACTACCAGATCTTCATCATCCCCGGCACGGGCATCTTCGATCCGACGTCGGCGCCCGCCGCGACGGTCGCGGGACTGGCGCACACGTTCCCCGGCCTGAACAGCGACACGCGCTTCGAATATCGGATCCGGGCGCGGGACGCGGCGGGGAATCTCAGCCCGGAGTTCCATCCGCTGCTGACGAAGACGCTCACGAGTTTCACGCAGGACTTCTATAACGAGATCGTCACGGTGCGCTGCCAGCTCTGCCACGTGCCGGGCGGCGCCGAGCTGCCGCCCTTTTTCATGGACACCCGGGACAACGCTTATTTGCGGCTGGCGGGAGCGGACAACGACGTGTTCTGCGCCACGTCGCCGGTGCCGAAGCGGGTCATCGCGGGCGACCTCGCGAACAGCTTCCTCAACCTGAAGATCAATCCGGCGCCGCCCTGCGGCGACCGCATGCCGCGGGACGGCATGACGAATCCGCTCGGCTATCTGAACGCGGGGCAGATCCAGACCGTCCAGGACTGGATCCTTGAAGGGGCCCTGGACAACTGACCCGTGCTTCGCGCCTTTCGTGAGGCGCTTCGCAGGGGATTACCAGAAGTGCCTTCTCGCGAAAGCGTGGCCCGATCCGGATTTCAGGTAAAGCTCAAACGCGC
The DNA here is from genome assembly GCA_036383955.1 of Planctomycetota bacterium. GTDB lineage: Bacteria > Planctomycetota > MHYJ01 > MHYJ01 > JACPRB01 > JACQFK01. The sequence goes on along the minus strand of DASVNH010000083.1, from coordinate 2,681 downwards.
CGGCTTTCGCGGGGTCCTCGAATTGAATCGCGACGACGACCTTCCATGGCGCGAACCCGTGCCTTCAAGTCGACGGTCACTCCGACGTACGTTTTCAGCGGGTTGCTCGTGCTTCGAAGCAGGTAGACGTGAATCATGGTTTTCTCCAGTTGGGGACCCTCCTCCGAAGCGCCGACGATCCCCAAGAGGGGGAAGGCGCGGAGGAGGATGGTCGGGGCGACAGGATTTGAACCTGCGACCTCTTGCTCCCGAAGCAAGCGCTCTAGCCAGGCTGAGCCACGCCCCGATGCGAACGACGGCGGGAACTAGCGTTTACCCGTTTGCGCGGCGGATGTCAACGGCAATCAGCGGTCCGTGAGGAGGCGCTTGTAGCGCTTCTCGGCGCGGAGGTTGTCGAGATCCGGGTCATTCCGGAGATGGTCGATCTTGGCGAATCCGGACTTGACCGAAAGCTCGAGCCAGTCGAGCGCCTCTTCCTTCTGGTTGGCGAGCGCGTAGCCGCAGGCCACGTTGTAGGCGGAGGTCACGCCGAGCTGGTGCTTGGGGAACTGAAAGTAGATCCGCTTGAAGAGGCGGATGGACTCCTTGAAGTTCTTGTCCTTGTCGTGGAGCTCGAGGGCCTGGTCGAACATCTCCTTGGCTTCGGGGAGGTCGTGGGGGCCGCTCTTCTTGGCCTCGGCGCGGACGGGGTCGTCGGCCGCGTCGCGCTTGGCCTTGGCGAGGTCCTCGGCGAGGCGCTCCTTCTCCTCTTCGAGGGCGCGCATGCGGCGCTCCAGCTCCTGGGTTTTGCCGCCGGCCTGGGGGGCGGGGGCCTCCTTGGCGAGCTCTTCGTCGATGATCTTGTCGATGCGTTTGAGGAGGGCGGCCCGTTCGGCGGCCATCTTCTCGGCCACCTTGCGGAGGATCCGGGCCTTGAGCTCGGCGGGATCTTCCTGCGGGGCCTGGAGGGGCAGGGCGAGGAGCGCGGCGAAGAGCATCATGAGAGAAAATTGTAGGCGTCGGGGCTTCCGGAAGCAAGGGGGACTAAAGATCCCGCGGGGGGAGTCCGATACAATAGGTGGCGCGAGGGCGCGCCGTGCTCCGGGGGAAGACGTTCGGTTCCCGTCGTACGAGGGGTCGTGTAGGGAGACAATCTATGGACATTCGCGGCATGGACGGCCTGAACGGGCCGGGGCGCGTGGACGGGGTCCAGCGCGTGAACAGGATCGCCAAGGCCTACCCGAGCGCGGGGACGCAGGCGGCCGACAAGGTCAGCATCTCGCCCGAAGCCGGGCTCATCGCGAAGGCGCTCGCGATTCCGGAAGTCCGCCAGGAGCGGATCCAGGAGATCCGGGCGCAGCTCAAATCCGGCAGCTTCGAGACGGACGCCCGCCTCGCGGGCGCCCTCGACCGCTTCATGGTGGAGAATCCCGACCTTCTGGACGAATAGGCCGCCACCTGCCTTTCCGCCCCGCCCCCTGCCAGTCTGACATCGGGGGCGGGGACTCCCTCCGAATCCGCGGCGCAACTCGTTGACTTTCAGCGAGTTCCAGGGTAAAACCTCACCCCTCTACTGGCACGCGACTTGCGCTTCGCAGTCCGGTCTGATTTTGTCGGAGAACCTCCATGCCCAAGCAGCTCCTCTTTGATCAGGCGGCGCGCGACGCCCTGCGCCGAGGCGTGCAGAAAGTCGCGGCGGCGGTGCGTCCGACCCTCGGACCCCGCGGGCGGACGGTGGTGATCGACAAGTCCTGGGGCGCGCCGACCGTGACGAAGGACGGCGTGTCGGTCTGCGAGGAAATCGAGCTCTCCGACCCCTTCGAGAACATGGCGGCGAAGATGGTCAAGGAAGCCGCCTCCAAGACGAGCGACCAGGCGGGCGACGGGACGACGACCTCGGCCACGCTGGCGGAGGCCATCTTCTCCGAGGGCCTGCGCGTGGTGGTGGCGGGCGCGAGCCCGATGGCGCTGTCGCGCGGCATTCAGCGGGCCTCCGAGGCGATCATCGCGGAGCTCGTGAAGCGGGCCGAGCCCGTCCAGGCCTCCGACAAGGATCTGCTGACCAAGATCGCCTCGCTGGCGGCGGGCGGCGACACGGCGGTGGGCGAGATGCTCGCCCAGGCCTTCGCCAAGGTGGGCAAGGAAGGCGCGATCTCCGTCGAGGAAGGCAAGAGCATCCAGACCGAGATCAAGATCGTCGAGGGCATGCAGTTCGACCGCGGGTTCCTGTCGCCTCACTTCGTGACCGACCAGGGCTCCGTCGAGTGCGTGCTCGAGAACCCCTACATCTTCCTGCACGAAGAGAAGCTGTCCCCGGCCGCGCCCCTCGTCCCCATCCTCGAAAAGGTGGCGGCCGAGAAGCGCCCGCTGCTCGTGGTGGCGGAGGACATCGAGGGCGAGGCCCTCGCGCTCCTCGTGGTCAACAAGCTGCGCGGCGTCCTGAAGTGCTGCGCGGTGAAGGCGCCGGGCTACGGCGACCGCCGCCGCGCGATGCTCGAGGACATCGCGACGATGACGGGCGGCAAGGCGGTGTTCAAGGACCTCGGAATCGACCTCGCGAAGTCGGGGACGTCGATCCTCGGCAAGGCCAAGCGCGTCGTGGTCGAGAAGGAGAACTGCACGATCGTCGAGGGCGCGGGCAAGCGCGCCGACGTGCAGGCCCGCATCAAGGGCATCCGCAAGGAGATCGAGGAGACGAAGTC
>DASVNH010000082.1:0-15675 GCA_036383955.1 Planctomycetota bacterium | reverse complement strand
CCTCCCGAGGACCTGCCCCTCAAGCCGGGACAGACCTTCCACGGCCTCGAAATCGTCGAGCTGATCGGCCGCGGCGGCATGGGCGTCGTCTACAAGGCCCGCCAGCCCTCCCTCGACCGGATGATCGCCCTCAAGATCCTCCCCAAGCGCATGGCGACGGACCCCGACTTCCAGAACCGCTTCATCCGGGAGGCCAAGGCCCTCGCCTCCCTCAACCACCCCAACATCGTGGCCGTCTACGACTTCGGCGCCGACGCCGGCCTCTTCTTCCTCGCCATGGAGTTCGTCGACGGCACCAACCTCCGCCAGATCCTCCGCGACAAGACCCTCACCCCCGTCGAGGCCCTCAAGATCGTCCCCCAGCTCTGCGACGCCCTCGAGTTCGCCCACGCGGAGGGCGTCGTCCACCGCGACATCAAGCCCGAGAACATCCTCCTCGACAAGAAAGGCCGCGTGAAGATCGCGGACTTCGGCCTCGCCAAGCTCACCGGCACCGATTCGCAGCACGCCAACCTCACCATGACCAACATGGTCATGGGCACCCCCCACTACATGGCCCCCGAGCAGGTCGAGAACCCCAAGGGCGTCGATCACCGCGCCGACATCTACGCCATCGGCGTCGTCTTCTACGAGATGCTCACCGGCGAGCTGCCCATCGGGCGCTTCGAGATGCCGTCGAAGAAGGTGCAGATCGACGTCCGCCTCGACGAGGTCGTCCTCAAGACCCTCGAGAAGGCCCCCGACCGCCGCTACCAGAAGGCCGGCGAGGTGCGCGACGCCATCACGCGCGCGACGTCCGTCATCGCCCCCGACGCCTACATGCCGACGGTCATGACGCCCCGGCCCGAGAAGAAGTCGAAGACCCCGCTCGCGATCCTCGGCGCGGCCCTGCTGATCGCCGTCGGGATCGCCGTGGGACTTTCGTTCTCGCCCCGGCCCGCGCCGCCGCCGGTGGCGGGCCCGACCGCGCCGGCCGGCCCCGTCGACCTCTCCCCGCTCCACTTCGGGCCCGACGAGCGGCCCCAGCGCTACGTCTGGGCCGACAAGATCCTCGCCAAGAACCCCCTGTCGGCCAAGACTCCCGACGAGCTCGCCCAGTTCGCGACGTATCTGGGGAACGTCGGGCTCGTCAACCTCTCGCCGGCCGACTTGAAGCAGGGTTACGCGGCGGTCTGGTTCCGCGGCACGGCCGCCTTCGTGGCCCTCGAGAGCCCGATCGCCGAGCGGATCGAGAGGGACTTCCTCGCCCTCGACAAGCACATCACGTACCGCTGGACCCACCGCAAGGGCCCGCTGGTCACGCTCGCCTGGGTGCCCGAACGGGACTACCGCCAGCTCTTCAACGTCCTCGTGGGCATGGTCCAGAAGAAGCTCGGCCTGCCCGTCGAGGCGCCGCGGCTGACGCTCGACCTCCTCAAGTGGGACAAGGACGCCCTGCCGTCGAACTGGTCGCTGGCGGAGAAGCCCGACTTCCTGGGCCAGGCGATGCCCGGAGCGACGGCCTCCTGGAAGGCGGCCTTCCAGAAGGGCGAGGACGCCCCGGCCGTCGCGATGGGCCTCTTCGACTTCAAGGACGCCAAGGAGGCCGAAGCCGCCGAGAAGACCCTGGCCGCGCTTCCCGGCGCGACGCGGATCAACGTGTTCCGGGTCGGCCCGATGGTGGCGGCCGTCGCCCAGACCGGGCCCGAGCCCACGACGTTCGCGAAGACCTGCGAAGGGCTGCGCGACCGCATGGGCCTGCAGAGCTGGACGTTCGACATGCTCGTGCCGCTGCCCGCCGAGCTGCCCGAAGGCTGGACGATCGACCGCGTCCAGACCGACCCGGCGGCCGTGATGAAGGACGTCGGACTCGCGAAAGTCCAGCCGTCCGACCTCCAGCGCGCCTGGCGCGCCACGTTCAAGCCCGCCGGGACGGTGCTGCTGCTGGAGATCCAGGACGACGACCTCCGGAACGCCGTCGAAGGCCAGGTCCGCCAGGTGGGGCCGGGGTGGAGGACGTCGAACTACTGCGTCAGCGTCGAAGGGCCGGACGACGAGACGCTCGACGCCCTGGAGAACCTCATGCGGCAGAAGTGCGGCTGGGACGCGAACTCCCAGCGGCCGGTGAAGCTCGCGCACGTCAAGCGGATCTCGACCGCCGATCTGCCGAAGGGCTACGCGCTCGGCGCGTGGAAGGCGGATCCGCCGCTGCCGCCGCCGCCGGACCCCAAGGATCGGCGCTACGTGACGGGCTGCACCTGGGAGATCCAGACGCCGGCCGGGCCGATGAAGGCGCACGCGCAGGAGACGAACAACTACGGCGACATGCGCCGGCTCATCCAGGAGTCCGGCTACGTCCCGGGCGACCTGCTGCTGATCCAGAACTTCGTCCTGCTGCACGTGGCGGCGCCGGAGGCGTCCTGGGACACGCTGGAGGCGCTCGAGGCGGCCTTCCGGAAGAAGATGCGGATGGGCAAGCCGGACATCGAGGAGCTGCCCGACGGCTTCGCGGTCGACGGCAAGTGGACGCGGCTCTGGTACACGACCACGCGCGAGCGCGCGCAGATCCGCAAGTACGCGGATCTGACGGGGCTGGATCCGGCGAACGTGGTGGCGGTGCGCTACGAGCGCGACGCCCCGACGACGCTGCTCTTCGAGCTGAAGCAGCCGCTCGCGACGGCGCCCGCCCCCAAGGCCGACTGGAAAGTGATCCTCGGCCGCGGGCGGTTCATCGGCGCCATCGCCGATCCGTTCAACCCGCTCGAGGCGGAGGCGGTCCGGGGCATCTTGCGGGCGAAAAAAGGCTGATCGGACGCTACTTCTTGCGGCGCCGGGTCTTGGGCTTGCGGAGCTCCGCCTCGATGTCCGTCATGCCCGCCGCCGCGCAGAGCAGCTGGACGATCGACTGGCGCGCCTCCTGAAGGCGGTCGCGGTCGCCCGCGCTGATCCAGGTCGCCAGGTCGTCGACCTTCTTGCGCATCGAGGGGGTCACGCGGGGTCTGGTCAGGCGTCGCATTCGCCTATGTATCGTCACGCGTCCGGCCCAACGTGAAACCATAATTCGTACTGTCCAATTTATGGTGCGTCCGCGCGTTCACGCTAGAATCGCTTCGGTGACCGTTGTCTTCTGGATCGGCTTCGGCGTCGAGGCGCTGGTCATCGCCGTCCTCGGGCTGCGCGCGCTGGAGCGCCAGGCCCAGGCGGAGCGGAGCGGGCTGCCCGTGGGCGGCGTCCTCAAGATCCTCAAGCCGGTCCTGCTGCTCGCGCCGCTCTGCGCGGGCGGCCTGACCGCCCTGCTCGTCCTCAAGATCGCGTGGCTCGCGGCCCTGATCGTCTGGCTCCCGCTCGTCGCCGTCCTCGCCTGGGCGCTCCTCGGCCTCATCGGCGGCATGAGCAGCGGCCGCTGGAACTGACATGGCCGGCTTCGAGCTGATCTACTCCGTCTACGTCCGGTGGCCGGACGTGAAAGGCTTTACGACGTCCTGCGCCTTCTACGCGTCGGGCTTCATCCACGCGCGCGGAGATCTGTCGGCGGTCGGGCTCGCGCTCGCCCGCGACTGGCATCGGGTGGAGGACGTCGCCGCCCTCCAGCGCCTCTTCGACCTCGCGAAAGCGGCCGTCCGATCGGAGCCGAAGGACGGCGGGAAGACGGGCTTCGGCATCGGCGTGGAGACGTCCGCGACGTCCTACGCGTTCAGCGGAGATTTCTTGAAGCTGGACGCCGCGACGTTGCCGGCCTGCCGGCCCTACGCGTTCCCGAAGGACGGCCACGGCGCCATGTTCTACGCGATGGAGGGCGAGTCGGTCGTCGACAACGTGCTTCCCCGCTAGTCCTTCGGCTTGGGGACGAGGCTGGGATCGTAGGTCGCGCCCGCCGCCACCTGGATCATGGTGATGCGCATCTTGGTGGGGAAGAACTTCTCGGGGTCGGCGCGCTTGTGGGCGTGGCCGCCGCCGCCGCTGCCGTCCTTGATGACGAGGTGCATCTCCTTGATGCCCTCGGACCAGACGATCGAATCGTTCTGCCAGAACTTGGTCATCGCCACGTCCTGCTCGTAGACGCCCTTCTCTTTGTAGAGCGTGGTGTTCAGGCAGCCGTAGCCGTTCTTCTGCCCTTTGTTCGGGATGTAGCAGAGGCACCAGAGGGTCGGCTCGCCCCCGGCGGGTTTCTCGAGCACTTCGGTGCGGACGTGGACCGTGCCGTTGCGGTAGTCGACCGGCGCGGTCCAGTCCTTGGGGCGGTCGACGTTGAGCTTGTCGCCCCGGAGGTAGTAGTGCGACGGGCTCGGCTTCGAGTTGTCCGCGTCCTCCTTGGTGAAGGTGAACGTGGCGTCGAAGAGGACGAACTGGCCGCCCCGCGGCGCGGCGCTTCCCGTGAACAGCAGGCCCAGGAACAGGGATCGGACGAGCATGGTGTTGGCCCTCGACGACTGAGTATATCTATTCGGCTTTGGACCGGGCCCAGTCGTGGTCCGGCGAGTCGCGCAGGGCCATCCAGCCGTCCGGCAGGTCCGCCAGCGGCGCCAGGCTGGGATCCATGTCGAGCAGCCGGGTCAGCGGAAGGCTCTTCGTCGACGCCAGGGAGTCTTCCTCGCCGCCGCAGACGGCCAGGACATCCCCGTTCGGCTCCTTGGACACGAGGAGGATGGGCTTGTCGCCGTCCAGGACGTGACAGCAGGTCATCGCGCCGAACACGCGCTTGCGATCCGACACGGCCCGGATGTCGCTGAAGATCATGTACGTGAAGCCGTCCGGAGTGGGGCAGCGATACGCGCCCTTCGCCTCGTTCAGCTTGGCCGCCACCGCGGTCATGGCCCAGGCGTCCCACTCGTTCGCGCTCCACTTGGGCTGGAGCAGCCGGGTGACGCCGCGCTCCGTTCCGAACTCCTTGGCCTTGAGGGCCGCCTGCCGGACGGCCGCCGGAAGGGCGGGATTCGCCCAGGCCCAGGACCAGGCGGACATTTTCGCCGACTGGGAGCCCACGATCTGGATCCGCGCGACGACCTTCGGAACGCCGGCGCTCGAGAAGATCAGCTCCCCGCGCCACGGGTCCCAGTCGAAGCGCTTGTAGCCGTCGAGCTGGAACTCCTTCTGGTTCTCCTCCATCCGCGCGCGCATGAACCAGTTGGCCTGGAGGAGGAAGTCCTGGAACTCCTTTTCGGACATCGGATTCATCCGCTTATCCTACGGCGGGGCCGCGGACGTGGCTACAGGTCAGCGGCGCTTGGGCGGCGGGGGCGGCGTGACGTCCTTCAGGGTGGTCGCCTCGACGACGTGGTCGATGAGGATCGACTCCGGGACGTCGCTCGTCGCGCGCGCGAAGCCGACCTGGAAGAAGCAGGGGTTCTCGTCTTTCAGGGTCGCCGTCTTGGTCAGCGGCACCACGATCTCGCCATCGAACCAGACTTCGACGAAGCCCTTCGCCGGATCGCGCGACCAGAGGACGTGGACGGCGAAGTCGTGCCAGCGGCCCGGCGTCAGCTTCCCGGCGCCCTTCCAGTGCAGCTTATAAGGCACCCGGGTGCTGAACTGGAGATCCTCGCCCATGGCCTCGAACGACATCAGCTGGCTCCAGCTGTTCCGGGTCTCGAAGTACCCGACCGTATGGAAGACGTCCGTGAGTTTCTTGGGCAGGTAAATGCTCCAGCCGAAATAGCGTTCCGTGCCTTCCGACGTCCCGGGAGGGGCGGGTTGATGTTGGAATTCGATCCGGTCCAGCGTGCCCCGCTTGGCGGCGTTGCTCCCGTCGATCCGCAAGGCGTATTTGCCTTCGCGCACGGGATCCTGGACGATCTTCACGCCGTCGGACTTGGGCGCCCCTTTCCACTGCTCCAGGGTTCCCGTCTCGAAGTCCCCGCGCCAGATGACCTGCGCGGGCGCCGCGCCCGTCAGCAGCGGCAGGGCCGCCAGCACGCCGGCCAGAAGTCGCGGTCCCGTCTTGGAAATCATCGTCCGGGTCTCCCTGCGCGCATTGTAGCTCCGCCGAACCCTAACTCTATTCCGCTTCTGGGTTCCTTTGGGCGAGGTATTCTCTTGCCGGACCGTCGTCTCGACCACCGACGCGAGGGAGCATGAACAAGGCGGAATTCTTCGATCAGCTGACCCAGGCGGCCTCCACCTACGACCAGGACAACGAGTGGTTCGGGTTTCAACGCGGCGGACCGGTCTGGAGCCGCGGCACCTGGATCCAGTTCATCCTCTCCGCCTGGAAGCTCTACCAGAACGCCGCCGCCAACCAGCTGCAGATGATCCTCCTCGGCGACACCAAGATCCGCTCGGATCCGACCTTGCTCTTCAACTTCGGGCTGGCCGCCAACGCCAAGGCCCCGCAGGAGGACAAGGACCGCCTGATGGTCTCCGAGCTGATGAACAAGCGGCGCGGCCTCGCGCCGGGCGGCGCGGTGAAGATCATGGGCCCGGGCAGCATCCTGAGCGCCAAGCTCTGGAGCCCGGCCCTCAACGACGCCCTCATGCTGGGCGGGATCCACGGCCACCAGGAATTCCACTTCGCCCTGAACGACAGCGAGCAGGCGGCGTGGCGGGAGATCACCACCCAGTCGGGCTCCGTCAATCCCGACTTCGCCAAGCGCATCGCGCAATTCGGCGAGATCGCCCGCGTCAAGAGCCCCGCGAAGCCCATCGAGGGCGTCTGGCTCGACTTTTTCCATCGCGTCCCGCGCGTCTTCTGGGAGAACGGCAACCCGCGGGTCTTCGTCCGCGAAGTCATGGGCCTGAAGTTCTTCGGCTACAAGCCCATCTTCACCCCGCACGAGCTGGGCTTCGCCTACCGGGGCGGGGGCCGCCCCCCGACGTTCATGAACTACCTGCTGGCCCTGCGCGAGGTCGGGCTCGAACGCCGGGACCGGCCCACGATCATGCGCCACCTCGGCGAGTTCTTCTTCAACGACGGCAACGCGCTGGGCAAGATCGGGGCCTGAACGGCGCCCGCGCTGAGCGAGGTCGAAGTGCCGGGGGTGGGACTTGAACCCACACGGCCCTTTCGGACCAGGGGCTTTTAAGACCCCTACGTCTGCCAGTTCCGCCACCCCGGCCGGGGTTACGCCGCGAAGGTCATAACGAAGGCCAGGGAAGGGTGAGCGCGAGCTCGCGCTCGAAGCAGCGGGCGGCCCGCAGCGTGCCCAGGTCGTCGAAGGCCTTCCCCTGGATCTGCAGCCCGATGGGCAGCTTCGCCTTCGTCAGCCCGCAGGGGATCGAGATCCCGGGCAGGCCCGCCAGGTTCGTCGACACCGTGTACACGTCGCAGAGATACATCGCCAGCGGATCGTTCGCCTTCGCCCCCACCGGGAACGCCGGCGTCGGCGAGGTCGGGCCCACCAGGACGTCGCAGGTCTCGAACGCCCGGTCGAAGTCCTGCTTGATCTTCCGCCGGACTTTCAGCGCGCGGTTGTAGTAGGCCTCGTAGTAGCCGCTCGACAGCGCGAACGTGCCCAGGATGATCCGGCGCGTCACCTCGGGACCGAAGCCTTCTCGGCGGGATCTCGCCATCAGGCTCGCGACGTCCTCGAAGGTTTTCGCCCGGTGCCCGTAGTGCACGCCGTCGTAGCGCCCGAGGTTCGAGCTCGCCTCGCACGGCGCGACGATGTAGTACGCCGCGATGCCGTGCTCCGTCATCGGCAGCGAAACCTCGACGCGCGTCGCCCCTCTCTTCTCCAGGGCTGAAATCGCCCCTTCCACCGACGCCCGGACCTCCGGGTCCAGGCCGGCGCCGAAATATTCCTTGGGCACGCCCAGCCGCAGCCCCTGGACGTCGATCTCCAGGTTCCCCACCGCCTGCAGCGGCGGCCGCGCGACGGACGTCGCGTCCATCGGATCGTGCCCGCTGATCGTCTGGGCGAGGAGCGCGACGTCCGCCACGCTCTTCCCGAACGGCCCGATCTGGTCGAGGCTCGATCCGTACGCGACGAGGCCGTAGCGCGACACCCGGCCGTACGTCGGCTTGAACCCGACCGTCCCGGTCAGCGCGGCGGGCTGGCGGATCGAGCCGCCCGTGTCCGAGCCCAGCGCGAGCGGGGCCATGCCGGCCGCGACGGCCGCCGCCGACCCGCCGCTGGAGCCGCCGGGCACGAGGTCGAGGTTCCACGGATTGCGCGTCGTGAAGAACGCGGAGTTCTCCGTCGACGAGCCCATCGCGAACTCGTCGAGGTTGGTCTTGCCGATGATCACGGCGTCGGCCTTGCGGAGGCGGTCGACGACCGTGGCGTCGTACGGCGGCACGTACGTCTCGAGGATCTTCGAGCCGCAGGTCGTGCGGGCCTCGGTCGCGCAGATGTTGTCCTTCACCGCGACCGGCACGCCGGCGAGCGGGCCGACGGGCTCGCCGCGGGCGATCTTCTGGTCGACGGCCTTCGCCTGCGCGAGCGCGCCGTCTTCGAGGACGGTGATGAAGGCCTTGACGCGCGTGTCGGCGCGGCGGATGACGTCGAGGCAGCGCCGCGTGAGATCGCCGGCGCTGGTCTTTTTCGAGATCAGGTCCTGGCGGAACGAGAGGAGGTCGCTCATTCCACGACCTTGGGCACGATGAAGAAGTCGTCGTTGCGCTCGGGCGCGTTCTTGAGCGCCTCGGTCCGCGGGAGGGACGGCTTCACGACGTCGTCGCGGAACACGTTGCTCGCCTCGGCGGGGTGGGCGAGCGGCTCGAGGCCGGCGACGTCGAGGGTCTCGAGCTTGGCGATGTAGTCGAGGATGGCCCCGAGCTGCTTCTCGTAGACGGCGAGCTCCTCGGGCGTGAGCTTGAGCCGCGCGAGGGTCGCGACCTTCTCGACGGTCTTGCGGTCGATGGCCATAAGCGGGCCAATCTAGCAGAGCCGCCGGACGCACGCAACCCGGGTTCGCCCGTCTAATCTAATGGATGCGGTGGCTGGTGGCGACCCTGGGCGTGCTCGGCCTGGCGGGCGCGATCTACTTCGGATTGGAGCCGCGGCTGCGACGTCCCGAGCTGCGCGTCGCGCTTTATCTGCGGCCGTCGGATCCCGACCAGGCCGCGCTCGCCGCCGGCGTCGCCCTGGCCATCGAAGAGCGCGACGAGCGCGCCGGCCGCTACCGCGTGAAAGCCGCCCATCAGATCATCCAGACCGACGGGAGCGTCGACATCCCCCGTCCCGGCCCGCACACGCTGCTGTACGGGCTCGAGATGCCGCTCCACTGGAGCTCCGACGGCCCGGCGCTTCCCGTCGACGCGTCCAGGGAAGCGACGATTCTTCTGGCCTGGATGCGGGACCGGAACCTGACGCGGCTGGCGCTGCCCCTGCCGCCCCCGCGGCCGGTGGGGGCGGCGGCCCGCAAGCAGCCGCCCTCTCCGCGTCAAGCCTGGACGCCGAGCGAACTGGAGCTGGCCGCCCCGGCCTTTCACGTGGAGACGATCGCGTTCGAGATGACCGCTCGGAATCGGGACGGCTGGGCGGCCGAGATCCTGGCCACGCGGCCGGACGTCGTCCACCTTCCGTCCCGCTTTTACGGGGTGCGGCGTGCCTTGGAGAGCGCCGGCTTCCAGGGTCCCGTCTTCGCCGCTTCGGAAAGCGCGCGGGAGAATCTGTACGCGATCCAGGACCATCTCATCGTCCTGGCGCCGCTGGGGACGTCGCCTCCGCCCGACTTCCTCTCGCGCCACGCCCATCCGTACGCCTACGCCGGCTACCGGGCGACGCTCCGCTACCTCGACGTCCTGGACACGAATCCCAAGGCGGATTTCACGGCGGTCGCGAAGTTCCCGCTCTGGTCGGGATTCGACGACCTCCAGCTTGAACCGCGCGTGTACCGAGTTCACGCCGGCCGCTTCCACCCGGTCCCGCCGAAATAGCCCCGGCGTCGTATCACCCTCGGTGTCTAAGGGTGATTCCTTGACTCGAGCGAGGGGACGGGCCTAAAATTCGCCCGTCACCCCGGCATACCATAGAGAGGGACTTTCCATGATGCGTCGCGTCGTTCTCGCGGCCCTGGCCCTGGGTTATCCCCTGGCGACCTTCGCCCAGGACGGCCAGATCATCAAGATCGTCTCCTCGCTGCCCCGCACCGGCTCCGCCAAGGGCCAGACCGACACCATCGTCAACGGCATCGTCATGGCGCTCGAGGAGGCCGGCTGGAAGTCGGGCGCCTTCACGATCAAATACGAGGACCTGGACGACGCGACGGCCGCCGCCGGCCAGTGGACCGCCGAGAAGGAGTCCGCCAACGCCTCCCAGGCCGTCAAGGACCCCGACGTCATGGTCTACATCGGCACCTACAACTCGGGCGCCGCGAAGATCTCCATGCCCGAGCTCAACCGCGCCGGCATGCTCATGGTGTCGCCGGCCAATACCTGGCCCGGCCTGACCAAGCCCGGCAAGGGCGACGCGGGCGAGCCGGAGAAGTACAGGCCGTCGGGCAAGATCAACTTCACGCGCGTGGTGCCCGCCGACGACATGCAAGGGCCGGCCGGGGCCGACTGGGCGAAGAAGCTCGGCCTGCAGAAGGTGTTCATCCTCGACGACCGCGAGGTGTACGGGAAGGGGATCGCCGATCTTTTCCACGCGCGCGCGGAGGAGATCGGGCTAAAGATCCTGGGACATGAAGGCATCGACGCCCAGTCGCAGGAGTTCAAGGCGCTCATGACGAAGGTCAAGGCCGCCGCCCCCCAGCTCGTCTATTTCGGCGGCACGACGCAGACCAAGGCGGGTCAGCTCGTAAAGGACATGCTGGCCGTCGGCCTCGACGCGAAGTTCATGGCTCCGGACGGCTGCTTCGAGGACGCCTTCATCCTGTCGGCGGGCGCGGAGAACGTGAACAACCGGGCGCTGCTCACCTTCGGCGGCCTGCCCGCCGACCAGCTGCAGGGCAAGGGCAAGGTCTTCGTCGAGAACTACAAGAAGAAGTACGGCAAGGAGCCCGAGGCCTACGCCGCGTACGGCTACGAGTGCGGCAAGGTCGCGCTCGAGGCGATCCGCCGGGCCGGCAAGAAGGACCGCGAGGCCGTCCGGGTCGCGGGGACGACGCTGAAGGCCTTCGACGGCGTGCTCGGCAAGTGGTCGTTCGACAAGAACGGCGACACCACGCTGCGGACGATGAGCGGCAACACGGTCAAGGACGGCAAGTTCGCGTTCGTCACCGTTCTCGGCGAGGACGAGTGAGCGGTCGAGATCCCGACACCCTGAGATTCCTCCGCCGATGATCCTGCTGCAGCAGATCATCAACGGGCTCACCGCCGGCACCCTCTTCGCGCTCGTCGCCATCGGCTACACGATGGTTTACGGCATCATCGAGCTGATCAACTTCGCCCACGGCGACCTCTTCATGCTCGGCGCCTTCCTGGCCCTCAGCCTGGTGGGGGACATGTCCCTGGCGGCGGCGGGGACGCCGATGCCGTTCCGCGTCCTCCTGGCGGTCTCCGCGCCGTTCTTCCTGCTCGGACTCCTGTCGCCACCGGCGGCCCTCCGGCGCCGCGTCGCGGGACCGGCGTGGGTGGCCAGCCTGATCTCCGGGCCCCTGGCCGCCCTGGCCTTCCTGTTCGCCGTCCTGATGGGCCGCTGGATCGTCGCCGCGCCGGCGGGCGCCCCCGCGGGGGACGGGCGCGTCGCGCTCGGGCTCATCTACATCTTTCTCGTCTGCATGACGTTCTGCGCGGCGCTCAACGCCGCCGTCGACCGCGTGGTCTACAAGCCGCTCCGCGGGGCGCCCAAGCTCACGCCCCTCGTCAGCGCCATCGGCGTCTCGTTCGTCTTCATGGGCCTCGGCCAGGTCTGGAAGGGCGTCGCCGACATCGATTTCCCCGACCTCCTCCCCGACCGCAACTTCGGCGGCGAAAGCCTCCAGTTCACGTTCAAGGACTTGTTCGTCTTCCTCGTGACGGTGCCGCTCATGGCCGCGCTCACGGTCTTCGTGAAGTTCACGAAGCTCGGGAAGGCGATGCGGGCCGTCGCGCAGAACCCCGTGGCCGCGCAGCTGATGGGCATCAACGTCGACCGCGTGATCTCCGTCACGTTCCTGATCGGCGGCGCGCTCGCGGGGGCGGCGGCCGTCATCTACGGCCTCTGGGTCAAGACGGTCAGCTTCCAGATGGGCTACCAGAACGGCCTCTACGCGTTCACGGCGGCGGTACTCGGCGGCATCGGCAATCTTCCGGGGGCGATGCTGGGCGGCCTGGTCATCGGGCTGGTCCGCTCGCTCGGCAGCATGTACGTGGGAGAGCAGTGGACGAGCGCGCTGGTCTTCGGCATCCTCATCCTGATCCTCGTGTTCCGGCCCACGGGCCTGCTCGGCGCGCGCACGAGGGAGAAAGTCTGATGCGGCGGGACCAGCGGATCTGGATCGGGCTCGCGGCGCTCGCGCCGCTGCCCTGGATCCTCCCGCCCACGCTCTCCGGCCAGGTCCGGGACATGATCGTGTTCTCGGTCCTGGCGCTCGGCCTGAACGTCGTCGTCGGCACCACCGGCCTGCTGCATCTCGGCGTGGCCGCCTTCTTCGGCATCGGCGCCTACCTCACCGGCATCCTCACGGTCTCGCAGTTTCCGTTCCAGTGGGCCCTCCTGCCCGCGATGGCGGCGGCCGTCGTGGGCTCCGCCGCGGCCGGCACGCTCCTCGCCGCTCCGACGCTGCGCCTGCGCGGCGACTACCTCGCCATCGTCACGCTCGGCTTCGGCGAAGTCGTCAAGTTCGCCATCAAGAACCTGGAGAGCATCACCAACGGCTCGAAGTCCCTGAATCCACTCCCGGATCCGTGGAGGATGTCGAGCGAAGCCTGGGGCAAATGGGGCTACTACCTCTTCGCCCTGCTCGTGCTGGCGGGGGTCGTCGCGCTCCTGCGCAACCTCGAGCGCTCGAAGCTCGGCCGCGCCTGGATGGCCGTGCGCGAGGACGAGCTCGCCGCGACCTGCATGGGGATGAACGCGGCGGGCGTCAAGCTGTCCTCCTTCGCGATCGGCTCGGCGCTCGCGGGCCTGGCGGGCGCGCTCTTCGCGGCGAGCTACGACAACACCCAGGGCCCGGAGGCCTACAACTTCAACCGCTCGATCACCGTGCTGTGCTTCCTCATCATCGGCGGCATGGGCAACATCGCCGGCGCCATCGCGGGGACCTTCGTGCTCATGGGGTACGACAACATCCTCACGCCGATCCTCGACGCCTGGGTCCAGGAGCGGAACTGGTCTTTCAAGTTCTCCGACTTCAAGCTCATCGTCTTCGGCCTCGCCCTCATCCTCATGATGCGCTTCCGCCCCCAGGGCATCTTCCCGGCCCGCCGCGCGGAGGAGCCTTCGTGAGGTACCAGGAACCGGGCACCCGGTGCCAGGCCGCCGCCCCCCCAGGGGGGGAAGGGGGGGGGATCCGCCCGGTACCTAGGAGCTCTCGTGGCCTTGCTTGAAGTCAAAGACCTGACCATGCGCTTCGGCGGCCTCACCGCCGTCAACAAAGTGTCCTTCTCCGTCGAGAAGGGGCAGATCTTCTCCGTCATCGGCCCCAACGGCGCCGGCAAGACCACCGTCTTCAACGCCGTCACCGGCGTCTACGACCCCACCGAGGGCGCCGTGCTGTTCGAGGGGAGGGATCTGCGACGTCCCCTCCTCCCCAAGGTCTGGGCCGCCGTCGTGGCCGTCGGCCTCTTCACCGGCCTCGCGTTCGCCGCGTTCGCCGCGAACATCGACTCCCTCTGGCGCGCCGTCGTCGTCCTCAACGCGACCGAGGCGGGCGAGCCGTTCCCCGTGGGCAAGGCCTGGAAGGACGCCTGGACCTTCCTCGGCGCCGGCGTGATCACGGAGCGCGACGTCAACAAGCTCGCGGATCTCGAGCTGCGCGAGATCCGCGGCAAGCAGGTGATCCGCTCGAGAAAGGACAAGACCGTCTTCGAAACCTGGGAGAATCCGCTCCTCGCGGAGCGGCGCCTCGACGCCCTCAAGGGCCTCATGAGCCTCGCCGGCGGCCTGCGCACGACGCGGCCGGCCGACGGCCTCTGGATCGTCCGGCTGCCCTCCGGCCACGTCTTCGGCGTGTTCTCTTCCGACGTCGAGGCGAAGGCCCTCGCCGACGGCTATCGGCTCGCGCCGGAGGCGGCCGTCGAAGAAAAAGACGGCAAGGTCGTCCTGGTGAAGGACGGCAAGACGATCGCGACGTTCACGATCCGCGCCGAGGCGGAAGACCATCAGGCGCTGGCCGCGGACGCGAAGGACGTCGTCGTCGAAAAAGGCGACGGCAAGGTTCTGATCTACGACGACGGCGGCCGGCAGGCGCTGGAAGTCGCGGAGAGCCGCGAGAAGGCCAAGGCGCGGCTGATGGACGTCGCCGTGAAGGCGGGGAAGCTGCGCTGGAAGCTGACCTCCCGCGTGGAGACCCAGACGCTGGGCGCCGCCGATTCTCCGGAAGAGGCGGACGCGAGGATCGCGGCGCTCGAGGCGGAGCCGGAGTTCCGGAAGAAGCGGGCGGCGGCGCGCGTGATCGTCTGGCTGGCGTTCTTCGGCGGGCTGGCGATGGGCGCGGGCGGGATGTTCGTGGTCTGGAGCCGCGCGCGGCGGACGACGGACTACATCGCGCGCAACGGCGTGGCCCGCACGTTCCAGAACATCCGGCTCTTCCCGGACATGCTGGCCGTCGAGAACGTCATCATGGGCATGGACGCGAAGCGGAAGCTGCCGCTGTGGAAGCAGGCGCTGCGGACGCCGTCGCTGCGCGCCTCCGAGGCCGCCGCGAAGGCGCGGGCGCTGGAGCTGCTCGAGTTCGTGGGCATCCAGAAGCGGGCGGGGACGCTCGCGCGCAACCTTCCCTACGGCGACCAGCGGCGCCTGGAGATCGCGCGGGCGCTCGCGACGGATCCCAAGCTGGTCCTGCTCGACGAGCCCGCCGCCGGGATGAATCCCTCCGAGACGGGAGAGCTCACCGGCCTGATCCGCAAGATCCGCGACACGGGGGTCACGGTCGTCCTCATCGAGCACCACATGAAGGTCGTCATGGGCATCAGCGACCGCGTCGTCGTCCTCCAGTACGGCTCGAAGATCGCCGAGGGCACGCCCCAGGAAGTGCGCGCCAACCCGGCGGTGATCGAGGCCTACCTGGGCAAAGAGGAAGTCACGTGAACCGAGATCCCAAATCCCAACTCCCAAATCCCAACGGATCGCCCCCCGCGCCCCCCCCGAGGAGGCCTGAGGGGGGACGCCTTCGGAGGAGGTCCTAGTGCCTCCGCTGCTCCAGCTCGACGGCGTCCGCGCCGGCTACGGCCTCATCGAGGTCCTCAAGGGGATCTCGCTCGAGGTGAACGAAGGCGAGATCGTGACGCTGATCGGGGCGAACGGGGCGGGGAAGACCACCACGCTCATGTGCGTGTCCGGGGCGGTGCGGGTCCGCGAAGGCACGATCGTCTTCCGCGGCGACGCGATCCAGAACCGGCCGGTGAACGAGATCGTGCGGCTCGGCCTCAGCCAGTCGCCCGAGGGCCGCAAGATCTTCCCGCGCCTGACCGTGCTCGAGAACCTGGAGATGGGCGCCTTCACGCGGACGGACCCCGCCGGCGTGAAGGAGGACTTCGAGAAGGCGTTCGCGATGTTCCCCATCCTCAAGGAGCGGCAGACCCAGCTCGGCGGCACGCTCTCCGGCGGCGAGCAGCAGATGCTGGCGGTCGCCCGCGCCCTCATGTCCCGGCCGAAGCTGCTCGTGCTGGACGAGCCGTCGCTCGGCCTCGCGCCGCTGATCGCGCGGCAAATCTTCGACGCCGTCCGCACG
>DASVNH010000081.1:0-8397 GCA_036383955.1 Planctomycetota bacterium | reverse complement strand
GAGGCGCGGTAGTGCTTGATGGCGTCGCAGACGGTCGGGGACGCGTAGCAGGCCAGCACCAGCGCCGAGCCGGCGAGCTCCCGCTCCAGCGTCTTCAGCGCGCCGCCGAGGAACTCCTCGCGCACGTTGCGGTCGAAGAGGCTCCGGAAGCTGGCCTTCACGTCGAAGCCGCCGCAGCCGATGTCGGGCCGGATCTCCGCCTCGACCGCCGCCCGGGAGGCCCGGGCCGTCGAAAGATCCGGCGCCGGCGGCAGCGTCCGCCGCAGCGCGCGGTCGCGCTCGAACAGGTCCTGCAGCATCAGCGCCAGCCCGAGCGCGGTCATCGGTCCATCGCCTCGAGCAGCGCCGCCCGCGGCGTGAACCCGCGGAAGACCCGCCCCTTCACCACCAGCGTCGGCGTGACCGTCACGCCGTACGCCTCCCAGGACGCGGACCCGGCCGGCACGCGGATCACCGGCAGGCCGGCCAGCTCGACCTCCTGCTTCGCGCACCAGGCGCAATCCGCGCGCGCGAAGTAGAGGAGGCCCTTGGGCTGGAGGTCCTCGACGGCCTCCGTCGCCGCGCGGAGCCGCCGGAAGCGCTCGGCCTGCCAGGCGAGATAGCCGCGGGCGGTCTCGGCCGAGGGACGCTCCAGCAGCCTCCGCACCGGCGGCGGCGCGCTCGAATCCGTCCACACCTCGGCCGGCGGCTCCGGCGTCCGGCGCGTGCCCCAGAAATCCACCTCGCGGCCGGCGAAGAAGCCCTCGCCGCCCAGCCCTTCGACACGCCCGCCCCCGGCGGGCGCGCTCAGGGCAAGCAGGATCGTCAGCGCGAGCATCGCAGCAGCTCCTTTCCGTCGACGTCCGTCCCCGCCGCCACGTGCCAGCGCGCTCCGCGCCGGACCGCCGCGGCCGGCAGCTCCCGGATCCCGAGCCGTTCCGCCAGCGCCGCCGCTTCATCGTCGGCCGCCCGCGCCGTCCCCGCCGCCCCGATCGTGGCGAGGAAGGCCTCTGTCGGCTCCAGCCCCGTCGCGTAGTTCTCGACCAGCAGCGCCGGACGGACAGGGACGTCGCCGAACGACCGCAGCAGCCCGCTCGCGTCGGGCGACGCGGGCGAGAAGAACACCCAGACTTCCGTCTCCTCGTCTCCCGCTCCCACCGCCAGCGCCAGCATCAGAGTCCACTTCATCGAAGCCTCCGTTCACCACAAAGCCACAAAGACCACGAAGACGCCTAATGCACGAGGCGGACGATGCCCTCTTTCAGCCGACGTGCGTTGAAGTTCAACAGCAAGCCCAGCCAGAGACCCGAGAGCTTCAGGTAGGTAAGGACCTGGGCCTTGTGGATGGGGAGAAGGGCCTCTACCGCCTTGAGTTCGACGACCACCAAGCCGTCGACAATCAAGTCCATCCGATACCCGCACTCCAGGCGAGCGGACTTGTAGAGGACAGGCAATGCCACCTGACGCGCGTGAACGAGCCCCCGAAGGGTCAGCTCATGGCTCAGGCAGTTCTCGTAGGTCGATTCGAGAAGGCCGGGCCCCAGCAGCCGATGGACCTCGACGGCGGCTCCCAGGATCTCGTGGGAAAGTTCGTTCGCCCTATCCTTGGCGGTCTTCGTGTCCTTCGTGTCTTCGTGGTGCATTCGTTTCTCCGCCCCCTAGTGGCGGAAACCCCGAAAAAGTCGTCGGAAAATATTTCGAGGCCCCGATTTCGCCGTTTTCGCCACGAAGGGGCATGTGGAGCGTGAAGCAAGGCCGGCTGTTTTGTGGAACGGACGCGGTGGGCGTCCGGCGCGTCGTGGTCGAGCTGGTCGCCGGCCGGACCCAAGGCCCGGTCGGGCCGGACAAGGCCCGCGTGATGATCCGCATGGAGCGCGCGCTCTCGCTGCGCGCCCTCTCCCGCCAGATCGAATCCTCCTGACGGCTCTTTGACGTGTTTATCCCAGCCGGTCTCCCCTAACCCGGGAGCCCGGCGTGCCACCAGGGCGGCCCCTCTCCTCGTGGAGCGGTGCCGGGGTATTTCAACCCGGCATCGCCACTGGACGCGATGCTCCATCCACCAGGAGGACCGCGATGAAGAGGCGCTTGCGCCGACTCGTCAACGTCACCCTCGACGGCCTCATTCGGATCCTGCCGTACCTCGCGGCCTGGATCGTCTCGAGGCTCTAGCGGTTGTAGGGGTCGCCCGGTGGCACCCTTTATCGGCCACAGAGACACAGAGGCACAGAGACGCGGAAGCGAGTACGAAAATGGAAAGGGATCCACTCACGGACCGGATCATCGCGAGCGCCATCGAGATTCATCGAGTCCTCGGCCCCGGGCTTCTCGAGTCGGCCTACGAGTCCGCCCTTTGCGTCGAGTTCGTGACGCGGGGACACCGGCATGCACGGCAAGTCGTAGTTCCTATGACGTACCGGGGACAGAGCATCGGCGAATATCGCCTCGATCTCCTTGTTGAAGACCGAGTTGTCGTCGAAATCACAGCCGTGGACAAGCTCATCCCCGTCTATCAAGCCCAGGTGCTGACCTATCTCCGCGCCACGGGAAAAAGAATCGGGCCGCTGATCAACTTCAACACCGCTCTCGTGAGCCGGGGTATTCAACGCTTCATCGTCTAGCCCTCCTCTGTGTCTCTGTGTCTCTGTGGCCAATTAAGGGAACTCAGTTATGGCTGAGATCTGGGGCCGATACAGACTGGAAGAGGAACTCGGACGCGGGACGTACGGCGTCGTCTGGCGCGCGACCGACCTGGAGATCGGGCGCGAGGTCGCCCTGAAGACGCTGAGAGGGGACGCGCCGTCCGAAGAGTCCCGCGAACGCTTCCTCCGCGAGGCCCGCACCGCCGCCAAGCTCGGACATCCCAACATCGTCCGGGTCTTCGGCGCCGGCGAACACGAGGGATGCCCATACTACGCCATGGCGCTCATCGACGGCCGCCGCCTCCTCGGCCCCCTTCCCCCCGCCGAAGCCTGCCGGATCGTCGGCCGCGTCGCGGACGCCGTCGCCCACGCCCACGCGCGCGGCGTCGTCCACCGCGACCTCAAGCCCGGCAACATCCTCCTCGACGGCGATCAGCCCGTCGTCACCGACTTCGGCGCCGCCCGGGCCGTCGACGACCCCCGCCTCACCCGCACCGGCGACCTCCTCGGCACCCCCGCCTACATGGCCCCCGAGCTCATGCGCGGCGAGGCGAAGTCGGCCGGCCCCGCCGCGGACGTCTGGTCCCTCGGCGCCATCCTCTTCGAGCTCATCGCCGGAAAACTGCCGTTCGACGGCGCCTCGTTCGCCGAGCTGTCCGCGCGCGTCCTCCACGATCCGCCCGCCGAGCTCGTCGGCTTCGACCGCGGGCTCGCCGCGCTCGCGCGCCGCTGCCTGGACAAGGATCCCGCGCGCCGCCCGACGGCCGCCGAGCTCTCGGCGCGTCTCGCCCGCTGGACGCCGGCGAAGCGCCGGACCTGGCCCGCGCCCGCGATCGGCGGCTTCCTTCTGCTCGCCGCCGCGCTCTGGGCCCGCGCCGAGCCGCCGCGCGACATGACGCGCGTCGGCGCCGTCTGGATCGACCGCGACGAAGCACCGGCGCGCCCGGGCGGCTACTCGTACGTCGACGCCCTCCAGCACTGCCTCCGCTCAGGCAAGCGGCTGCCGACGGAATCCGAGTGGGAATCGGCCGCGCGGAACGGCGGTTGCCGCGACATGGCCGAGCGGACGGCCGAGTGGACGTCGACGCCCGGCGCCGCGCCGGACACCGCCGTCGTGCGGGGCGGCCACGGCCTCCTGCCCGAAGCGGAGCGCACGACATCGGCGCGCGAGGAAGTGCCGGTGACACGCCGACGTCCCACGCTCGGCTTCCGCTGCGCCCGCGCGGACTAGTGGTGAGTCAATCCTGATTCAGTGGGTTGCGCCCGAAGGGAGCAACCCACGGAATCAAGTTAGCCGAACCACTAGAGCTTCCGGTAAACTCCGACCACGACGCCCTGCACTTCGACGGCGTCGACGTAGATCGGGGCCATCGCGGCGTTCGCCGGCTGGAGGCGGATCCGGCCCTTGTCGCGATAGAGGCGCTTGAGGGTGGCCGTGCCGTCGGGCAGCAGGGCGACGACGGTCTCGCCGTCGCGCGCGCTCGGCCGCCGCTCGCAGATCACGTGGTCGCCGTCGCGGATCTGGTCCTCGATCATCGACTCCCCGCGGACCTCGAGCGCGAAGTACTCGCGCCCCTGCCGCATGACGCCCATCAGGTCGAGGTCGTCCTGCTGCGCGATCGCCTCGATCGGCCGGCCCGCCGCGATCCTGCCGATCACCGGCAGCTTGCGGGCCCGCGACAGCAGCGAGATGCCGCGGCGGCGGTAATGGTCGCGCCGGATGTGCTTGCCCTTCTCCAGGCGCTTCAGGTGCTGCAGCGCCGTGACCTTGCTGACGCGGAGATGCTCGGCGAGCTCCTGCAGCGTCGGCGCCACGCCATGGCGGATCGAATAGTCTTCGAGGAAGGTCAGGACTTCCAGCTGGCGCGGGGTCACGGCTTGTTCTCGGCCTCGCGCTCCTTGCGGTCGCCGTCGTCCTCGCCGAAGCTCTTCTTCACCTCGGAGGGCTTCGTCGGCTTGCGCTCCGCCGCCCGCTGCAGCCCCTTCAGCGGCACCTTCGCGAGCCCGGCCGGCGGCTCGAACTCCGCGGCCGGCGCCGGACCCGCCTTCGCCGTGAAGCCGTCGAAGGTCTCGATCACCCGGTCCATGAACAGCGCGTAGCGGAACGTCCCCTTCACGGGAAACCCGCCCAGCTCCTTCAGCTTCGCCGCGACCGCCGGATGGAACGCCCCGAGCGCCCCCAGCGCCTCAAAGTAGCCCGGCGCCGCCACCGACGCGTCGATCTCCGCCGACAGCCGCACCCGGTCGCCGTTCACCACGATCTCGCGCTTGGCGCCCGACGTCCTCAGCTCCACCGCCGGCTCCGCCTCGTAGCGGTCGAGGCCCTCCAGCACCGCGGCGAGCTCCTTCTCCTCCGACGTCCCCGGCACCCGCGCCTTGCAGGCCAGGAGCTCGTCCAGCGACGCCTTGCGCAGCGCCGCGACGTCGTCGAACGACAGCTCCGAGTAGGTCCCCGCCATCGGATCGGCGCGCCAGACGCGGCGGAGGTCGGACCGGATGATCATCCGCTCGCCGAACGTGAGGTCGGTGATGGCGACGTCCTTCCCGCGGACCGCGATGCGCTCGCGCCGCCGGACCTCGCCGCGGCGGCCGAGGGAGTCGATCGTCGTCGTCGTCACCGTGCGCTCGATGACGACGTCCTGGACGAGCAGCCCTTCGACTACGCTCAGGGCAAGCAGCAAATCGATCATTCGAACCTCAGAGCGGCGACGGGCTCCATCTTCGCGGCCCGGCGCGCGGGGAGCGTCCCCGCGATCACGCTGACCAGGACCGCGAACGCGACGGAGCCGGCGGCGAGCCACCAGGTCACGTGGAAGAGGTTGACGCGGTCGGGGACGTCGAAGGCGGCCCGGGAGACCACGTTGAGGAGCTTGCCGAGGACCCAGGCGAGCGCGAGGCCCGTTCCGCCGCCGAGCGCGCCGATCGCGGCGGCCTCCATGAGGAAGAGCCGGCCCACGTCGCGGTCGCGCGCTCCGAGCGCCTTCAGCACGCCGATCTCCCGGGTCCGTTCCAGGACCGCCATCGCCATCGTGTTCGCGATGCCGAAGAGTGATACGACGAGACCGATCGCGCCGATGCACGCGAGAAACGCTTCGATGACGAGGAAGATGACGTTGATCTGCTTGACCATCTCCATGGCCGACAGGACGCCGTAGCCGGCGCTCTTCAGGCGGGCCGCCACCTCCTGGACCCGGCGCGGATCCGCGGTCCGGACCTCGGCGCCCGAGTAGCTCCCCCGCTTCGAGGGCAGCCCCAGGATCGTCCCCTTCCGCTCGCGCATGTCGAGGCCGAGCTCCAGGGGCATCAGGATGTAGCCCCCCCGGAAACCGAAGCTGTCGCTGTCGTAGACGCCCACGCAGGTCAGGACGTCGTCCTCCTCCCCCTCCTTCTTCATGAGGCCGCGGAAGGTGACCTGCTTGTCGAGGACGTCCTCCGCCGCCGCCTTCATCTTGGTTTCGAGGACGTTCGAGGGCAGCAGGCAGGCCTTCTCCCCGGCCGTCCACATCCGGCCCTTCTTGAGCCGCTTCGCGTAGATCGCCTCGTCGGCCGGCTGCACGCCCTGGACGAGGTGCGGCTGGCGGCCCTCGAAGGCCTCGAACGAGACCTGGATGAAGAGGTTCAGGTCGGGGCCGGCGGACTCCACCCCGGGGACCGCGCGGATCTCGTCGAGATCCTTGTCCGACAGCGGGATGCTCTGCCCCATCATCCCGAAGGGAAAGCCCCCGCCTCCCCGCTTCTTCTGGTCGGCGGGCACGCGGTTCACCATGAGCGTGCGGAGCGACTCCTCGCTCTCGAAGAAGGAGACGAACTGGCGCTGCAGGCCGATGCCCAGCGAGACCATGAGGACCAGCGTCGAGACGCCAACCACGACGCCCGCCGAGGTGAGGATCGTCCGGCCCTTGCGGCGCAGGAGGTTGGCCCAGGCCGTCGAGACGAGATCAGCGGCGTTCATCCGACACCGTCTTTCCGTCGCTGAGCTCGACCGTGCGCGTCGCGACGCCCTGGGCCATCGAGCGGTCGTGGGTCACCATGAGGATCGTCTTGCCCTCGAGGCCCTTGAGGAGGCCCAGGACGTCGGCCGCCGTCTTCGAGTCCAGGTTGCCGGTGGGCTCGTCGGCGAGGAGGAGCGGCGGGTCGTTGACGAGGGCGCGGGCGACGCTGACGCGCTGCTGCTCGCCGCCGGACAGCTCCTTGGGCCGGTGGCCGCCGCGCGCGGTCAGGCCGACGCGGTCGAGCAGGGCCGCGGCCCGGCGCCGGCGCTCGGCGACCGGGACGCCCGCGAGCGTCATCGGCAGCTCGACGTTCTGCAGCGCGGTCAGGGTGGGCACGAGGTTGAAGAACTGGAAGACGAAACCCACGCCCGCGCGGCGGTAGGCCGCCAGGTCGTCGTTGGACAGCTCCGCCAGCCGGCGGCCGCTCACCCAGACCTCGCCGGACGTGGGGCGGTCGAGCCCGCCCAGGAGGTGGAGGAGCGTCGACTTCCCGCTGCCCGAGCGGCCCACGACGGCGACGAACTCGCCCTTCTCGAACGAGAGATCGACGCCGTCCAGGGCCGTCACGACGGACTCGCCCATGAGATAGCGCCGGGTGAGGCTCTGGACGCGGACGAGCGGTTCCATCGGGGCCGCCATCCTGCCACATTTCCATCTTCCGCGGAAGAACGGTATAATGGGAGCATGAGGTGGATGTCGTGCCTCGCCGCGCTGGCCTTCGGCGGCTGCGTCGTCTACGATCGCGCCCCCGTCCCCCGCCCCGCCGATCCGCCGCTGAGCCGCGACGAGGCCCAGGCGCTCCTGTCGGCCGGCGTCTCCGAAGCCGTGATCACGGAGCTCGTCGAGCGCCGCGGCATGGCGCCCCTCGACGCCGACGCCGTCGCCGCCCTGAAGAAAGGCGGGGCCTCCGACGTCCTTCTCCAGAAGATGATCACGGCGGCCCGGACGCCGCCGCCTCCGCCGGAGACCGTGTATGTCGAGCCCTACCCCTACTACTACGGCTACGCGCCCGTGTACGCCTCCGTGGGCTTCGGCTTCGGCTACCATTACGGCTACTCGTCGCGTTACCACTGCCGGCCTTCGCACCGCGGCGTCCGGGTCTACCGGTGAATGCCCTTGACACGCCTTTCCGCCGAGGAGTAGAGATAGTCCAGTGAGCGCGCGCGAGTCCAAACGGTCCCGGCTCTTCAAGATGAGCTTCCCGCAGAAGCTCGTCAGCGAGCCGATCATGCACCGGATCTCGAGCGAGTTCAAAGTCATCCCGAACATCATCCGGGGCCGCATCACGGAGAAGGGGGCGACGCTCGACGTCCGCCTCACCGGCTCCCCGAAGTCCCTCGCGGACGCCCTCGCCTACCTCGCCGACCAGGGCGTCGGCGTCACGCCTCTCGCCGATTAGCTCCCGGAACCCGACGGCCGGAACCCGGAACCCGAAGCTAGGTCTGGATGACCTTGCGGGGCTTCATCTCCGCCTCCGCCGGCTCGCCGATGCCCACGAAGCGCGGGCCGCAGTAGACGCGAACGAGTCCCGGCACCGTCCGCGCCACTCTCCGTCCGTTCTCGAAGTGATGGAGCTCCTCCGTCGTGAGACGGATCTCCGGAAGGTGCATGACCGCCGTGTCGATCGGCAGCGGCTCCGGGCCCGCGTCTTCGATCCGGAACGGCCCGCTCGCCAGCCGCCGCAGCGACGTCACGTGGCCGCCCAGGTCGCGGGCGATCGAGCGGACGTAGAGCCCCTTCGAGCCCTTCACCCGGAACCGCGCCCGCGGCGCCTCGTACGACAGCAG
>DASVNH010000080.1:0-18305 GCA_036383955.1 Planctomycetota bacterium | reverse complement strand
GGGCGGCTGGCGCCGGCGGGGGACGTCGACGCCCTGCGCCGGGCGATCGGGGAGATCCTGAGCCGGCCGGACCGGGGGAGGTCGATGGGGGAGGCGGGGCGGCGGCGATTCGAACGGGAATTCGAGTGGCGGGCGGCGGGGGAGAAGCTGGGGGGGCTGTATGGCCGTCTCCTTGAACGGGCTGGAATCTCTGTGCTATAGTCCACAGTAACGATGCTTCCGGTCGCCCTCATCTCGGACCTGCACTCCAACCAGGAGGCCCTGACGAAGGTCCTGGAGGACATCGCGTCCCAGGGCATCAACGACATCTACTGCCTCGGCGACCTGATCGGCTACGGGCCGGACCCCGGCTTCGTGGTGGAAAAGGCGATGGACTGGAAGCTCTGCCTGATGGGCAACCACGACGAGGCGGTGCTGAAGGAAGCCTACGGGTTCAACCCGGTGGCGAAGGCGGCGGTGACCTGGACGCGGGACCAGCTGCGGCCGGGGCTGCTCTCGGGGAAGGGCAAGAAGGAGCGCTGGAAGTTCCTGCAGGCGCTCGGCCTGACGCACAACACCGACGGGGCGCTCTTCGTGCACGGATCGCCCCGCGACCCGACCATGGAGTACGTGCTGCGCTCCGACTGCATCGACCTGACCGGGGGGATCCCCGACAAGATCCGCGACATCTTTTCGCGCTTCGAGCGGGTCTGCTTCGCGGGGCACACGCACGATCCGGGCGTGATTACAGAGGAATCCAACTTCATCCAGCCCAAGGACTGCGGATACGAATTCCACTTCGAGACCGGCAAGAAGTATTTCGTCAACCTGGGCTCCGTGGGCCAGCCGAGGGACGGCGACACGCGGGCCTGTTACGCGGTCTACCACGGGGACAAGGTCGTCTGGCGTCGCGTGGAATACGATTTCAAGGCGACGATGCAGAAGATCTTCAACACGCCGCAGCTCGACCCTCGCGCCGGCGAACGCCTCGCGCACGGCCGTTGACGGGATTTCCCGCTCGGCTCCTTCCGCGGGCGTCGCTTCCGGGGCATAATTGCCTGGAGGAAACCACATGCGAGTCACCATCACCGCCCGTCATGACCGTTTTCCGGCCGCCCTCAAGGAGACCGCGCGCGACAAGGCCCAGCATCTCGAGCATTATTTCGACCACCTCACCAAGCTGGAGGTCGTCTTCGACCGCGACGGCGGCATCGGCTACGGCTGCGAAATGATCGCCCACGCCGTGCGCGGGCACGTCATCGTCTGCCACGCGACCAAGGAGACCGCGCTCGCGGCCCTGGACGTCGTCGTGAACAAGATGGAACGGCAGCTCACGCGCTTCAAGGAGCGCCTGATCGGGCGGCATCACGGGAACGGGCGCCGGGGACGTCGCACCGGAGCGGAAGCGGCCGCCGCGGGGGATATCTGGTGGTGATCGCCGGCGGGCTTGATTCCGGGGGCGGGAATCCCTAGAATCAGCCCGGACAGCGAGGAGCCAGGCCACGTGAAGCTCACCGACCTCATCCCGCGCAAGGCGATCATCCTGGACATCAAGGCCAAGGACAAGAAAAGCGCCATCCAGGAGCTGGTCCAGGCCTGCCGCAAAGCCCACGAAAACGAGAAGTTCAACGTCGCGGACATCGTCGACGCGATCATCGCCCGTGAGAAGACCGGCTCGACCGGCATCGGCGAAGGCGTCGGCATCCCCCACGCGAAGGTGGAAGGGGTCAAGGACGTCGTCGGCGCGTTCGGGCGGGTCCAGCCGGGCATCGACTTCACGTCGGTCGACGGCCAGCCCGTGCAGCTCATCTTCCTGATCCTCGCGCCGCCGTCGCAGAACGACGCGTACCTCCAGATCCTCCGGAAAGTCATGGCCGCCCTGAAGAAGCAGAATTTCGTGAAGTTCCTGAAGACGGTCAAGGCGGTCAAGGACATCGAGGAAGTCTTCCGCGAGGTGGAGGAGCCGGCGCCCGTCTAACCGGCCGCGGCGTCTCCTCCATGATCGCCGAACGAACGGTGACCATCCTCAACATGCTGGGCCTTCACGTCCGTCCCTCCGCGGAATTCGCCGGGGCGGCGTCCAAGTACAAGTGCCGCGTGAGCGTCATCAAGGACGGCCAGGCCGTCAACGCGAAGTCGTCGATCGATCTCCTGACTCTGGCGGCCGTCGCGGGCACGCAGCTGACGCTGAGGGCCGACGGGGACGACGCCCAGCAGGCGGTCGACGCCCTCGCGGGCCTCATCGAGAGCAGATTCGGCGAAGAGTAGTTCGCCGTCGCGCCTAGAGAGGGAGTCCCCGGGTCCCCCGTTTCCCGGCTTCTGGCTTCTGGATTCTGGATTCTGTAATGGAAATTCGTCGCGGCATCGGCGTCTCCGGCGGCTACGCGATCGGCGAGGCGTTCGTCGTCGATCGCGAGGAGTACCGCATTTCCCGGCGCACGCTGCCGCCCACGCAGGTGGAGGCGCAGGTCGAGCGCTTCCAGAAGGCGGCGAACGCGGCGGCCCAGGGGATCCGCACCCAGGTCGAAGGCATGCCCAAGCGGGTGCGGGAGGCCGCCGCCGCGATCCTCGAGGCGCAGATCCGCTGGCTTCAGGAGCCGGCCCTGCACGAGGAGATCATCGGGGAGATCCGGAGGTCGCTCCGGACGGCCGACTACGCCGCGTCCTACGTGATCCGCCGCAAGATCAAGGCGATGGAGGAGTCCGACGCCGCCTTCGCGCGGCGCGTGGCCTCCGACCTCGTGGAGCTCGAGAAATCGCTGCTGCGCGAGCTGGTGGGCGGCAACTCGCGCGAGACGCTCGCGGAGCTCTCGGGCCGGGCCATCATCGTCGCGCACGACCTGTCTCCGGGGCAGACGATCGGGCTCGACCGCACCAAGGTCCTCGGCATCCTGACGGAGGCGGGGGGCCCGACGTCCCACACCGCCATCGTCGCGCGCTCGCTGGGCATCCCCGCCGTGGTCGGCGTGGAGGGCGTGACGAACGCGATCGGCGGCGGCGACACGGTGATCCTCGACGCCGGGCAGGGCACGGTCCTGCTGAACCCCGACGAGGCGACGCTCAAGCGCTACCAGGCCATGGAGCGCAACTTCGTGCTGGCGGAGCAGCGCCGGGCGAAGGAGACCCAGGACCTGCCTGCCATCACGAAGGACGGCGTCCGGATCGAGATCTTCGCCAACATCGAAGCGCCCGACGAGATTCCCGCCGCCCTGGAGCACGGGGCGGAGGGGATCGGCCTGTACCGCACCGAGTTCCTCTTCCTGGGGCACGACTTCGCGCCGACGGAGAAGGACCACTACGAGGCCTACACCCGGGCCACCCGGCTCCTGGGCAAGCGCCGGATCATCATCCGCACGCTCGACCTGGGCGCGGACAAGCTGCCCGACGACGGCTTCGACCGGGAGGCCAACCCCTTCCTGGGCACGCGCGCCATCCGGCTCTGCTTCGAGCGGCCGGACATGTTCCGCACCCAGCTGCGCGCCATCCTCCGCTCCACCGCCATGGGCAACGTCGGCATCATGATCCCCATGATCTCCACGCTGGGCGAGGTGAAGCGGGCGAAGGAGATCGTCGACGACGTCCGCGCCGAGCTCCGCCGCGAGGAGGAGCCCGCCGGGGAAGGGATCTCCTTCGGCATCATGATCGAGGTCCCCTCCGCCGCCGTGACGGCCGATCTGCTGGCGCCGCACGTCGACTTCATGAGCGTCGGCACGAACGACCTGATCGCCTACTCGATGGCCGTGGACCGCGCGAACAAGCACGTAGCCTCGCTGTTCCAGCCCGGCCACCCGGCGGTCCTGCGCCTGCTCAAGAGCGTGATCGAGGCGGGAGCCACGCACAAGAAAAGCGTCTCGATCTGCGGCGAGATGTCGAGCGACATCACGTTCACGCTCCTGCTGCTGGGGCTCGGCCTGCGCAATTTCAGCGTGGTCCCGCCCGTCATCCCCGAGCTGAAGAAGCTGATCCGGTCGGTGACGATCGACGAGGCCAAGCGGATCGCGGCGAAGGCGCTGACCTTCGACGACGCCCGGGACGTCTCGGACTTCCTCCGGACCGAGACCCGGGCGATCATGCCCGAGATGTCATAAAGGCCGCCTCTTCCCAAAGGCCGCCGGTGTTGCATAATAGAAGGGTCTAAGGGGAGAGCCTATGAACCGCGCCGCCGCCGCCGTCGCCGTGGGCCTGCTGGCCCTCGCCGCGTCCCCCGAGGAAGACGCCGTCCGCATGAAGAACGGGCGCGTCCTCGCCGGGAAGATGATCATCGAGGACAGCGACAAGGACGGGTTCAAGGTCCGCTCCTGGGACAGCGACGCCACGGTCTACGTGAAGTGGACCCAGATCCCCGACGCGGAGAAGAACCGCCTGCTCGGGCGGTCGCCCGACGCCGCCGCCGCTCCCGCCAGCGCCATCCCCATGATCGACGGCATCTTCGTGGTGACCACCAACCGCGAGGTGACCGGCGTCCTCGTGCGCGAGGACGCGGGCCAGTACCTGATCAAGACCAAGGACGCGAAGTCGCCGCTCGTCGTCCCGAAGAACGCGAACGTCCTGCGCAAGGAGCATCCGTACCGGATCAAGGAGTCCGACGCCTACTCGTCCGAGGAGATGGTCGAGGCGCGGGAGAAGCGGACCCCCGAGACCGACTACGCGGCGCTGCTGGACGTCGCGAAATTCGCCGCCGGCCTCCGCCTCTTCGAGCGGGCCAAGGGGCTCTACCAGAAGGCCGGCGCCGCCCCGAACGCGAAGAAAGACGAGATCACCGAGATCCTCGCCAAGAACGAGGTCCTCATCAAGGAGGAGAAGGCCGACACCCTCCTCGCCGAGATCAACGCCCTGCGCAAGGCCATCGAGTTCGCGAAGGCCGTCGAGGCCGCCAAGAAGCTCCTCGCGGAGTACGCGGAGACGGACGTCGCCCGCCAGAACGCGGGCCTCGTCGGCGCGATCGAGAAGGACGCGAAGGACTTCGAGGTCCGCAAGGCCGAGTATCTCGCGCGGGAGGTGCCCGACCTCTACAAGAGCAAGCGCTCGGACCTGATCCACACCTACGCGAGCCCGAAGTACAAGATCGGCGAGGTGAAGAACCTGGCCGGCAAAATCGACGAGGAGGTCGTCAAGCACCTGGCGTCGAAGCTGAAGTCGACGGCCGACGAGATCAAGGGCGCCTGGGACAAGCGCGAGCTGAAGCCGCGCACGGTGTCGTTCGGCGACGGCACCTGGGTGGCCCTCGGCGTCAACGACGGCGTCATGGACACCGACGCGAAGGGCACGCCCAAGCAGACCCAGCAGGGCCAGGGGCAGGGCGGCGGCTTCGGGTTCGGCGGCTTCAACGGCGGCAACCGCGGCGGCCAGAACCGGCAGAATCCCCAGGCGGGCCAGCCGGTCCCCCTCGGCAAGAAGCTGCAGACCAGCGCCGAGTGGTGGGCCGAGGCGTCCACCAGCGAGCGCCGGAACTTCGTCGAGGCCTGGTACGCCCTCAACTCCTCGGCCGTGAAGCGCGAGGAGACCAAGAAGAAGAAGTGCTCGTTCTGCAAGGGCGAGGGCCTCTTCAAGGGCATGCGCCAGGGCTTCGAGGCCGAATGGAAGTGCGGCCGCTGCCACGGCGCGAAAGACGACGACGTCATCACGTATTCCTAGGGGCGAGAGCCAAGAGCCAAGTTCCAAGTGCCTAGGGGTACCCCCCGGCCGCCGGGGGGAGTCGTGGTCCCGGCGTTTCGTGCCGATAAGCTAATCAGAGTGAAAGTCTTCGCGCTTCTCCTGCCGCTGTGCCTCTCCGGCTGCTACTACCTCAAGCAGGGGGCCGGGCAGCTCGACGTCCTCCTGAGCTCCCGCTCGATCGACGAGGCCGCCGCCGATCCCGCGCTGCCCGAAGCGGGACGTCGAAAGCTCGCCCTCATCAAGGAGGTCAAGGCCTTCGGCGAGCGCGAGATGGGGCTCACGCCGTCGAGCAACTACACGACCTACTACGATACCGGCGGCCAGCCCATCACCTGGATCGTGACCGCCTGCGCCCGGGACAAGTTCGAGCCCTACACCTGGTCGTTCCCGATCGTCGGCACGGTGCCCTACAAGGGCTTCTTCGACCGCGCGGACGCGCTGGCCGAGGCCCGCGGCCTCGAAGCGCTCGACCTGGACGTCAACGTGTCCCCGGCCGCCGCCTACTCCACGCTCGGGTACTTCAAGGACCCCGTCCTTTCCACGATGCTCGCGTACTCCGACGAGGACCTCGCCTCCCTCATCCTCCACGAGCTCACCCACGGGACGATCTTCCTGGCGGGGGGCGTCGACTTCAACGAAGGCCTCGCCAACTTCGTGGGCGCCCAGGGCGCCATGGAATTCTTCCGCGGGCGGCGGGGGGAGGGCTCGACGTCCTACGCCCGGGCCGTCCGCTCCCTCGCGCGGGAGGAGCGGAGGGACGCGCGCTCCCTGGCGACGTACCGGGCGCTCGACGCCCTCTACAAGTCCGAGGCGTCGCGCGAGGACAAGCTGCTGCTGCGCGAGGAGGTCGTCGCCGCGCTGCGGGCCGGGTGGAAGGCGGAGGCCGACGTCCTGGCGCGCGACGTCGGGCGGACGAGCGAGGCGGACGCGGCGCTGGAGCGACGGGTGCGCTGGGGCGGCTGCCCGGTGCCGTGGAGCGGGAACGACGTCCGCCGCTCGCTGGAGCGCCTGGCGGCGCTGCCGGGCGTCGCGGAAGGCCCCGTCAACAACGCGGTGATCCTCGCGCAGCGCCGTTACGGCCGCTACGACGAGTTCCGCGCCGTCTTCGAGCGCGTGGGCGGGGACTGGCCGGCCTTCTTCAAGGCGATGAAGGCCGGAGCGCCATGACCCCCGCGGAGTTCGACCAGGCGTGGCAGAGCCGGACGGCGGCCATCCAGGACCGGGCCGAAGAGGGGCTCAAGGGCGAATGCAGGGTCGACTACGGCGTCTATGAGCTGGACGCGGCCGGCTTTCCGGTGGACAACCTCGACCAAGTGGCGGTCGAAGGCCGCTGCCGGCTGATCCAGAAGCACGATCCGTTCTTCGGCGAGGGCGCCGACTACCGGAGCGAAGAGGTCGTCAGCCCGACGTGGAAGGTCGTCTTCGCGCTGGCCAACGACATGGTCGGGGTGACGGGCGACCTGCACCATGGCTTTCTTGAGGGCGTCAACGTCCTGCGCGAGGAAGGCGGCGTCAAGATCGTCGCCTTCGAGATGGGCTCCTAGCTACTTCGACTTCGCCTTCAGCAGATTCAGCGCCGAACCCGCCTTGAACCATTCGATCTGCTCCGCGGTCAGCGTGTGCCGCAGGCGCAGGGAGTCGGTGGTGTCGTCGCTGTGGCGCAGGATCGCCTGGACTTCCTTGCCGGGAGCCAGGTCCTTGAGGCCCAGGAGGTCGAAGCGGTCGCCGGCCCGGACCTTGTCGTAGTCGGCCGGGTTCAAGAACGTCAGCGGCAGCACGCCCTGCTTCTTGAGATTCGTCTCGTGGATGCGCGCGAAGCTGCGGACGACGATGGCGGCCGCGCCGAGGTAGCGGGGCGACATCGCCGCGTGCTCGCGGCTGCTGCCCTCGCCGTAGTTGACGTCGCCGACGACCACCCAGCGCTTGCCGCCGGCCTTGTACTCGCGGGCCTTCTTCGGCAGCGCCTCTCCGGCCGGCTTGCCCGTGAAGGCGTCGATCGCGCCCGTGAGCATGTTGTCGCTGATCTTGTCGAGGTGGCCGCGGAACGCCAGCCATTTGCCGGCGGGCGAGATGTGGTCCGTCGTGCACTTGCCGGCCGCCTTGATCAGCAGCGGGCTGTCGATGAAGTCGTTGCCGTCCCAGGGCGCGAAGGGCGCCAGCAGCTGCAGCCGCGGGCTCTTCGGGTCGACGAGGATCTCGACCTTGGAGCCGTCGACGGCCGGCGCCACGTACCCGTCCATCGGCACGGCGAAGCCGTTCTTGGGCACCTCGTCGGCCGGGGCCGGCGGGACGAGCTTCAGGCCGCCGGGCAGGGTGTCGGTCAGCGGGTTGAACGAGAGCGAGCCGGAGAGCGCGAAGGCCATCACCAGCTCGGGGCTCGCGATGAAGCTCAGCGTCTCGGCGTTGCCGTCGTTGCGCGCGGGGAAGTTCCGGTTGAACGAGTTGACGATCGTATTCTTCTGGCCGCTCTGGATGTCGTCGCGCTTCCACTGCCCGATGCAGGGGCCGCAGGCGTTCGCCATGACCACCGCGCCGACCTTCTCCAGCTCCGCGGCGAAGCCGTCGCGCCGGATCGTCGCGTAGACCTGGTCGGAACCGGGGGTGACGAGGAAGGACGTCGCCACCTTGAGCCCCTTCGCGGCCGCCTGGCGGGCGACGTCCGCCGTGCGGGCGATGTCCTCGTAGGAGGAGTTGGTGCAGCTGCCGACGAGCGCGGCGCTCACGCGGTCGGGGAAGCCTTCCTTCGCGACCTCCTCCTTGAGCTTGGAGACGGGGCGCGCGCGGTCGGGCGTGTGCGGGCCGGTGACGTGCGGCTCGAGCGTCGAAAGGTCGAGCTCGAGGACCTTGTCGTAGGCGGCGCCCTCGTCGGCGCGGAGGAGGTCGGCGTTCTTCGCCGCGATCGCGGCGATGGCGGCGCGGCCGGTGGACTTCAGGTACGTGGCCTGGCGCTCGTCCCAGGGGAAGATGGACGTCGTCGCGCCGTGCTCGGCGCCCATGTTGCAGATCGTGGCCTTGCCGGTGCAGCTGATCGAGGCGCAGCCCGGGCCGAAGTACTCGACGATGGCGTCGGTGCCGCCCTTCACGGTGAGCTGCTGGCAGACCCAGAGGATGACGTCCTTGGGCGAGGCCCAGCCGTTCAATTTCCCGCTGAGCTTCACGCCGATGAGCTTGGGGTGCTTGACCTCCCAGGGGAGGCCGGCCATGGCGTCGACGGCGTCCGCGCCGCCCACGCCGACGGCGACCATGCCGAGGCCGCCCGCGTTGGGCGTGTGGGAGTCTGTGCCGATCATGAGGCCGCCGGGGAAGGCGTAATTCTCGAGGACGACCTGGTGGATGATGCCGGCGCCGGGCTTCCAGAAGCCGATGCCGTACTTCTTCGAGGCGCTGGCGAGGAAGTCGTAGACCTCCTTGTTGACGTTCTTGGCGATGTCGATGTCCTTCGACGCCCCCTGGTAGGCCTGGATCAGGTGGTCGCAGTGGACGGTGCTGGGCACGGCGGTCGTGGGGATCTGGGCCTGCGCGAACTGGAGGATGGCCATCTGGGCCGTCGCGTCCTGCATCGCCACGCGGTCGACGCGGAGCTGGAGGATGGCCTTGCCGGGGGCGAGTTCCTGCTTGGCGGGGTCGTCGAGGTGCCCGAAGAGCACTTTCTCGGCGAGCGCGAGGGGACGTCCGCCCAGCCGGGCACGCGCGATCTCGATCTGCTTGCGGGTCTTATCGTAGGCGGCGGTCACCGCTTCGGGGGTCAGTTCGATCTTCATGCGGGCATTTTATAGAAGAATCATGAATCGAGAATCAAGAATCACGGAGGGGATAGAGTCCAGTCCGTGCTTCTGCTGATGGGAGTTGGAACGCGCCGGTCATGATGGACGCTCCGGCCCTCGGTCTCCGCGTGCGCTTCTGACCCGTGATTCTTGATTCTCGATTCGTGATTCGCCTGGTTCACGTATAGATTTTGGGTTCCGGAGGGCCGGGTCGTACAATAGGTAGGTTCGGATGGCCATCAAACGGCGGCGCGGGATCTCGGTGAGCGACAGCGCCAGCTCCCTCTGGGGCTGGCTCGTGACGGCCGCCGTGTTCGCCGGCATCGGCTACGGGGTCTACGTCGCCATCAGCAAGGTCAGCAAGCATACGCAGCAGCACGTCGCCGACACCCCGGGCCTGATCGAGAAGAAGGCGACGAAAGTCATTCCCACCGAGCCGCCCGCAGGCGGCCGGACCCTCCCGCCTCCGCCGCCGCCCCGGAAGGACCTCATCGACCGCGCGGCGGGGGACGTCAACGCCGCGGTGCTTGCCAAGGAGGCCTCGCGGTACCGGGGCGACCAGACGCGGATGCTGGAGTACCTGCAGGACGCCAACGCGGCGCGCCGGCGGCTGGAGGAGGTCGCGGCGGGGGGCAGCGACGTCCCCGAGCACCTCGAGCCGGGCGACGAGGTCGTGATGTTCCAGGACGCCAACCTGACGACGATGGAGCCGGCGGCGGCCGGCGAGCACCTGGGGAAGGCGGCCCGCGCGATCCCGCCCGGCAGCTTTTACAAAGTCCGGGCCAAGCGCTTCGGCGCGCCCAAGGAGCTCTACCTGTACTTCCCGTACCCGGCGGGGGCGGGCGTCGCGGCCGCCGGCCCGGAGCGCGTGAAGATCACGGTCGACCTGGCCCAGGAGATCCAGCAGCAGGTGCTGTCGCTGGGGACCGACCGCCTGATGCCCGACGACCGCCGCCGGATCGAGCGGATCCTCGGCGAGGGGACCGCGAGCCGCGAGGACTACGCCTTCCTGATCCGGCGCCTGGCGAAGGATTCGGCGGGCGACGCCTTCAACGAGAAGGAGTCGTTCGCCCAGCAGATCGCCGCGCTGGAGAAGCTGCTGCCGTCGGGGCCCGTGCCCGACGCCGTGCTGACCAAAGAGGCGCACCGCATCCCGGGCTCGATCGCCGGCGAGACGCAGGCCACGGTTTCGATCCAGACCGCGCTCATGCTCCTGACGATCCCGAAAGAGGAAGTGCAGATCTTCTACAAGTCCCAGGATCTGCGCGAGGAGTTCGACCGCCGCCTGAAGACGGCCATCCGGCAGCCCGAGGCCTTCCCGCAGCTCCTGATCTGGTGCCGCGACTGGCAGATGCCCGTGCACAAGGAGCTCGTCGCGTACCACATGATGCAGGCCGACCGGAACGACCGGCAGGCCCGCCTCGCCGCGAACTTCTACTCCACCGGCGAAGGGAAGTGGGCGACCCGCGGGAACATCGCCACCGGAGGCCCCATCCCCGTCGCCCCGCGGCCGGAGACCCGCGCGCAGATCCAGCCCCTCCTGGAGCAGTACGGCTTCACCGAGCAGGGCGGCAAGTGGTTCAAGCGGACCCGCTGGGAGACGGGCATCGACACCCTCCATCAGCCCGGCAACTTCCCGGTCAAGCTCCAGGGCCTCGCCAACATGGTCTGGCGCGAGGACGACACCCCGGGCTCCCGCGACGAGAGCCTCAAGGGACGGAAGACGACGAACGAGCCGCCCCGCCTGCGCTTCCTGGCGCCGGCGGCCGCCCAGGGCCTCGCCACGCTGACGGTCGAGGCCCCCGCCGTCCTGGCGGACTGCCAGGTCCGGGCCGTCGGCGCCGTCATCGAGAAGGGCCACGGCGGGCGCGTGGAGGTCTTCCTGACGCCGGAGGGCGGGAAGTCGACGACCCTCTACAACGTGGAAGCGGGCGGCAACGACGCCTGGCACGACGTCACCTCGCAGGTCGCCGGGAAGAAGCGCTTCACCATCACGGCCCGGCTGTCGACGACCAAGGACAGCTACCACACCTACGCGCGCTTCCTGATGTCGCTCCCCGAGAGCAAGCAGGTCTTCTGGGTGCGCGGCTCGATATTGCAGCCCGCCCCGGAAGCCGACCGCGTCTGGATCGGGGCCAGGCCTTAGATTTGCGCGCCCAGGAGCGGCTGGGCGACGTCCAACGTACTGTATCCGGAGAACACTCAATGAACCGACGCGCCGCCCTCGTCCTGCTCTCGCTCGCCCTGGCCGCGCCCCTCGGGGCCGACGTCCTGGTGCTCAACGACGGCCGCAAGCTCTCCGGCCCCGTGAAGGAGAAGCCGGACGGCTTCGAGATCACGGTCGAGGGCCAGACGCTGTCGTTCGGCAAGGACGAGGCGAGGCACTTCAAGTCCCCGAAGGACTTCACCGGCGACGCCGAGAAGAACTACGAGGACGCGAAGAAGATCTACACCGAGTCGGTGTCGATCGAGGACGGGAAGCAGGCCGAGGCGAAGATGCGCGAGGCCCTTCCCAAGGTCACCAAGGCGCGCGAGGCTTACGCGGAAGCCCGCGACCTCTTTCCCGAAGGCCACCCCGACCTCGACGCGGCCCTCGTCAACGTGATGAAGCTCATGCGCCTCGTGCGCGAGAAGCTCGGCTCCCAGATCGCCTCCGGCGGCGTCAACGCGCCCCCGGCCGCCGCGCCCCCCATCGTCAAGGCCAAGGAGAGCCCGCCGCCGGCGCCGGTGGCCGTCGACGCCCCCAAGCCGCCGCCCCCCGTCGAGGTCAAGCCCACCGCGTCCGCCGCGGAGGCCTTCGCGATCCTGGTCGACCCCGTCCGCCGCGCCGATGCCGGCGCGCGCGAGGGCGCCCGGGCGCTGTTCAAATCGACGTCCGCCTCCGACTACGCGATGGCGGGCTACGTCTTCCTCTCGCGCGACGACTACGAATGGGGCCTGGTGCAGGACGTCGTCGACGTGAAGGGCGGCGGGGCCGCCGGGTCCTACCGCGGGAGGCTGATCCGGAAGTCGGACGCCCTTCAGGCCCTGGTGCAGGCCGACCGCCGCGAGCTGCGTCTGCGCACGGCGGCCGACGGCACGTACGTGACGCCGCCGGGCGGGTCGGAGTCGAAGGCGACGGACGTCAAGATCAGCCCGCGGACGCCGTCGACGACCTTCCTCGCCCTGCAGGAGTACTTCAAGGCGCTCGACCTGGCGAAGATCGAGGAGCTGCCGGACGTCGAGATCGCGGAAGGCGTGAAGTTCCTCTCCCTGAAGACCAAGGAGCTGAGGGGGAAGGGGTCGGACGTCGAGTCCCTCACCCTCTTCGTGGCGGCGCTGGCGAGCGGCCTGATCGCGAAGAACAAGGGGACGCCGACGAAGGACCTGGAGGCGGCGTTCAAGGACCTCGGCTGGGAGAAGTCGGAGTACGGCGCGGTCTGGGGCACGAAAGCCGGCCTGGCGATGGACGACTATCGCAAGTGGATGGCGTCGGGCGAATACGGCCTCGCGGTCGTCCAGTTCCAGAACGACTACAAGGGCCAGACGGAGCTGAACGTCCGCTACGCGCTCGGCCTGCTGATGATGCTGAAGTCGCTGGCGGACAACCGGGCCTACAACAAGGCCGCGGCGTACCTGGAGCTGCAGGCGCGGTCGACGCCCACCGCGCAGTCGCGCGACCACCTGGTGGCGCTCGCGAAGTCGGTGCGGGATCAGACGCCGTGCATGGCCTGCGGCGGCACGCACAAGATCAACTGCAACTTCTGCAAGGGCAAGACGAAGCTCAACCTGCAATGCGGCAAGTGCGGCGGCTCAGGCTCGATCAACACGTTCAACGGCGTGAAGCAGTGCCTCGTCTGCAAGGGGGCGGGCGGCTTCAAGAACGTCGACTGCACCAAGTGCGCCGTGTCGGGGAAGATCGAGTGCAAGGCCCGGGGCTGCGGCAAGGCGGTGGCGGCTCCGACGTTCGAGAGCTTCGCCGAAGCCTACAAGTGCGGCCTCTGCCGCGGCATGGGCAGCGTGCTGCGCCACGCGGCCTATCCCTGCCCGGAGTGCTCGGGCATCGGCCTGATCCTGCAGCCGAAGGCGGATCCGACCAAGCTCCTGAAGTGATCTCGGAGGGATCCCCCGGATGAAGAGGATCCTGGCCTGCGCTCTCAGCCTCCTGCTCCTCGGCGGCTGCGCGGCGAAGGACGTCAACGAGTACTCGCTCTTCAAGTACCAGGAGGAAGACGGCGCTCCGCTGGTCGTCGCCAAGACGGCCGGCAACGTCGTTCCCTGGACGATGCTCGCGGCCGGCGCTATCCTGGTCATCCCCGTGACGATCGCCGCGCTGTTCCATTACGAACCCTGATCCGAGGACTCCGCTCATGACGCTGCTCCTGCTCACGCTTGCCCTGAGCTCCGTCGAAGGGCTTCAGGCGATTCCCGAGATCGACTACGAAGAGGCGTTCCCGAAAGTCCGGGTGGCCCGGGTCGTCGCGATCCAGGCCCCGCCCGACGGCAGCGACCGCCTCTTCGTGCTCGACCAGCTCGAGGGGATGGTCTACGCGTTCGACAACCGGCCGGACGCGGAGAAGCAGCTCGTGCTCGACCTGAGCGCCAAGGTGCGGCGGCGGGGCAACGAGGAAGGGTTGCTGGGGCTCGCCTTCCATCCGAAGTTCAAGGAGAACGGGGAAGTCTTCCTGCAGTACTCGACCCCCAAGAAGGAGCCGCCCGTCCAGCGGCGCAACGTCCTTTCGCGCTTCAAGACGGACGCCGAGCGGAAGAAGATCCTCCCGGACAGCGAGAAGATCGTGCTGGAGGTCTGGCAGCCCTACGAGAACCACAACGGCGGCATCATCCAGTTCGGGCCCGACGGCTACCTCTACATCGGCCTGGGCGACGGCGGCAAGGCCAACGACCCGCACGGGGCCGGGCAGAATCCGACGACCTGGCTGGGCAAGTTCCTCCGCATCGACATCGACAACAAGGACGAGGGGATGCCGTACGCGATCCCCAAGGACAACCCCTTCTACGGCAAGGATCCGTGGCGCCCCGAGATCTGGTCGCTCGGCTGGCGCAACCCCTGGGGCTACCACTTCGACTCCAAGACCGGCGAGCTCTGGTCGGGGGACGTCGGCCAGGACAAGTGGGAGGAGATCTGCGTCGTCAAGAAGGGCGGCAACTACGGCTGGAACGTCAAGGAGGCCCTTCACGAGTTCAAGCCCGTCGCCGGCAGCGGCCCCTTCGTCGATCCCGTCGTCGAGATCGACCACGCCGAGGCCAAGTCCATCACCGGCGGCATGGTCTACCGCGGGAAGAAGCATCCGGAGCTCGACGGCCTGTACTTCTACGGCGACTTCGTCTTCGGCCACATGTGGGCCCTGCGCTGGGACGGGACGAAGGCCGTCGAAGTGAAGAAGCTCTTCACCCACCCGGGCAAGCAGATCGCCATCTTCGGCGCCGACCAGAACGGCGAAGTCTACTGGTCGTCCTTCGACGGCAAGATCTACCGCCTGAAGCCCAAGAAATGATCCTCCTCCTGCTTGCCCTGAGCGGAGTCGAAGGGCTCGCGCTTCAGGATCTCGGCACGCCTCCCGCGGAAGCCGCGAAGAAGATGTCCGTGCCGCCCGGCTTCAAGGTCACGCTCTTCGCCGGGGAGCCCGACATCCGCCAGCCCAACGCGTTTTGCGTCGACGACCGCGGCCGCCTCTGGGTCGCCGAGAACTACAGCTACACCGGCCCGGGCGGGCCCTGGAAGCCGTCGGGCCGCGACCGGATCCTGATCTTTGAGGACGTCGACAACGACGGCAAGTTCGACAGCTCCAAGGTTTTCCACGACAAGCTCTCGTTCATCAGCGGCCTGGAGATCGGCTTCGGCGGCGTCTGGGTCGGCTCGCCGCCGAACCTGCTGTTCATTCCCGACCAGGACGGCGACGACAAGCCCGATGGCGAACCACAGGTCCTGCTCGACGGCTGGGGCAACCACGACCAGCACGAGACGCTGAACAGCTTCATGTGGGGCCCGGACGGCTGGCTCTACGGCTGGCAGGGCGTGTTCGTGCACTCGAACGTGGGCAAGCCGGGCT
The DNA here is from genome assembly GCA_036383955.1 of Planctomycetota bacterium. Taxonomy (GTDB): domain Bacteria; phylum Planctomycetota; class MHYJ01; order MHYJ01; family JACPRB01; genus JACQFK01. The sequence goes on along the minus strand of DASVNH010000080.1, from coordinate 2,857 downwards.
CCGCGGACCGCAAGGCGCTGACCGCCGCCATGTGGCGCTACCACCCGACAAAGAAGTCGTTCGAGGTCTTCGCCGAAGGCACCAGCAACCCCTGGGGCTTCGACTACGACGACCACGGCGTCTGGTTCGCCGAGGCCTGCGTGATCCCGCACCTCTGGCATATGATCCAGGGCGGCCGCTATCAGCGGCAGTCGGGCAAGCACCCGAATCCGCATACCTACGACGACCTCAAGACCATCGCGGACCACAAGCACGACGGCATCCAGGGCCGCAAGGGCGGACACGCGCACGGCGGCGCCCGCTTCGTGCTCCACGACCTCTGGCCCGACTTCCGCGGCAAATACCTCGTCGGCACCATCCACCACCACGGCATCTACACCGAGGCGTTCGAGCGCAAGGGCTCGGGCTATGCGGGGAAGCACGTCGGCGACTTCCTGATGGCCAACGATCCCCTCTACCTCGGCTTCAACCACGAGTTCGGCCCGGACGGCTCCCTCTTCGTCATCGACTGGTACGACCCCAAGACCTGCCACGGCCAGACCCCTGAGCACGTCGCCACCGGCCGGATCTACCGGATCAGCTACGGGGATCCGAAGAAGGCGGACGTCGACCTCCGCAAAGCGAGCTCCTCGGAGCTCGTGAAAATGCAGCTCGACCGCAACGACTGGTTCGTCCGCCACGCGCGGCGAATCCTGCAGGAGCGCGGCCCCGATCCCGCCGTGCACGCGGCGCTGCTCGACCTCTTCAAGACCCACCCCGACGTGACCCGCAAGCTCCGCGCGATCTGGGCGCTGCATGTCACCGAAGGCCCGCTCCCCGACCTCCTCTCGCACGAAAACGAGCACGTCCGCGCGTGGGGCGTCCAACTGGGGACGTCGGTTCCCAAGGACGACCCGTCCGCGGTCGTCCGTCTCGCCATCGCCAGCGCGCTGCAGCGGCTGCCGCTCGAGGCGCGGTGGGACGTCGCCGCCGCGCTGCTGGCCCACGAGGAGGACGTCGCCGACCACAACCTGCCGCTGATGATCTGGTACGGGGTCGAGCCGCTGGTGCCGACGGACACCCCGCGCGCGCTGAAGCTGGCCGCGGGCGCGAAGATGCCGATCGTGCGGCAGTACATCACGCGGCGGATCGCGGCGGGAATGCCGGTCAAGGCGCGGGCGGTTGCGGCCGACGGCCTGGCGCTGCATCTGAAGCCCGAAGGGTTCGACGGCGCCTGGAAGGAGTCGACGTCCGACCCGCGGACGTTCGACGGCAAGGCGGCCGCGGGCGAGAAGGACGGCCGGAAGTCCGTGCTGTTCAGCGGCGGAACACTCTCGACCCGGAGCGACCCCTCGCTGGTGTTCACGGACAAGGACGCGTTCACGCTGACTGCCTGGGTCTGGCTGGAGGGCCCGCAGAAGGGCCGCTGGCGCGGCCTGGTCACCAAATCGCGCGAGGAAGGGCCCTGGTACGGCCTGTGGATCGAGCCGGCCGGCCGCTGGTTCTTCGGCGGGCAGAACACCGGGATCCCGGGTCCGGCGGCCGAGAAGGGCTGGCACCACCTGGCGGCCGTGCAGGACGCGGCGGGCCGCAAGCTCTACCTGGACGGCAAGGTCGTCGGGGAAGGTCCCAAGGCCCAGGCCAGCGGCCCCGGCGCGTTCACCCTGGGCGGGGCCGGGGGGGTCGAGGAGTCCTTCCAAGGCGCCCTCGGCGAGATCCGCCTCTACCGCAAAGCCCTCGAAGCGGCGGAGATCGAGAAGCTCGCCGCGCCGTAGACAAAGCAGCCTGTCTGGTTTGTCTACACGGGGTAGACTTCGGGCGCCTTGAGCCTGCCGCCTGAGATCCAGGTCCACGCCACGAACGAGCGCGTGATCTACCGCCTGCCGCGGCGGCGGGTCTTCCGCGAGACGCCGGGCTGCGTGGTGTGGCTCGTCGGCCTGTCCTTCCTCCTGCTCCTCTCCTACGGCGCCCTGGTCGTCGGCTCGTTCGAGAAGCATTGGATGTCGGGCCTGCTCTCCGCCGTCTTCGCCTCCCCCCTGGCCCTGCTGGGCTTCCTCGGCGTCTTCCTGACCGTCTGGGTCACCCTGGGCGGGCGCTCCGAAATCGTCCTCAGCCGCGGCCGCCTGCTCCTGCGCGAGCGCGCCGGCCCGCTGGTCGTCCGGCGGTCCTTCGACCCCCTCAGGATCGTCCGCTTCCGCGTCCATCCCCTCGAGCGGGGCGACGGGGCGCTGGATCTCGACATCCTGGGCGGCGGCAGCCGGCGCTGGGCCGTCGACTACCCCGTCCCTTTGCTCGAAGAGCTCGCGTCGGACCTGGCACGCCGGAAAGACGAGATCCTCAAGGCGTCGCCGCCCGGCCCGGCGGAGGTCGAGATCGTCGACGGCTTCCCGCGGGTGACGGTGCGGCCCACCTTCCGGCAGACCTGGCTGGCGCCGCTCTTCCCGCTGGGCTGGGTGTGCCTGACGCTGCTGCTGGGCGCGGGGCTGAAGCTGGCCGTCGAGGAGGCCCGGGAGCACCTCGTGGCCGCGGGCGGATTGCTCGGGATCGTCTGGGTCGGCGGGACGCTGGCGGCCCTGCTGGGGTATCGGACCTGCCGGAAGACCGTCGTGTTCGAGAGCTCGGGGAAGACGCTGCGCGCGCGGGAGCGCGACTTCCTGGGCCGTCGCGTGCGCGAGTGGGCGCGGGCGGACGTCTGGGGCTTTGAGGTGGAGCAGGGGAGGCTGCAGGTCCGCCTGGCGAACGGGAAGCGGGAGACCGTGCTGAGCGGCCGGGACGGGCCGACCCTGGAGTGGATCGCCGGCATCCTGCGCCGCGGCGCGCCGCGGAAGGAAGTCGAGGTGCTGTCCACCACCACCTCCAAGGGCACCTGCCAGGTCTG
>DASVNH010000079.1:0-2606 GCA_036383955.1 Planctomycetota bacterium | reverse complement strand
GGAATATCGGGCCAATTTGCTTGGGCCGCGGCAAGTGCGGGTAGAGTGACGTGGGAGCGAAGCACTGTGGGCGATAGCCGCGCCGACTTCCTGAGGCATTACGTCAAGGTCCAGACGCCGCTGCGTTCCTATCTGTTCTCGCTGCTGCGGCGGGCCGACGACATGGAGGACGTCTTCCAGGACGTCTCGCTCGCCCTCTGGAACCAGTTCGGGGCGTACGACCCGAAGTATCCGTTCCTCAACTGGGCGTTCGGCATCGCGCGAAACCAGGCGGCGCGCTGGCGGCGCGGCCATTCCCGGACCAAGGCGTGGCTGCCGCCGGAGGTCGAGGAGAAGCTCGCCGCCACGCAGGTGGAGCTCGAGGACGAGCTGGCGGGCCGCCGCGGCTCGCTGCGCTACTGCATGGAGAAGCTGGGCGCGCACGCGCGCGACATCCTGAAGCTGCGCTACGAGGACCTCTGGTCGCTGCAGAAGATCGCCGAGGCGCGGAAGATGTCGCTCAACGCCGTCAACAAGGCGCTCGGCAAGATCCGGAAGTTCCTGGGCGACTGCGCGGGCCACGCCCAGATGGGGGACGCGTGACGCGCGAGGAACTGCTGAACGGGTTTCTCGACGACCGCCTGAGCGAGGCGGAGCTCGCGGAGCTGGCCAAGCTGCTGGACCAGGATCCGGAGTTCCGGAAGGACTACGTCCGGGCCGTCGACCAGCATCGCGCCCTGGGCGATCTGCTGGCGAAGCGGGCCCGCCCGGCGCGGCGCTGGATCGCGATCGCCGCGGCGGCCGTCGTGCTCCTCGGCCTGATCGGCTACGTCCTGTTCCGTCCCGCGCCCCCGCCGGTCATCGTGCAAAAGGAAGTCAAGCCGCCCCCTCGCCCGGAGCCGAAACAACCGGAACCGGAACCGAAACCGGAACCGAAGCCGGAACCCAAGCGACCGGAACCGAAACCGGAACCGGAACCGAAGCCTGAGCCGAAACCGGAGCCGAAACCGGAACCCAAGCCCGAGCCGAAGCCCGAACCCAAGCCGGAACCGAAACCGGAGCCGAAGCCGGCGCCGCCCCCGCGGGAGACGCGGGTGGCCGTCGCCACGCTCGAGAGCCTGAAGGGCGAGGTGCACACGACGTCGGAGAAGGGCCCGACGGCCGCCCGTGCCGCGCAGGCGCTCTTCGACGGCGAGGGCCTGGAGACGGGCGTGGCGGGGACGGCGGTGATCGTCTTCGCCGACGCGACGCGCGTGGAGCTGGGGCCGTCGACGACCGTCGACGGCATCCGCCCGAAGCGGGTGTCGCTCCAGACGGGCGGCCTGGTCGCGGACGTGGCGAAGCAGGCCGATCCGATGGTGTTCGCGGCGCGGACGGCCGAGGCGTCGGCGCAGGGATCGCGGCTCGCGCTGACGGCGGGCGAGCGCGTGAAGCTCGAGGTCCAGGACGGCAAGGTCAAGTTCACGTACGAGAAGCGCACGGTGGAGGTCGGGGCCGGCCAGACCTCGATCGCGGCGAAGGGCGTCGCGCTGACGCCGCGGAAGACCACGCGCGGCCCGATGATGGGCGGGACGGCGATCTGGGGCGAAGACTTCGAGGAGCCGGAGGACGTCGAGAAGGACTGGCGCCGCTCCGGCACGGGCGTGACGTACGACGGCCCGCTGGCATTCAACCTGGCGGCGGGCGACGGGGGCGTGACGACGGAGCGGACGTTCGAAGCGCCGTTCCGGGCGTCGGTGGACGTCGAGCTCACCCATCGTCCGAAGGGCACGCTCGTGGCGCTGCGGCTGGGCGCGTGGAAGGGCAAAGAGATCGTCCACTGCGACATGGACGAGGAGTTCTACTACCTCACGATCGGCGACCAGGTCCTCACGGCGCCGAACACGCGCGCGACGCCGAAGCGCGAGCGCTGGAGCGTGGAGCTGCGGGAAGACGCGACGGTGTTCCTGATCGACGGCCGCGAGCTGCTCAAGGGCCGCAAGGCGCCGCCGGCCGAGTACCACCTGTCGCTGCTGGCGAAAGCCAAGAACGTCCTGCCCGGAGCGCGAGTGCGTTTCGACAACCTTGTTGTGGATAGGCGCTGACGACCCGGTTCAGAAAATCCCCCCCCGCCCCCCCTGCGGGGGGAGACGCGAAAGGCCCCCCGGGGGGGGGACTCAGGGATCGATCCAGCGGGACATGCCTTCTAGCAGGCCGTGGATCAGGCGGCAGGTTTCGTCCAGGCGGGCGAAGAGGGAGTCGAAGCGCTCCGCGCTGATCAGCTGAAGGTCCCGCGCGAAGAAGAGCATGTTCTTCGCCTCCGCGCCGGACGCGTAGGCGATGACATAAAAGTGCTTCTTGTCCCGCGAACCGCGGCGGCCGGAGCCCTCGGCGAGGTTGTTCGACATCGACAAAGCGGCCCGCTGCAGCTGCCCGCCCAGCGCGAAGAGATGGGGATGCGGGAACCGGCAGGCCAGGTTGTAGATCTCCAGCCCGACCGCGTAGGCGGCCTGCCACGCCCTCAACTTCGTAAATTCCGCTCCCATGCCCCCTAGTGCCGGCTTCCTCGATTCCATGGTCTCGTTTTTTTCCACGAAGACTTTTTCCCGGCTCCCCCGGGGGGGGGGACCTTTTCGTTTCCCCCCTCG
>DASVNH010000078.1:0-20138 GCA_036383955.1 Planctomycetota bacterium | reverse complement strand
AGCAGCTCGCCAGGAGCGCGAGGGCGGCCGCCCTCAACGCACGCCCCCGCTGCGGGAGCGGCGGGAGGCTTCCTCGAGGATGCGGCGCTCCTCGGGGCTGAGGCTGCCGATACCCTCGCGGGTGACTTTCTCCAGGACGAGGTCGACGCGCTCGCGGAGCATGACGTCCTCCGCGAGGCGGCGGGCCTCGCGGCGGGCGGCGCGGCGCTCGCGCCAGCGGGCGAACCAGCCCTTGCGGCGGGGGCGGTCGGGCACGTACTCGAACTCGGAGATCTGGCCGAAGCCGGGATGGGCCTCGAGCTCGCCGACTTTGATGAGCCAGCGGAGCTGGAAGGATTCGATGAGGACCCAGGCGCCGATCAGGATGAGGTAGAGCTCGCTGCGGGCGACGCCCCAGATGGCCAGCGCGACGCCGATGGGGATGGCGATCATGGAGGTGAGCTCGGCGGCGCGGCGACGTCCGTGGCGCAGCGTCAGGAAGGCGAAGAGCACGCGGCCGCCGTCGAGCGGATACGCGGGCAGCAGCAGGTTGAAGAGGCCCAGGTAGACGTTGAGGCGGAAGCCGTGGATGAGGTAATTCTGCGTCTCATTGAGGACGGGGGGAGGGAACCACCACGTTCCGAACGGGTTGACGTACTCCCAGTCCCAGCGCGCGCCGCTGCCGAACAGAAAGCCGAGGCAGATGCCGCCGAACAGGAAGCTGGCGATCGGCCCGATGCCCGCGACCTTCAGCTCGTCCCGCGGAGATCCCGAGTGCCCGACGTAGGCCAGGCCGCCCAGGGGCCACAGCAGGATCTCCTCCGCGTGGCCGCCGCGGCGCCGGGCCATCCAGCAGTGCGCGAACTCGTGGAAGAGGACGCTGACGAACAGGATCCCCATCGCGATCGAGCGCCACTTGAGGGAGTCCGACGTGTAGCCCTGGATGAGCTGGCCGGCCAAGAGTATGGCCAACGTCCAGTGCATGCGGACCTGGATCCCGAACAGTCGGAAGAGCGGGAACGTCCAGCTCATGAACCCGATGGAACACCTCCGGCGCGCCGCGGCCAAAGGCCATAATATCACACGAGACCGCTTTACGGCCTCGCCGCGTCCACCAGCGCCACGAAGGGCTCCTCGCGTCCTTCCCACTCCGGATGCCACTGCAGCCCCAGCACGAAACGCTCCCCCGGCAGCTCCACCGCCTCGATCCCGCCGTCGTCGCTGGAGGCCGACACCCTCAGCCGCGGCCCCGCGTCCGCGATCGCCGTCGCGTGCGTCGAGCTCGCCCGGAAGGCCTCGCTCCCGAAGACGCCGCCCGCCCGCGTCCCGGGCTCGCAGCGGACGTCGTGCGCCCAAAGGCTGCGGATCGACACCCCGTGCCGGCGCCCGGCCGGCCCCAGCGCGCCGCCGTAGGCCGTCGCCAGCGCCTGCGCTCCACGGCAGATCGCCAGCACGGGCAGGTTCCGCCGCTCCGCCTCGCGCAGCAACGCGAATTCGGCGGGATCGACGTCCCCTCCCCCGATCAGCACGAGCCCCGAGAGGCCGTCGAGGGAATCCTCCGGCCGGATCCGCACGGCGGCGCCGCCGGCGCGGACGATCGCGAGCTCGTAGGCCGCCGGATTGAAGCCCGCGACGTCGAACCACGCGTCCGACACGACGACGCCGATCCGCGGCCCGGCGGCGCCGGACGCCCAGGCGGTGAAGGCCGCGTTCCCGGCCAGAAGGAGCGCGGCGCCGGCGAGGAGACGGCGCCTCACGTGCCCTTCCCCGCCTCCGACACGAGCAAGCCGGTGGACACCTTGCCGTGCTTGAGGAAGACCGCGAGCGGATAGAGCACGCCGAGCACCGGCAGCGGATCCTCCCAGCGGAAGACGTCGGACACCGAGTTCCGGTGGTCCTTCAGCAGCGTCCGGAGCCGCCGCCAGCGGCCGCCCAGGTCGACCGCCCCCTTGAACTCGTTGGCGAAGCGCCGCAGCGCCAGGCGCCGATGGCCGCGCACGTAGCCGGCCTGGAGGGTGTCGTAGGCCTTCCGCATCGCCTCCATCTTCGGCGCGTCGTGGATCACCTCGTGCAGCGTCGCGAGCAGCGCCATGCCCGGCGCCTCGGTCCGCACGTCCGAGCGCGGCGGGCGCACGGCGTCGACCCGGCCGTCGACGGCCAGCCGGTAGAGCAGCCAGGGGTAGTCCCAGCCGGCTTCGACGGCCTGGGGCAGCCCGCCCCAGAAGCGCGGGTTGACCTCGATCATCTGGGGGGTGGATTTCCGGTCCCAGCGGAAGTCGATCTCCGCGACACCGTGCCAGCCGAGCCGCCCCAGGAGCTCGGTCCCGATCTCCTCGATCTCCGGCGCCTCGACGGTCTCCCGCAGCACGCCGGTCCCGCTCCGCGCGGGAAAGCTGCGGAGGTTGTGGTAGGTCATCGCGGCGCGCCGCTCGCCGCGCTCGAAGAGGAACGTCGCGCAGTAGTCGTCGCCGGGCACGCCTTCCTGCAGGATCGGCCACGCGCCGGCGCCGAGCCCGAAGTCCCGCGTGAACTCGTCGAAGACGGCGAGAGCCTCCGCCGGGGACGCGACCTTGCGGACGCCGACGGCCGCCGCGGAGCGGCGGACCTTGACGAAGGCCGGGAACGGAAAGCCGTCCAGCGCCTTCCGGAACTCCTCCGGGCTCGACGGCACGACCGTCCGCGGCACGGGCAGCCCGATCGCCTGGGCGTACTCGCCCAGCGTCCCCTTGTCGTGGACCCGCTCGATCTGGTCGAAGCGCGGGAGGGCGAGCTTCGCGAGGCCCTCGAAGCGCTCCCGATGCCGGGCGATGAGGTAGGCCTCCTTGTGGATCGGCATCAGGACCAGCTCGCCGTCCGCCGGGCGGTGGCGGCGGCAGACCTCTTCCAGGACGTCGAGAAACCTCCCCGGCTCGCGGTCCGGGTTGGGGTAGCGGAAGCTGGCCGTCGAGTAGCGCGAGAACGTGGCGGGGGCGCAGCCGTATTCGTCGCCGGTGACGACCTCGACGCCCTTCCGGCCGAGGCTGCGGACGGCCGCGAGGGCGCTCCACGCCCGCGCGTAGGTGATGATGGCTTTCATCGCGCAATTCCTTTCCCAGTCTCCTTGGATTCCGACGTCCCACGCATCCGCCGGAGAGAAGCGCAAGCCGCGTGCCATCGGACAAACGCTCCCGGGATGTTTGTCCGAAAACGGACAAACATCCCGGGAAGCTTTGTCGGAGTGTATGCTGGGCGGCATGAGCAAGATCCTGATGCCCATCGGGGACGCGGCGGAGGTGCTCGACACCTTCTATCCGCTGTTCCGGCTGCCGGAGGACGACTTCGACGTGGTCGTCGCGGGGCCGGAGCGCCGGACCTACGCGCTGGTCCTGCACGAGAAGCCGCCGGGCTGGGACATCACCGAGGAGAAGCCGGGCTACCACCTGGCGGCGACGGCGGCGTTCAAGGACGTGAATCCGATGGAGTACGCGGGCCTCTTCCTCACCGGCGGCCGCGCGCCGGAGTACCTGCGCTACGACGAGGACCTGATCTCCATCGTCCGCCACTTCTTCAAGGCGAACAAGCCCGTCGCGTCGGTCTGCCACGGCGTCGAGATCCTCAGCGCCGCGGGCGTCATCAAGGGCCGCATCCTCACGACCGTGGCGAAGTGCAAGCTCGACGTCCTCCAGGGCGGCGCGAAGTACGTCGACAAGCCGGTGGCCGTCGACGGCAACCTCGTCTCCGCGCGCACGTGGCACGACAACACGCCGCTGCTCAAGGAGTTCATCCGCCTTCTGAAAGCGAGCCGCTGATGCTCCGCCCTCTGTTCCAACCGCCCGACCTGTCCGCGCGCGTCTCGGCCGGGCTTCTCGCGCTGAGGCTCTTCGCGGGCTACGCCTTCATGGTCCACGGCTTCGGGAAGATCCAGAACCCGTTCGGATGGATGGGCCCGAACGCGTCCTACCCCGGCTTCCTCCAGGCTCTGGCCGCCCTCGCGGAGTTCGGCGGCGGCCTCGCGTGGATGCTGGGCCTGCTGACGCCCCTCGCGTCCTTCGGCCTGGCCTGCACGATGGCGGTCGCGGTCTGGCTCCACGCCGTGACGATGAAGCAGTCGTTCATCGCCAGGGACGCCAACGGCTCCGCCGAGCCGGCGGCCGTCTACTTCTGCGTCGCCGTCCTCCTGCTGCTCGCGGGTCCCGGCCGCTTTTCCCTCGACCGCCTCCTCTTCCGCCCCCGCGCCAAATGACGATCGTCCTCGCCGTCCTGCTCGCGCAGGAGGTCGTCGACATCCCCGCCGGCGAGGGGACGCGGGCCTTCGCGATCGGCGCGAAGGAAGTCGCCTGGGCGGACTTCGACCGCTACCGCAAGGAGCCGTTCGACGGCGTCGTCCGGCCGGCCCTGCCCGATTTCCTTCCGACGCAAGCCGGGATCCTTCCCGCGGAGCTCGACGCGCCGACGGCCTCCGCCACCTACCTGCGCTGGCACGCGGCGGTCGAGTACGCGGCCTGGCTCTCGAAGAAGAGCGGGGCATACTGGCGGCTGCCCACGGAGGCGGAGTGGAAGCGCGCCGGAGCGAGGGCGAAGGATCTCCAGGGCTATGAGGGCGGAATGTGGGAGTACGCCCTCGAGTCCGAGGCGCCGGGGACCTACGATCCCGTGGTGCTGAACGGCGCGGCGCGGCAGCGGATTCCGAAAGAGTGGTTCGAAGCCGACCCCCAGCGGCCGATGAGCCTCTGGTATCTGATCGGATCGCCGGCGGCGGCGGGGCTGCGGCCGGTGAAGGTCGAGGGGCCCGAGAGCCGGGAGGCGCGCGACGCGGCCGCGGCGAAGATCGAGGTCCGCTTTCTGAAGGCGGGGGAACCCCGGCAGCGGGGCCGCTTCACGCCGATCGACGTGGAGATCCGCAACGCCGGCGACCGCGCGCTGGACGAAGTGGAAGTGCTGCTCTACGCCCTGACGCCCGACGGCAAACCCCATCTCGTCAACAAAGAGGGCGACTCCTGCATCGGCCAGCCGTGTTTCACGCGGGTGTGGCCGGTGCTCGCGACTTCCCGCGCTGAGGACCGGCGTTCGCCGCTCAAGCCCGGCGAGGCCCGCCGCTTCGCCGCGGAAGTCCCGACGTCCTACGACGACGACGCGATCGTGAATCCGAAGGCCTGGGGAGGCCGCGCGGTCACCGTCCGCTTCGCGCCCTAGCAACTGTTAACGTTCGAATCCGATTCGGACGTTAACACTTCACGCCACCGCGCTAGTTCTTGCATCCATTTCTCACATAGCTATCATCACGCTTTCGCATTAACGAGATCTTTACGGATTGTCTACTGGGAGGGTTGAGATGGTTGGGATGCTCGCGCTGTGCGTCATGCTGACGACGCAGGATCCGCCGAAGCCGGACGAGACACCGGTCGAGGTGTACCTGAAGGACGGCCTCCGCTTCCGCACCAAGGACGGCATGTTCGAGGCCCGCATCGGCGGCCGCTTCCTCGGCCACGTCCGTACCATCTTCGACCGGCCGGACGACGACACGGATCCGCGCCGCACGGTGCCCAACACCGCCTTCGTCCGCCAGGCCCGCCTGGAGATGGAAGGCACCTTCTACAAGGAGTGGGGCTTCAAGGTCCAGACGGACTTCGGCTCCGGCACGATCAACCAGTCCGCGTTCGGCACCGGGCCGTCGAACGTCAGCGGCACCCTCCGCGACGCCTTCGTGGAGTGGAAGAAGTACAAGGAGTTCCAGCTCCGCTTCGGCCAGTTCTTCGAACCCGTCAGCCAGGAGGACATGACCTCGACGCGCTTCATCGACTTCGTCGAGCGCTCGCCGATCAACCGCCTAATGCCGGGACGCGAGATCGGCCTCCAGGCGGCCGGAACGCTCTTCGACGACGTCCTCAGCTACGCCGTCATGGCCCTCAACGGTGGCGCGCTCATCAATGACCAGGGCCGCGCCGTCGTCGACCGCGAGGACGAGAAGGAGCTCGCCGTCCAGCTGAGGCTGAAGCCGTTCGTCAATTCGGGCAACGACATCCTCAAGGGCCTCCGCGTCGGCGTCGGCGCCTCGGTCGGCACGGTTGATTCGATCGCGGCCACCGGCTTCGATCTCGTCACGACCGAGCTGTCGGTGCTCTACCTCGACAGCACGGTGAATACGTTCCCCTTCGACGGCCAGCGCACGCGCATCGTGCCGCAGCTGTCCTGGCCCATCGGACCGTTCTGCCTGAGCGCGGAGTACGTGATGCGCGAGGACGAGCTGGCCGACGGCGCGCCCGAGTCGGAGGTCGAGTCCACCGGCTGGTATGTCGCCGCGACCTACATCCTGACGGGCGAGGAGAAGAAGCCCGAGACCCGGATCGTGCCGAAGAGCGACTGGGGGGCCGTCGAGCTCGCCGTCCGCTTCGCCAACGTCACGGTGGACAACGCCGTCGACGCCGGCATCGCGGCGGCCGGCCCGGGCAACTCCGAGGAAGTCTCCACCATCACGTTCGGCGTAAACTGGTGGATCACCCGCTACGTCCGCGTCTCGGTGAACGGCATCATCGAGAACTACGACGAGGAGCTGCAGTTCGAAACCCGCCTGGAAGACTCCCTCTTCGGGCTGCTCTTCCGGGGCCAGATCGACTTCTAGAGCCCACACGGCCGGCGGGCGCGGGGGATCCCTCCCCCGCGCCAGTCCGGTTCACTTCGGCGGCACGTACACGACCAGCAGCGCGGGTCGGCTCCGGACGTCGGCCGACTCCCGGCAGTGCGCCATCATGTAGTCGCGCCCGTCGCCGTGCAGCATGAACCCGTGGTTGGCGCGGCGGCCGTCGGTCCACCAGCGCACCGCCTCGCGGAAATCCCAGGCGTTCACCTTGAGCTGGCTCGGCCCGTGCGCCAGATACAGCGGGAAAAAGTCGGGATCCTCGCCTTCGTAGGACGTCGCCGAGATCCCCCCCACCGACCTCCAGAACTTGTCCTTCGCGTACTGGTACCCGTTGACCTCGCGCTCGTCCCAGGGGCGGTTGCAGGCTTCGGCGACCCACTGGGTGGGCGCGGCGGCGGGATTCCTCTCCCCGTCCACCTTCGAGGCGCGCGTGAGGAGAAGGCGGGCGGCGAGGATCGCGGATCCGGCGGGGATCGCGGACAGGTCCGCCCGCAGGAGCATGCTCCGGTGGCGCATGAAGGCCTCGCCGGTGGCGTCCCCTCCGTACTTCTTCGCGCGATAGACCAGGTTGGTGTCGGGGCCGTGGCTCTCCAGGTGGGCGTCCGCCCAGCCCGCGTACGGCTTCCCGTCCGGTCCCGGCTCCCCGTCGCGCAACACCGCCAGGACCGCCCCCGGATGGTCCTTCTTCAAGGCCTCGTACCCGGCCCGGAACGCGGCTTCCGCCTGGTCGACGTCCTGATCCGCCGGCGGCGTCCACGCGTCCTTCCGCAGCTTGCCCAGCTCCGCCACGCCGCTGACTTCCAGGTCCGTGCCCAGGACCTTGAAGCCGCGGGCGGGGGCCGGCTTCGGCGTCCGTTCGGCGCTGACCCGGATGTCGTCGATGAGGAGCGACTCCCCCGGCCGCGGCGCGTACATGAACAGCTCCAGCGCCGTGACGGCGCCGTACTTCGCCTTGTTGAGCCCGTAGCCGTTGCCGCTCGCGTCCTCCAGCGAGACCCGGACGCTGTTCCGGCCGGCCTTCAGGAACACGGTGGCCGTCCAGCGGCTGATCACGTCGTCCCAGCCGTCGCCTCGCCGGCTCTTCTCCTGGAACGCGGTGAGCCCGATCAGGCACGGCCGCGGCGCCTCGACCTCCGCCGTCAGCGTCTTGTAGGCCGTCCAGTCCGCCGGCACGCGCGTCGACGCGACCGTCGGCCAGGTCCCGCCCGCGAACGTGACCTTCAGCCCGCCCCCGGCGCGCTCCACGACGGCCGGCGGCTCCTTCCCGCCGGGAGCCGCCTCCCATCCCGCGACGTCCTTCTCGAAGTCGAAGAGGGTGTCCTCGCCCCCCGCCGCGAGGAGCAGGATCCCGAGCGCGAGCGGCCGGAACGCGATGGAGGCGATCATGGCGGCTCCTTTTCAATCCCCTTGTGGGTGCCCGCCACGCGGCCGTTCCGACGCGAAGTGTTAACGTTCGAATCAGGTTCGAACGTTAACACTTGCTACCAGCGGGCGTGGACGTGGGGGCGGATGTGCCGGTCGTAGATCTCGCGGCAGGCGCGCAGCGTCGCGGCGTCGGGCGGCGGCAGCGCGACGGCCCGCAGGTTGTCCTCGACCTGGGCCGCCGATCGGCCGCCCGGGATCACCCAGGTCACCGCGTCGTGCGCCAGGATCCAGCGCAGCGCGAATTGCGCCATCGTCGCGCCGGGAGGCACGAGGGGGCGCAGCGCCTCGACCGCCTGGAACGCCGCCTCGAGCGGCACGCCGGAGAAGGTCTCGCCGACGTCGAACGCCTCGCCGCGGCGGTTGAACGCGCGGTGGTCGTCGGCGGGACACGTCGTCTCGGGGGTGATGCGCCCCGTCAGCAGGCCGCTCGCCAGCGGCACGCGGGCGATGATCTCCACGCCGCGGCGCTTCGCGCGGCCGAAGAGCTCCTCGGCCGGCCGCTGGCGGAAGAGATTGAAGATGATCTGGATCGACGCGATCGGCCGCTCCAGCGCGAGCCCGGCCTCCTCGATCGTCTCCACCGACACCCCGTAGCGGCGGATCCGGCCTTCTTTCACGAAGTCGTCGAGGATCCGGAAAACCCGGTCGCTCCGGTACAGGTCCGTCGGCGGACAATGGAGCTGGAGGAGGTCGAGCGTCTCGACCTCCAGGTTCGCCCGGCTGCGGTCCGTCCAGGCGATCAGGTTCTCGCGCGTGTAGCCTTCGACCGCCTGCTTCGGCAGGCGCCGGCCCGCCTTGGTGGCGATCGTCAGGCCCGGCCGCTTTACCTGCCCGACGAGCCGCTCGCTGCGGCCGTCGCCGTAAACGTCCGCCGTGTCGATGAACGCGCAGCCCAGGTCGAGGGCGCGGCGGAGGGCCCCGAGCGAAGCGCCGTCGTCGACCGCTCCCCAGGAGCCGCCGATGGCCCAGGCGCCGAAGCCGACGCGGGAGGTCATGCGCCCCATCTTAGCTCACGCGCCGACAGGCCGCCCGTAAGAAGTCCGTGAAGACTCTCCTGCCCGCGTTCGCCCTCGGCCTCCTCGCCGGGCTCGCGATCGGCCGCCTGCCGGTCTCTGATCCTCCACCGGCGCGTCCGCCCGCGCCACCGGCGGCCGCCCCGCCCGAACCCTCCTCCGCGCCGGTGCCGAACCCGGGCGCTCCGGAGGGTAAGCCCGCCCTGTCCCCCGAAGCGCCGAGGGCGAAGGGGGAGCCGAAGCCCGAAACCAAGCCGGCGGCTCCCGCCTGGACGGATCGGCTGGGGAGCACGCGGCGGGTGGCGGAGCTGCTGTCGCTGGCGCCGCCCGACAGGGCCTCGCACGCGGCGCTGATGCGCCGGGCGCGCGCGCGGCTGAAGGAGCCGGACGCGCAGGAGGCCTTCCTGGCGGAGCTCCCCGCCCTCTCGCGCGAGCAGCTGGTCGTCCTCTGGGACGTGCTCTGGATGGGCGACGTCCCCCAGCGCCTCTCCACGTTCGGCGTCGGCTTCGCCGCGGAGTTCAGCCGGGCGCTGACCGACCTCTACACGACCCGCACCGACCCGCGCGACCAGGAGCTCCTCTGCAATCTCCTGCTGCCGGACCTGGGCTCCGTCAGCGACGAGCGCCTCGAGCACCTGCGGAACCTTCTCGCCGCCGACGGCAACCCCCGGCTGCGGGACAAGGCCCGGCAGCTCCCGGTCCGGCCCCCCAGGTAACCCCTACAATTTTGTCGGCCGGCTCACATCGACGTCCCTCCCCCCCAGGTTCCCTCCCGCCGGACGCTCGGCACGCCTCGTGCTTATGTTCTCCCGGAAGAAGGAGAAAAACATGAACACGAAGATGACGATCCTGACGGCCGGCGCCCTGATCGGAACCCTGGCGGCGTGCGGCGACAGCGGCGATTCGGCGGGCGCCGACGGCGTCGCCCCCCGGGCCTCCCAAGGGCCCGCCCTCATGGACCTGGCCTTCATCAGCGCCTCGAAGGGCTGGGCCGTGGGCGAGTCCGGGCACGCGCTCGAGACCGCCGACGGCGGCGACACCTGGACCCCCCGGGCGCTCGGCACCTCCGCGACGCTCCGCGCGATCACGTTCGCCGACAGCCTCCACGGCTGGATGGTGGGCAGCGAAGGGTGCGTCCTGGCGACGACCGACGGCGGCGCGACCTGGACCCCGCGCGTGAGCGGGACCGCGCAGCTCCTGACGGACATCGATTTCGTAGATGACCAGAACGGCTGGATCGTGGGCGCCGACGGCCTCGTGCTCCGGACGTCGGACGGCGGCGACACCTGGACGCCGCAGGCGAGCGGCACGGCCGAAGGGCTGCACGCCGTCGCCTTCGCCGACGCGTCGATCGGCCTCGCGGTGGGCTGCGGCGGCGTGATCCTCCGGACGGCCGACGGCGGCGCCCGCTGGAGCCTCCAGGCCGCCACGGGCCGGGCGCTCCACGACGTCCGCTTCCTCGACGAGACGAAGGTCCGCGCGGTGGGCGCGGGCGGACAGATCCTGATCTCCTTCAACCAGGGCCTGACCTGGACGACGGAAGTCTCCGGCACGACCGCCGACCTCCTGAGCCTCTGCGCCGGCGAGGGCTGGACCGCCTGGATCGCCGGCGACGCCGGCACGATCCTCCGGACGTCGGACGACGGCTACACCTGGTCCGCGCGGAGCTCCGGCGAGACCGGCGCCCTCTACGCGATCACCCTCGACGGCCGCGATCGGATCCGGGCGGCCGGCGACGCCGACGCCATCCTCGTGGCCGCCCCCTAACTCAGACTCACTCTTCCTCCCTCCAGCCCCCGCCTCACGGGCGGGGGTTGTTCTTTTCCCGGACCGGTCCTAGGATGGCGCGCATGAGCGAGACCGCGGACGTCGTCGTGGTCGGCGCCGGCGCGGCCGGCCTGGCGACGGCGATCTTCACCGCGCGCCTGAAGCCCGGCCTCCGCGTGGTCGTCCTCGACGGCGCCGCGAAGGTCGGCGCCAAGATCCTCGTCAGCGGCGGCGGCCGCTGCAACGTCACCCATGAGGCCGTCGAGGCGGCCGACTTCTGGGGCGGCAGCCCCAACGTCGTGCGGCGCATCCTCGCGGCCCTGCCCGTCGACCGGACCATCGCCTTCTTCCGCGAGATCGGCGTGACCCTCCACGTGGAGGACCGCGGCAAGCTCTTCCCCGACTCCAACAGCGCGCGGACGGTGCTGGACGCCCTGCTCGCCGAGGCCGCCCGCCTCGGCGTCGAGCTCCGCGCCGCGTGCCGCGTGACCGCCGTGGCCCGGCGCGACGACCTCTTCCAGCTCGCCACGTCCGGCGGCGACGTGAGCGCCCGCAAGGTCGTCCTGGCCACGGGCGGCCTCTCGCTGCCGAAGACGGGAAGCGACGGCCTGGGCTACCAGCTCGCGACGTCGCTCGGCCACACGCTGGTCGCGACGACCCCCGCGCTGGAGCCGCTCCAGCTCGAGGGGGATTTCCACGTCGCGCTGTCGGGCGTCGCCCTCCCGGTCGAGATCGCCGTCCGCGCCGCCGGCCGGAAGCCCGCGGTCCTCGAGGGGCCCATGCTCTGGACCCACTTCGGGATCAGCGGGCCGGCGGCGCTCGACGCCTCGCGCCACTGGCGGCGCGCGAAGCTCGAGAACGCGGCCGTGACGGTCACGGCGAACCTGCTCCCGGGGCATGACTTCGCCGCGCTGGAAGCGAAGCTGCTCCAGCTCGTCCAGGCCCAGCCCCGGACCCATCTCCGGAACGTCCTCTCGACCCTGCTGCCCGCGAAGGTCGTCGACGCCCTCCTCGCCCGGCTGCGGGTCCGCGGGGACGTCAGCATGGCCAACGTGTCGCGCGAGGACCGCCGGACGCTCGTCAAGGCGCTGCTCGAATGGCCGCTCCCCGTCGCGGAAGGGCGCGGCTACAACTTCGCCGAAGTCACGGCCGGCGGCGTCCCCCTGGCGGAAGTCGATCCCTCCACCCTCGAGTCGCGCCGCGGCCCGGGGCTGTACTTCACCGGGGAGATCCTGGACGTCGACGGCCGCCTCGGCGGCTTCAATTTCCAATGGGCCTGGTCGAGCGCGTGGGTCGTCGCCTCGGCGCTGGCGCGCGCATGACCGACGTCCGCTGGACCGAGGGGGGCGAGGCCCGCTCCGCGCGCTGGCGGTCGGAGAGCGGAGCCGCGCCGCCCGCGCGCGTCGTCGTGGCCGGCGACAGGCTGACCGCCGACGCCGCCTGCCGGATGGCCCGCGAAGAGCGGGGGATCCTCTGGCGCGGCGACTTCCAGAACGCCCGCAAGCTGCTGCAGGCGATGGCGCGGCGGGTGGATCGCGTCGCGCCCGCGCGGACCTTTCGGGAGCACCGGGAGGCGCAGGCGCTGCGCGCTCAAAGGCTGGGCGCCCTGCTGCTGCCCTTCGACGCCGGCCACCGACTGCCCCTGCGGCGGGCGCCCGACGTCCGCCAGGCCTGTGTCGAGGCCTACGGCGACGCGACGGAGCCCTATGTCGCCTCGCTCAGGGAGTTGCAGGGGCTGATCGGCGCGCACGAGTGGCGCAAGAAGGGCGTCGAGGTCGCCGCGCTCGGCGGCCGGATCCATCCGCACTACGGCGTCTTCGCGCCGATCCGCGGCGAGTACGCCGACCTGGTGGCGAAGGCGCCGCTGCCGTCGCGGGACCTGGCGTGGGACATCGGCACGGGCACGGGGGTCCTGGCGGCGGTGCTGGAGCGGCGCGGCGTGCGGCGCGTCGTGGCGACCGACCTGGACCCGCGGGCCGTCGCGTGCGCCCGCGAAAACCTGGACCGCCTGGGCCTGAAGGCGGAGACGCGGGAGGCGGACCTCTTTCCGGAGGGCCGGGCGCCGCTGATCGTCTGCAATCCGCCGTGGATTCCGGCGGAACCCACCTCGCCCCTGGAGCGGGCGGTCTACGACCCCGAGAGCCGGATGCTGCGCGGCTTCCTGTCCGGCCTGGCCGCGCGGCTGGAGCCGGCGGGCGAAGGCTGGCTGATCCTGTCGGACCTGGCGGAGCGCCTGGGCCTGCGCGCCCGGGAGGATCTGCTGGCGGCCATCGAGGCCGGAGGCCTGCGGGTGGCCGGCCGGCTGGACGCGCGGCCCGCGCACCCGCGGGCCAAGGACACGGACGATCCCCTCCACTTCGCGCGCGCGGGCGAAGTCACGTCGCTCTGGCGCCTGGTCAGAACGTGACGTCGACGCGCAACCCGACGACCGTCGCGTCCTCGATCGTGCCGAAGCCGCCGGGATGCCGGACGTATTGGACGTCGGGCTGCACGATCAGCCAGGACAGGACCACGATCTTGACGGTGGCTTCGACGACCGTCTCGTAGCGGGCGCCGGGGATCTCGTCGCTCAGCTCGGCGCGCATCCAGGCCAGGCCCAGCTGGTCCGAGGGGCGGCCGGGGATCGGCCCCGTCCAGACGGCCCCCGCTTCGACGTAGCGCGAGATCAGCGCGGCGCGCTCGGGCGCCGCGCCGCCGCGGACGAACACGGCGAGGCCGGCCGCGAGGGTCTGGTCCACGACCGCGTAGACCCCGTGGAGTCCGCTCCGGACGTCGCCGGAGCTGTGATCGAGGAAGTCGCCGGAGTGGGCGAAGCCGCCGGCCTTGATCGTCCCGCTCGCGTGCTTCCAGCCGGCCTCGCCGATCCACAGCAGGCCTTCGTCGTCGTGCAGGCGGACCTCCGTGCCCGAGCGGTTGCGCGACTCGGCGTCCGGAGAACCTTCATAGACGGCCGCCATCGCGGAGAAGCCGGGGACGGGCTCCGCGCGCAGGCGGACGCCCAGCGCGCCCAGGGGATAGGCGCTGAACGGCGCGTTCATCGAGAAAAGGATCGGAAGGCCGAAGGTCGCGTTCACGAAGAGCGCCGACGACTCCGAAAGCGCGAACTCCTGGTCGGTCGAGAGCAGGCCCGCCCGGACGGAAGCGCACCCGACGGCCTGTTGCAGCCAGAGCTCGAACAGGCGGAGGCCGTCGCTCGCGTCGATGTTGCTGATCTTCGTCAGGTCGCCCACGTGGTCGCGCGTCAGGCCGTGCCCTTCGATCCACATCGGGTTGGCCCGGGCCGTCGCGCCCGTCCATCCGGCCAGCTTCTCGAGGTCGGCGTCGAGGACGGCGTCGAGCAGCGCCTGGGCTTCGGTCCCCTCGTCGAGGCCGCCGTCGACGTTCGACAGGACCTCGCCGGTCGCGACGATCGTCCAGCCGACGCCGCGCTCGCGGAGGGCGTCGGGAACGCCGAACGCCCCGTTCTGGAGGACGAGGAGGATCGCGAGCAAGGCTACTTCGGCTCGTCGAGGACCAGGTCGTAGGCGCGCCGGTCGCCGTCGAGGCGGTCGGGCGGGACGAAGCGCGGATCGGCGGAGACGACCGCCAGGTCCACGGCGACGGGGAAGCCGCGGCGCTCGCCCTCGCCGCGGAAGGGGAAGCGGCTGAGCGCGACCACGCCGACGTCCGCGCGGTCGGACGTGAACTGGATGGGGCCGATCCAGCGCCAGGGCTTGTCCTCCTGGCCCTCGAGCTTGATCTCCGGCAGCGCCTGGCCGTTGACCGAGAGCGCGAGCGAGACGGCCTTCGCCGGGTACTGGCGCGCGCGCAGCCAGAGCACGTGCTTGCCTTTCGCGGGCAGCGGCGCCTTGAGCTGCAGGGTGGCGCGCTCCTCGACCTGGACCATGGCGCGGTCGCCGGACGCGAGCTCCATCTCGCGCGCCTGGAAGCCCGCCGCCGGGGCCGCCTCCGCCTCGAACCAGCCCGTGAACTTGCGCGCCGCCAGGCGGTCGGGAATCCACGCCGCGAAGCCGGGGTCCAGCGCCCCCGGCTCGGCCGGCTTCCCCGCCTTCACGCGGAGGGCGGCGGGGCCTTCGACGACCACCGCGCCGATCGCGCCGCGCCCGGCCAGCACGGACAGCTCCGTCTGGTCTTTGGCGGCGCTCAGCGCGAAGAGCGGGGAATGGATGTCGACGTCCGCGGCGGGCGTCTTGACGAGGCCGAGGCGACGTCCCGCGTCGAGGCGGACGAGCATCTCGCCCGCGTGCAGGGCGATCTCGCCGGCCGCTCCGATCTCCAGCCGCGAGCTCTCCCGGAGAAAGACGGGGCCGTAGCCTTCGAGCGAAAGGGCGAGGAACTCCTGGCGGGCGGTGGCGACGACGTCCCCGGCCAGCACGACGCGGCCGGGCGCGGACCCGACCGCGTGGGTCACCCGGGCGACGATCGCGCGTTCGACGGTGGTGGGCGCCGGCTTGGGCGCCGGCGGCTTCGGCTCCGGCGTCGGGGCGGGCTCCGGCGCGGGCGCGGGCTTGGGCTCCCCCTTCGCGCCTCGCGCTTCGGGGGACACGTCCGGTTTCGGTTCCGGTTTCGGCGGGGTGGGCTTGCCCTCCGGAGCGCCGCCAGGCGCGGAGGAGGGCTCCGGTTTCGGTTCGGGACGAGGCTCGGGGGCCGGAGGGGGCGGCGGCGGAGACGGCGGGGGCGCGGGGGCGACCTTGTCCGGGACCTTGACGGCCGTCGGGGCGGGCGCCGGAGGCTTCCGGAAGAGGAACGGGAGCACGGCGATGAGGGCGGCCGCGGCCGCGATGGCGACCCGGGGCCTCCACGCGGACCGGCGCCGGACGATCGCCCGGCGGGCCGGCAGGACCTCGCGCGCGAGGAGGAGCTCCATCGCGCAGCCGGGGCAGTCGCGGACATGCGCCTCCAGGGCGCGGGGATCGGCCCCGTTGCCCCGCAGGTAGCGGACGATCTGTTCCGGCGAGAGGCAGTCCATCTCTATTTCTTCCGTGGGCCCGGAGGCGCCGAAACGTACGGCTCCTCGAGAAGTTTCTTCAGGCGGTCCTTCGCCCGGATCAGGAGGGGCGAGACCGAATTGAGGGGCATGCCGAGCGCCTCGGCGACGTCCTTGTAGGACAGCTTCTCGAAGAACACGAGGCGCAGGAGCTTGAGCTCCCGCGGCTCCAGCTTGCGGAACGCGGCGTCGAGGCGGTCGAGGAACTCCGTCCGCTCGGCCCGCTCTCCCGGCGCCGGCGCGGCGCTCGCGGCCAGGAACTCCGGCAGCTCCTGGGTCGGCTTCTCCTTCCGCAGCAGGTGATAGGCGGTGCGCAGCGCGACCACCGCCAGCCAGCCTTCGAGGTCGCTCTTGCCCTGGTAGCCGCGGAGCGTCTTCTTGTTGTCGCGCAGCAGCTCGACGTAGACCTGCTGGTGGACGTTGTCGAGCGCGCCCGGATCCGTCACCCGGAACTTCCGGAGCGCGAGGGCGGCGCCGCGGCGGATCGCCGGGCCGGAGCGCCGCGTGAAGGCGTCCCACGCCCCCGCCTCGTCCGCGAGGCAGCGGCGGACGAGATCCAGGTCGCCCGTGCCCATCCGCCCCGATTATGCCCCGCCGATAAAGCAGCCTGGCTGAAATCTCCACGAACGTGGAGATTTCAGCCAGGCTGGATCCTCCGCTATTTTTCGGGCGGGCCGCACTTCCCCTGAACCCAGGCCGTCCACTTCGCGACGGCCGCCTTCCGCGCGTCCGGCACCGCGCCCGGCTGGTAGCCGAAGCCGTCCTTCTGGACCGCCTGCAGCGCCGCGAAGGCCGTCGACCGCACCTTCACGTCGTCGTCGTCCAGCGCTCCGACCAGCGCCCACCAGGCCTTCTTGTCCTCGAAGTTGCCGAAGGCCGCCAGCTTCATCGCCTTCGCGAGGCCTTCGACCGCCAGCATCCGCGCGAGCCCGCTGATCTTCTTGCCGTCGGAGACCGGCGCCGCCGCGACGCGGCAGAGGGCGTCGATCGCCTCCGGATAGTGCCAGTTCGCGTAGACGCCCAGGGCGCGCAGCGCGGTCTGCTGGACGCGGTCGTTCTCGTCCTCGACGAGCCTCGCGAGCTCGACGGCCACCGGCGCGCCGAAGGACGTCGTCAGGCACGCCTCCGCCCCGTTCGCGCGGATGCCGGCGCTCTTGGACTGGAGGGCCTTGAGGATGACGGCGCCGGCCTGCGGGCCGCCGATGCGCTGCAGCTGGAGGTAGGCGGCCTTGTTGCCCAGGGCGCTCTCGCTCGCGTCGAATTTGGCGAGGTAGTCGACATCCTTCTGCGGCGGCTCGATCGACTTGTGGCGGATCGCGAGGAGCCACTGCAGGTAGTCGTCGCGGCAGGCGTCGACGAGGACCTTGTCGGGATGCCCGCCGCCGTCCCAGATGTCGGTGTGCCCGTAGCCGTCGAGCTGCCGGAACACGTAGCGGTAGCCGAGGGCGCCGAGGGCCTTGCAGGCGTTGCCGGAGTTCTGGGGATTGTCGGCGCCGCCGTGGACGAAGTACCACTCGGTGCGGGTGTCGGCGGGGTTTTCGGGCTTGGGATTCGCCTGGAAGTTGTAGCCGCCGCAGTAGCCGACGGCCGCCGCGATCTTGTCCTGGTTGGCCCAGCCGAACTTGCCGATGAAGCCGGCGCCGTTCGAGCTGCCCCAGATGTAGATCCGGCGGGGGTCGATCGGCCACGTCTCCTTCGCCCAGTCGATCATGCGAAGGGTGAGGGGGCCGTCGTCGTCGACGGTCCAGCCGGCGCCCTTGGACTTGCCGGCGATCATGACGACCTGCTCCTCGACCTTGAGGCGGCGAAGGCAGTCGAGCGTCCCCCCGTAGTAGTTCCCCTCGTTGCCGTTCATCCCGTGGTAGACGATGAGCAGGCTGAGGGTCCGGGGCGCGGGCGCGACGGGCTTCGACGGCGCCCACATGTTGACCCGCATGAGCGGGCCCTGCTTGTCGCGCAGCTCGCCCCGGAACTCGCCGGGGCCGCCGGGCCGGGCCTGGAGCGCGAGGAGAAGGAGCGTCGTGATCATGCTTGTCCTTACGGTTTCCGCCCCAGGAACGAGACGAAGAAAGCGGCGATCTGCTCGCAGGCTTCCGGGCTGATCTTGTGGTCGGGGCGGTTCGACATCCCCACGCGGCCCTTCTGGCCGAGCAGCGCGTTGACCGCGACGGAATGGTTGAGGGCCTTCCAGCGCTCGGGCGGATCGACGGCCCCTCCCGACGTGAAGAACGGCCGGGGGCAGATCAGGACGTGGAGCTCGTGGAGGTCGCGCCCGGCGTCGACGATCGCCTTGTAGGCGCCGAGCCGCTCCTCTCCCGTCTTCAGCACGCCCCGGGCGCGGATCTTGCCCGGCTCGTAGCCCAGGTACCAGGGCTCCCAGTAGTTCACGTTCGACAGCTTCTCGTCGAAGACGATCCCGGGATCCGAGACCGCCACCGCCGCGAACTTCTCGTAGAGGGCGCCCGCGAAGAGCGCCCACTTGCCGCCGTAGGAGTGGCCGACCACGCCGATCCGGGCGGGATCGACGTCCGGCCGCTTCGCCAGGACCGTGTGGGCGTTCGCCGCGACGTAGGCGAGGTAGGAGAGCGGCTGCAGCTGGGCTTTTTCATGCGAGGGCCAGTAGAGGTCGGCGTTGGCCTTGGGCGCGGTGGGATTCTGCCCGACGCAGAGCGCGACGAAGCCGCGCTTGACCATCTGATAGCCGAAGTCGTTCTGGCCGCGGCGGTCCGCCTTCATCCCCGCGCCGTCCTCGGGGTAGTAGAAGACGTCGACGATCCCCGGGAACGGCCCCGTCCCCGGCGGCACCAGCAGGAACGCGCCGGTCTTGCGGCCGGGCGCGACGTCGATCTCGACCCGCGAGCGCGTGAAGCCCTCGGGATCCTTCTCCGTCCACTGCGCCTGGACGCCGGGGTTCTCGAGGAGGGGCGGCCATTCGCCCAGCATCCCCGTCCAGGCCTTCAGGAGCTCCTTGCGCCGCTCCGCCCATGCGGCGGGCGTCGAGACCGGCCGGCCGTCGTCGAACTTGAGCACCGGCCGGTAGGCCCCGAGGTCGCCGCGGAACTTCTCGGGCGGGTCGAAGACGGCGTCGGACGTCTGCAACAGCGCCAGCAAGGCGAGCATGAAACCTCCGTTATACCGAAGACCAGGTACCAGGACCAGGACCTGGGACGGGAACCCCCGCGGACTCCCCAGGGTCGTCGCGGGGCCCCCCCAATCCCCCCGGGGGACCAGGGGGATCCCCTTCCCTGGTCCTGGTTCCCGGTCCTGACGGGTGTCTAATCTAACGGCCGAGGGTGAGCTCCAGGCGGGCGGTGTATAGTCCATGGGAGGCCCGATGATCGCGATCGTGGCGCTGGCGCTCGGGCAGACGCTGTACACCGACCACGGCAATCCCACCCCTTCCGAGCAGCGCGTGCTCTGGATGCTCAACCGCGCCCGTTCGGACCCGTTCGCGGAAGGCACGCGGCTCGCCATCCCCGGCGGGATCACCGAGAGCCTCACCGCCGGCGAAGCGGCCCGGACGTTCGCGCAGCCGCCGCTCGCCATGAACGAGAAGCTCCGCGCGGGCGCCCGCGCCTATGCCCAGCTGATGTGGGACAGCAACCAGTTCTCCCACACGGTCGGCGGCACGACCGCCCCCGGCCGCATGGCCGCCGCCGGCTACGCGAACCTCTTCAACTGGGCCGAGAACCTCGCCACCGGCTCCGCCCACACGGCCGAAAACCTCGAAGACAACCTCATGCGCGACTTCTCGATCCCCAGCCGGGGCCATCGCACCAACATGCTCGACATCTACGAGCTGGACCCGGGCCCGCCGCCCCAGGTCGACCCCGGCCCCCGCCGCGAAGTCGGCATCGGCTTCCTCGACGCGGGCTCCAGCAAGTCCAACATCTTCCAGTTCATCCTCGTGCAGGACTTCGCCGAGGCGACGGGCGACGCCCCCTTTCTCGTCGGCTCCGTCTACCTCGACGCGAACAACAACAACGAGTACGACCTGGGCGAAGGCCTCGGCGGCGTCGACCTCACCGTGACCGGCGCGTCGTTCCACGCCCTCAGCGGCTCCGCCGGCGGCTACGCCTTCCCCTGCCCCGCCAGCGGCACCCGCGACGTCACCGCGACGAGCACCAGCCTGCCCGCGACGGTCGTCGTGTCGCGCGCGTTCAGCTCCTCCAACCTCCTGGTCGACGTCCGCGTCGCGCCGCAGGCCGACGGCGACGCCGACGGCCTGCCCGACTTCTGGGAAACGCGCTTCGGCGGCGGGCTCGCGGCGGGAGGCGACAACGACGGCGACACCTTCACGAACCTGGCCGAGTTCCGGGGCGGATCGAATCCCCTGGTCGCGGGCTCGACC
>DASVNH010000077.1:0-9203 GCA_036383955.1 Planctomycetota bacterium | reverse complement strand
CCCTTGTACACGATCGTCTTGTGCGAGAGGCTGGGGACGTAGAAGAGCCCGCGCTGCGGGATGGCGGAGGCCTTCACCGCGTTCTCCGCGCGCCGGCGGATCACGAAGAGCTTCCGCTCGAAGGCGGCCGCGTCCGTCAGGCCCGCCGCGCGGCCGATGAAGACCTGGCGCACCTTCGGCTCGCCCGCCTTCGCCGTGGGGCCGAGCGTCGCGTTGGACGTCGGCACCGTCCGCCAGCCGAGGAGCTTCTGGCCCTCGTCGAGGACGGCTTTTTCCACGATCGCCTCGCAGGCGGCCCGCGCGGCGGCGTCGGGCGGCAGGAAGAGCATGCCCACGCCGTACTCGCCGTAGGCGGGCAGCTTCAGGCCGGCCTTCGCCGTCTCGCGCTCGAGGAATTTGTGCGGCATCTGCAGGAGGATGCCGGCGCCGTCGCCCGTGTTCGTCTCGCAGCCGCAGGCGCCGCGGTGGTCGAGGTTGACCAGCGCCTCGAGCGCCTTTTTCACGATGTCGTGGGACTTCCGCGCCTGGAGGTCCGCCACGAACGCCACGCCGCAGGCGTCGCGCTCGAACGCGGGATCGTACAGCCCCTGCTTGGGGGGCTCCATGGGATGGGTCATCGCTCGTTCCCCTTGGTGTGGCTGAGGACGGGCTCGGCCGCGCCGGGCTCGTCCGGTTGTCTCAAAAGCTCGATGAACCGCGTCGCCGTCCGGCTCGGCGCGGGCGCGCGGCGGTGGATGATCCCCAGCGGCCGCGAGAGTTTCGCGTCCGCCAGCGGGACCGCCGCGAGGGTGCCGGCGTCGACGTCCCGCTTCAGCGCGGGCGCCGGCAGCAGCGCCACGCCCGCCGAGATTTCGATCGCCTGCTTGATGTTCTCGATGTTGTCGAATTCGAGGACGACGTCCACCGCCGCCCCGTGCGAGCGCAGGAAGCGGTCGACCTTCCGGCGGATCACGAGGTCGCGGTCGAAGCCGACGAATTTCTCGCCGTCGAGCTCGCGGACGGCGAGCGAACGCCGGGAGGCCAGCGGATGCGACCGCGAGCAGCAGAGCACCATCTGCTCCTCGCGCCACGGCAGCGCCGCCAGCTTGCGCGTGGACTGCGGGAAGGAGATCAGGCCGAAGTCGGCCGCCCCCGTCAGCACCTTCTCCACGACCTTGTCCGGGTGGAGGTATTCGATCTCGACTTCCGAGCCGGGATGCAGGGCGATGAACTTCTGGCTGTACTGGCTCATGTCGCGCAGGCCGACGGAATAGATCGCCGCCACCCGCACCTCGGAGGCCCGCTCGCCGTGGAGGTCGCGGATCCGGGCCTCGACGTCCAGGTACTCCGCGACGAGCCGCTTGCAGCCGTCGTAGTAGACCTGCCCCTCGCGCGTGAGCTGCAGGGGACGTCGGGACCGATCCACCAGCCGGACTCCGAGCCGCTTCTCGAGCTGGTGGACGATCTGGCTGACCGCGGACTGGGAGATCTCATTCGACGTCGCCGCCTCGGAGAAGCTCCGCTGTCGGGCGACGTCGCAGAAGACCTTCAGCGACTCGAATTGCACCCCCTGAAACTAATATTTACGCGGCTAATGTCAACAAATATTGACATTAGAACACCTAATACTAAAGGCGACGTTTGCCCATCTACGATGTAAGGCGCTCGAGTCCAAGGGGAAGGAGGCGTACGGGGAGGAGTAGCGTAGGGGGAGCCCTGGCCCGTCCGGCTCTCCGGACTCCAGCGGAGACTCACGCGACGGCCCTTCTTAGAAGTCGCTCGAGTTGATAGACTACCTGCACATCCCTGCGGGGCGGGCTGAACCTGGTGTTTCCGGGAAGCCTAGAGGATACGTTTTAGGGAACCGACCCATGCCGGAAGGCACGATCAAGCGACTCACGGACAAGGGCTTTGGCTTCATCAGCACCGGCGGCGAGAAGGACCTGTTTTTCCACTCCTCCGCCCTGGGCGGGGTGAGCTTCGATCAGCTCCAGGTCGGACAGCGTGTGTCGTTCACCGAGGGCCACGGAGAGAAAGGCCCCCGCGCGGAAGACGTCAAGCTGCTGTAAGCGCGGAGCGTCTCGGCACTCACAAGGCCCCGTTGAAGCCTTGTGAGAGCCGGCGCGACGATCCCCCCCTTCCACATCCCTCGCGACTCTCCATCGGATCCGCGCCGCAAGCCGGGCGGCTTCTCCTTCTATACTTCCATGATGACGCTGCTGCTGCTTGCCCTGAGCTCGGCCGAAGGGCTCCTGGCCCAGGGCGACCCCCAGGTCAAGACCGACCATCCCTGGTATCCCGGGGAGCTGGCGTTCTCGACCTTCGAGCGCCTCTTCGCGACGGAAGCGGAGCTGTACAAGCGGGTCGTCGGACGCGAGGTCAAGACCGACGAGGACAAGGCGCTGGCGGCGCTGCTCTTCCGCCTCACCCACTACTGGCACGGCGAGGAAGGGACCCAGAACTACTGGGGCAAGGGCTTCACCGAAGGCGGCGACCTCTGGACCCGCGACTACTGGACCGGCCTCTTCGCCCATGGCTACGGCCTCTGCGGGACCACCCACGCCCAGTGGGGCGCGGAGATGGAGAAGCTGCTCGGCCACGGCCGCGGCCGCAACTTCGGCTGCGTCGGCCACTCCTCGTTCGAGGTCTTCCTCAAGGGCGGACCCTACGGCGACGGCAAGTGGGTCCTCCTCGACCACGACATCTCCACCGTGGTCTTCAACAAGGAAGGCACCGCGCTGCTGTCGATCCCCGAGATCCAGAAGAACCTCAAGGAGCTCACCAACCCCGCGTTCATGCCCGAGCGCCAGAAAGGCTGGCCCCTGGCCTCCTACTACAAGGAAGCCGGCGGCGCCTACGCGCAGTACAACGCCGCCGGCACGCACGAGGGCTACGCCGGCCCCCCGCCCATCGTCCATCTCCGGCGCGGCGAGACCCTCCGCCGCCATCTCCAGCCCGGCCTCGACGACGGCAAGACCTTCGTGTTCTGGGGCCACAACTACAACACCGCCGGCATCCCGGGGCCGGAGCGCTGGGGCTCCTGGGTCAACCAGCCGGAGAAGCTCTGGAACTCCAAGACCGGCTCCGGCTACCGCGAAGGCCAGGCCCGTTTCGCCAACGCCGTGTACGTCTACGCGCCCGACTTCTCGAACGGCGACTACAAGGAAGGCGTGGTCGACGAAAGCGACGCGCACGTCACGTTCGAGTTCTCGACGCCCTACATCATCGCCTGCGCGCCGCCCAACGCGACGCCCTGGGGCATCTACGACGCGGGCGGCAAGAACGGGCTCGTCGTCCGGAGCAAGGCGGACGTCGCGGTGTCCGTCGACCGCGGCCGGACCTGGATCAAGGCCGAGGGCCCGGACCTGACCGACCACGTGAAGGGCTATCGCCAGTACCTGCTGCGCTTCGGCGCCGGCGCGAAGGCGTTGGCGGGCACGAGCTGGACCACCGTCTGCCAGGCCAGCGTCTCGGTGATGCCGCGGCTGAAGGACGCCGGCACGCGGGTGAGCTACGAGAGCTCGGGCCTCGCGGTAGTCTCCGCCGGCCCCACGCGCGAGCAGGCGAAGACGCAGCTCGTGGAAGGCGCGTTCGGCACGCCCCTCGCGGTCCTCGAGCTCGCCGCGCCGCGGAAGGGCGCGCCGGTCGCCGTTCACGCCGCGGCGCACATGCTCTCCTACACGGAGCCCAACCCGCGGGTCACGTATCAGATCGACGTCTCGAGCGACGGCGGCAAGACCTGGAGCCCGATCGTGAAGGACTGGAAGATCACGCGTCTCGGCGAAGGCCCGAAGAGCGGCTGGTCCCAGAGCTTCGTCTGGGGCGAGCGCGACGTCACGAGCGCCGGGCCCGTCCGCGTCCGCTTCTCGAACAGCGGGAACATCGAGATCCAGCGGGCCGAGATCCACCTCGTCTACCGGACGGCGGGCCGCGACGGCACGCGCGTGACGTTCGACTGGACCGACGACGCCGGCCCCCACCGCGAGTCCCACGTCTTCCCCGGCGGCAAGGCGCCGGACTGGGACCTCAAGACCGGCAGGAACGTCGTCACGCGCTGGGTCGAGTACGCGACGTCCCCGCGCTAGGCGAAGCGCCGGTCGAGCTTCGTGAGCTGGCTCGTGAATCCCTGGAGCTGCATCTTCGAGAACTCCTCGTCGTGCATCGCGTCCAGCGTGACGACCATGCGCACCCGGTCGCCCGAGGGGAAGAACTCGACCGTCATCGTCGACGCGTAGGGCTTCACGCCGGGCAGGAAGTCGATCATGTGGGTCAGCGCCAGCCGCTGAAACGGCTTGAGCTCGGAGTATCGGCCGCGCGTCGCGTGCGAGGCCGGCCGCCCCATCCGCTTCATCGCCTCGACCATCTCGGGGGTGGCGGCGATCATCTCGTAGTGGAGGGGCCCGTCGACCCGCGCCTCCAGCGCGCTCACCTCGGCGCGGAAGCCTTCCGGCCCCCACCAGGACTCGAAGCCCGCCTTGGTCGTCCAGAGCTCCCACAGCTCCTCGACCCGGGCCCGGTAGACGCGTTCGACGACCGTCTTCGCGCTCATGGACGCTTCTCCTTCCGGCGTTTTTCCAGGGCCTCTCCGAAGCGGTCGAGGCGGGCCTCCCACTGGCGGCGCACGCGGGCCAGCCAGGCGTCGATCTCCCCGAAGGCCTCGGGCCGCAGCGCGTACAGGCGCCGCTGGCCGTCGGCCCGCGTCGACACGAAGCCCGACGCCCGCAGGATGGCCAGGTGGCGCGACACGCCCGACTGGCGGATGCCGGCCTTCCCCACGAGGGCGCCGACCGGCCGCTCCCCGGCCCCGAGCGCCTCGACGATGCGCCGGCGGCTGGGATCGGCCAGCACCTCGAACGCCGTCATATTCATGTATATGTATATACACTAATAGTCACTTTATGTCAAAAAGAAAATCCCCGGGCCGCGGTGGGCGGCCCGGGGATCCGTTGAAGCGCGCGCTACTTCTCGCCTTTTTCGCCCTTCTCGCCGCCGTCCTTCTCGCCTTCCTTGACCGGCTTCTTCTTCGCGGGGGCGTCCAGGTCCCCGGCCGGCTTCTTCACGGGAGGCGCGTCGCCTTCCCCGGCGGGCTTCTTCTTCACGGGCGCGTCGCCTTCGCCGAGCGGCTTCTTCACGCCGTCGCCGTCCTTCGCGCCGGGCTTCTTCGCGCCCTCGCCGTCCTTGACGCCGCCCGGCTTCTTGAAGCCGTCCTTCTGGCCGTCGCCGCCGCCGCCCAGCTTGCCGAGGGCGATCTTCAGCTCCTGCGCGGAAATCCAGCCGTCGCCGTTGGTGTCGACCTCCGCCACCTGCAGCATCGGGCCCTGGCCCCCGTCCTTGGCCCCTTCCTTCACGGGCGCCTTCTTGTCGCCTTCCTGCGCCAACAGCAGCCCCAGCACCAGTTCCATCAGCATGGCTCGCTCCTCACTTAAAAAGAGTTCCTATCGTTCTTCCTTGTCCGTTTTCTTCGGCGGGTCCTTCTGCCCTTCCTTGACCCCTTCCTTCGGGCCTTCCTTGGGCGGCGTCTTCTTCCGATCGTCCTTCCGCGCCCAGTTCGCCTGCTCCTGCGTGAGCGCCACGATCGCGAAGTCCGCCCCTTCCAGGTGCCGGATCTCGAGGACCACTTCCTGCCCCGGCATCAGCTTCGTCAGGAACGCCGCGTGGTCGCGATCCGGGCCGGGCGGCTCCCCGTCCTTCAGGCGCGGCATCGGAATCGAGATCGCCTCCCTCACCAGGTCCTCCGGCGCGGCCGCCTCGCTCGCGTCCCGCACCGCCAGCACCTCCCCCACCTTGAGCTGCAGCCGGACCTTGTCCTTCCGATCCAGCACCCGCGCGTGGACCCGCCCCAGGAAGCCCTGGTAGCCCTCGCGCTTCTTGGACGCGGCGACGGCCTTCGCCGGCGCCCCGGAGCTCGGCGGCGTCACGGCCGGCGTTTCGCCCCGGAAGGGCCCGACGACCAGCGCCACGGCGACGGCGACCAGGATCGACGCCGCCGCCACCCAGTGCCAGGCGGGGGACGTCGGCTTCGCCCGCTTCGCCGGCTCCAGGATCTCCTTCAGCTGGGCGTGCTCGAACGCCATCTCCGCCAGGCGGCGGCGGGCGTCCGCGTCCGCGCGGAGCCGCTCCTGGAACATCTTCGCGTCGTCGTCCCCGAGCGTGCCGTCGAGGTGGCGGTGGATCAGCAAGTCGAGAGGAACGTCGAGAGGATCGCTCACGACAGCCCCAGCCCCCGGATCCGCCCCTCGACGCACGCGTGCAGCGCCTTGCGGATCCGGTACAGGAGGGTGTCGACCGCCCCGCGCGACATCCCCAGCGAGCCCGCGAGCGTCTCGATGGGCTCCTCGCCTTCGTAGCGGCGGCGGATCACCGCGCGCTCCTTCTCGGGCAGCGACTGGGCGCATTTCCGCAGCGCCTCGCGGCGGACGTCCCAGAGCGGCTCCTCCGTCTCCTCGAAGACGGCGGCGACGGCCTCCAGGGTGTCGTCGTCGAGGCAGCGGACTTTCCGGCGGGCGTTCTTCTTGCGGTAGTCGCGGACGACGTTGAGGGCGATCTTCCGGGCCCACGCCACGAACGGGGTGTCCTCGTCGGCCTCCTCGCGCTTGCGGGTGAGGATGACGGCGGTTTCCTGGAAGAGGTCCTCGGCGGCGTTCACGTCGCCGGTGAGGGCGGTGAGCATGCCCGTCAGCACGTTCTTGTACCGCAGGATGTTCGTGACCAGCGTCTCTTCCCGCACCCCTATAGGATGGCCCGAAAAACCGGCGTCTCACGCGGAAAGAGGAATTCCATAACGCGGGGTCCCGGGGCCGACTCCTCCACATGGATGAAGGAACACGACCGGGAATCCACGGTCAAACGCCGCCTCTCCCCCGAGGCCCAGGAGCGGGCGGCGGCGACGGCCCGCCGGCCCGCCCCGAGCGCCGTCCCGGAGAAGCACGAGGTCGCGGACTGGCTCAACCGCCTGCTGGCGGACGAGTTCATCCTCTACACCAAGACCCTCAACGACCACTGGAACGTCCGCGGCATGCAGTTCTCGAGCCTGCACGAGTTCTTCGAGATGCTCTACGAGGCGTCCCAGAAGATCTTCGACGACGTGGCGGAACGGGTCCGCACCGTCGGCGGCGTCGCGCTCGGCACGATGCGGGAGTTCCTCCAGCACACCCGGCTGGAGGAGCAGACCGTCCTGCCGCCCGACGCGCGCGGCATGATCGCCAACCTGCACGCCGACCATCAGGCGATCCTCTCCACCCTGCGCGAGGGGATCGACGCGATGGAGGAGCGCTTCGACGACCCCGGCACCTGCAACTTCCTCACCGACCTTCTCGAGCAGCACGAGAAGCTGGCCTGGATGCTGCGGGCGCACCTCGACAAGGACCTGGCCTAGAAGGCGATTCCGGCGCCGATCGAGGCCTGCCAGAAGTCCCACTCTTCGTCGTCGAGCTGGCTGTTGTCCACGCCGGGCTCGTCGACGAAGGTCCAGCGGATGTCGGCATAGAGCATCAGGACCCTGCCGAGCAGGATCTCCGCGCCGGCGCCGAAATGGAACCCGAAGGCGCTTTCATCCTCGTCGTCGAGGTTCGACAGCGCCCCCTTGTACTCCACCTCGGTGAAGTACCAGCCGGCGCCCGCCAGCGCGTACGGCCGGAACGGGAGGTGCGGAAACGGGAACAGGAGGCCGGTGAGCTGCACCGGCACCGTCGTCAGCTCCGCGTCGTCGTCGATGAAGTCCGATTTCTGGAAGTCGATGGAGCCCTCAATCCCCAGCCAGCGCAGGAGATAAAGCCGGGCCTGCAGCCCGTAGAACATCTCGCCGTCTTCCGCGTCCTTCGGCTCGAACCAGCCCACGTGGGCGCCGATCGAGAACCGCGGCGCGTCCACGCCCTTTTCCTCCTGGACCGTCAGGGCCGCGGGAAGGTCGGCGTCGTCCGGCGACAGCAGCGCGAGGCACAGCGTCAGCATAGCGCTCATGGTCCATCCTCCAATCTCATCCGGGCCCTTACTGTCCTATTTGGGCACGGCAACTGGAAAGAGGACGGGTTAGACTTCCGCCGTGAGAGAGGCGGCCGTCGAATTCCTCGTCTTCGGCCTCAAGCAGGCGCGGGCCTGCGTCTTCTCGGGCAGCTTCTTCCTGCTGCTCGCGCTGTCCAGGGTCGTCGACGTCCCCGGCCTCGCGCGCTACGACGTCCTCTTTCTCGGCGCGATCGCGCTGCAGCTGATCCTGATCGCCACGCGGCTCGAGACGGTGGACGAGGTCAAGGTGATCGCGCTCTTCCACCTGATCGGCCTGGCCCTGGAGCTCTTCAAGACGTCGCCCGCGATCCGCTCCTGGAGCTATCCGGAGCCCTGCGTCTTCCGGATCGCCGGCGTCCCGCTTTACAGCGGCTTCATGTACGCGGCGGTGGGCAGCTACATGTGCCAGGCCTGGCGGATCCTGGACCTCGAGCTGACGGACTATCCGTCCTACCGGATCAGCGTGCCGCTGGCGGCCGCCATCTACCTGAACTTCTTCGCGCACCACTGGCTGCCCGACGTCCGCTGGATCCTCGTCGCGCTCGTGATCGCGGCTTTCTGGAGGACCGGCGTGCTCTACACGGTGACGACGCCCCGCCGGCGGATGCCGCTCGCGCTGTCCTTCCTGCTGATCGGCTTCTTCGTCTGGGTCGCGGAGAACATCGCGACCTACTTCGGCGCGTGGAGCTATCCGCACCAGCGCGGAGGCTGGAGGCCCGTGGGCCTCGGCAAGATCGGCTCCTGGGGCCTGCTGGTCATCCTCAGCTTCATCCTCGTCGCCGACCTCAAGCACCTGAAAGCGCGCCGGAAGGTCCCGGCGCCGGCGGAGGCGTGATCCGGCGGCGGCACAGGCTTTCCAGGAACACGATGTTGCCGAGGCCTCCGTCGACCCGTCGTGGCCGGCCCTTCTTGGGGCGGACGATCCAGCCGACCACCGACGCCAGCTCGCTCCACGCCCAGCGCCGCGGAAATCCCAGCCCCCGCATCGCCAGGCCCGCCGGCCCGATCTCCACCCAGCCGCTGCGCCACGCGGTCACGCGCAGCATCCCCCACAAGATCACGGCCACCCACGCGGAGCAGATCGGCGCGGCGACCCACACCGTCCAGAACAGATTCTCGGAGTAGCGGCCCGCCCACGCGTACCCCAGCGGAGCCAGGACGGGCGGTCCGAGAAACGCCAGCACCAGGCCCGCGCGCAGGAGCCCGACCGCCGGATCCACCGG
>DASVNH010000076.1:0-51413 GCA_036383955.1 Planctomycetota bacterium | reverse complement strand
ATTCGCGGGAGTTCCTGAAGCTCCTCCGCCTGAACGTGGTCTCGCAGTACGAGCGGGAAGATCGGTTGGACGTCGACCTCAAGGTGTCGACGATCGAGTACGCGCCGCTTCCTCCGAAACCGGGAGCCAAGTGAGATGAGCTGGATCGTCGCCGCGCTCTGCGCCCTGCAGGCCCCCGTCGACACGGTGGAGCCGCAGGATCCGGACCGGCCCGCGTACTCCTCCGCCGACCTCAAGGCGCTGCGGGAGGCGAACGTCTTCTCGCCGCATCGGAAGTCCGGCTCCTCCTCGTCCGGCCGCCGGGACGAGCGCCGCTCGGAGCCGCGGACCGAGCCCGCGCCGGCCCGCCCCAAGCCCCTCCAGGTGACGGGGTTCGTGCTCGATCCGGTCACGAAGACGCCCCGGGCGATCGTGGAGGACCGCAACGACGAAAAGCTGCGGACGCTGAAGGAGCCCCTCTTCGCCAAGCCCGGCGACGAGGCGGCCGGCTGGACGTTCGAAGAAGTCACGTCGGAGCAGGTGACGATCGTCCAGGGCGAGACGAAGAAGGTGCTCCGGGTGGGCGAGTCGTTCCCCGAGCCGGCCGGCGCCGCGGCGCCGACGTCCGTCGCGGAGACGACGACCGACAAGCCCGCCGAGGTCAAGCCGCCGCCCGTCGACGACGCGGCGAAGAACGACATCCTCGAGCGCCTGAAGCAGAAGAACAAGAAGAAGCGGACCGACGAACCCTAAGGGGCGTCTGTTGGTCCAAGGGGCAACGGGTTTGGAGGCTGGAATGCGTGTGCGCGCGGCGCTGCTGGCGGTCCTGACGGCGATTCCCGCGTGGGGCGCCCAGCAGGACGAGAAAAAGCTGTCGTTCCGCTTCAAGGACGCGTCCGCCGACGCCGTCCTCAGCTACGTCAGCTCCGTCACCGGCTGGATCTTCGTCCAGGAAAAGCGGGTCTCCGGCACGATCGAGGCGGTCAGCGACACCGAGGTGCCCGTGTCGAAGTGCCTCGACTTCCTCAACGCCGCCCTGCGCCGCCACGGCGCGACCATCCCGAACCCCTATTCCCCCGGTCTGCCCAAGCCCGGCCAGATCCTGAAAGTGCAGGACGTCGACGAGGCCAAGCGCCGCCCCCTGGAGATCTTCAGCGGGGCGAATCCCGACGACATCCCCATCACGGACCAGGTCCGCACGCAGATCCTGCCGCTGAAGGCGGTGAACGTGCAGGACGTCAACAAGGAGCTCGGCGAGCTCATCAAGAGCGCGATGGGCTCGGACGGCCAGGTCTCGTTCTCGACCTACTCGAACTCGATCGTGCTGACGGGCCGCTCGGACGGCATCAACCGGGTGGCGCGGGTGCTGCGGGTGATCGACGTCTCGGCGTCGGCCGAGCTGAAGATCAAGGTCTTCTCGCTGAAGAACGCGGACGCGGCCGACACGGCGAAGACGCTGAACGAGGTCTTCAAGCGCGAGACGATGCGGGCCGACACGGGCACGCAGAACCCCATGGGCCAGTTCATGCGGATGTTCAGCGGCGGCGGCGGCCGCGGGGGCGGCGAAGGCGGCGGCGCGGGCGGCAACAACCCCAAGGCGCTCGCCAGCGAGATGGTGCGCATCACGGCCGAGCCCCGCACCAACTCGATCATCGTCAGCGCGACCGAGGACAACGTCAAGATCATCGAGGAGCTGATCGTCAAGCTCGACGACCGCTCGGCCGGCGCCACCAAGCTCAAGCTCTACGCGCTCCGCTTCGCGGACGCGACGACCGCCGCGAAGGTGATCAACGACCTCTTCGCCGAGGCGCCCAGCAATTCCCAGGCGAGCCGGGGCGGCGGCGGCGGCCGCGGCCAGATGATGATCCCCGCCTGGATGGGCGGCCAGCCCCAGTCCCAGGGGGCCAACAACCTCACGCCCACCCAGGAGGTCCGGACGGTCGCCGATCTCCGCACCAACTCCATCCTCGTCGCCGCCAACGAGCAGAAGCTGCTCATCATCGACGACGTCGTCCGCGAGCTCGACCGGCAGGTCGACGACCTGCTCGAGGTGAAGATCTACAAGCTCGAGAACGCCGACGCGGAGCAGATGGCGACGATCCTCCAGGCCCTCTTCCGCCCCCAGGTCCAGGCCACCCAGAACTCCGGGCGGAGCACGGGCGGCGGCCGCCAGACGCAGGGCGGCGCCGCGCGCATGATGGGGATGGCGGGGAGCAACCAGGGCGGGTCGGGCGGCGGCCTCCTTCCCAGCCAGGAGATCGAGGTGACGTCGGACGTCCGCACCCGCTCCGTGATCGTGAAGGCCTCGCGCGAGTACATCAAGGTCATGGACGAGGTCATCAAGAAGCTCGACCAGGATCCCACCGAGACGGTCAGCACCTACGTGGTGCCGCTCCGGAACGCCGACTCGGCGACGCTGGCGACCACGCTGCAGAACCTGCTCAAGGGGCAGGGCGCGGCGGGGACGTCGGGCCTGGGCACGCAGCAGCAGCAGAACCGCGGGCCGTTCAGCGGCATGCAGACCAACCAGAACCAGAACGGGACCCAGCAGGGGTCGTCGCGCGGCGGCGGCGGGAGCGGCCAGGGCAGCACCCGCACGCGGGGCGGCAACCTGGGGCCGCTCGACGGGCAGGAGGAGCCGGCCGGGCCTCCCGCGCAGGAGGACGAGCTGCCCCGGCGCGGCATCGAGGGGCAGGCGGACATCCAGTCGGACCCGTCGACGAACTCGCTGGTGATCCGGACGTCGCCGCGCAACTTCCAGTCGATCCAGGGCCTGCTGAAGGACCTGGACCGGATGCGCCCGCAGGTGCTGATCAAGGTGCTGATCGCGGACGTGACGCTGGACGACCAGACCCAGTTCGGCCTGGAGGGCTTCTGGGAGAACAAGCTGAAGGTCCGCGGCGGCGACTCCGCGACGCAGCGCGCGGCGACGGACTTCGCGCTGCCGACCCAGGGCGCGAGCTACCTCCTCAGCGGCGACGAGTTCGAGGCGAGCCTGAAGCTCTTCGCCTCGGAGGGAAAGCTGAAGGTGCTGGCCACGCCGCGGATCATGGTGCTGGACAACCAGACGGCCAACATCAACGTGGGCAAGGAAGTGCCGCGCATCACCAACACCCAGGTGAACCAGCTCGGCAACACGGTCAACACCGTGCAGTACGAAAACATCGGGATCATCCTGGACGTGACCCCGCACATCAACCCCGACGGCCTGGTCACCATGATCGTGACCCCGGAGATCTCCGACCTCGCCTCCGCCGCCGAGAGCGTCGAGATCACCCCCGGCGTGCTCTCGCCGACGTTCACGGTGAACCGGGCCTCGACGTCCGTCGCGGTCCGCACCGGCACGACGATCGCGATCGGCGGCCTCATCCGCGAGTCGATCGACGACACGGTGCAGAAGATTCCGGTGCTCGGCGACATCCCCCTGCTCGGCTATCTGTTCTCGAGCACGACCCACCGCAAGGTGAAGCGCGAGCTGATGATCTTCCTCACCCCCTACGTGGCCTTCTCGGCCAGCCAGCTCGAGGAGATCACCCAGCTGGAGCGCGCCCGGCTCAAGCTCATCGACCCGCGCGACATGGACGCCGAGAGCGACCGCTGGCTGGAGAAGGTGACGCGGTGATTAGGACCAAGGACCAAGGGCCAAAGACCAAGGCGTCTCCCCCCTTCCCCCCCAGGGGGGGACGGTGGGGGGGAATCGTTGGTCTTTGGTCCTTGGTCCTTGGTCTTTCCGCGCTCGCCGCCTGCTCCACGACCGGAGGCGAGAGCGGGGACCTGGAGGCCGCCCAGGCGCACATCGCCGCGGGAAAGGCGGAGGCGGAGAAAGGCCGCCACTCCGAGGCCATCGACCAGTTCACGAAGGCCGTCGCCGCCCACCCGGAGCTGTCGGACGCCTACTTCCACCGCGGCTGCTCGTACGTGCGGCTGCGCCTGGGGCAGGAGATGCAGGGCGACTCGCGGGTCGCGGAGGACAAGGCCCTCAAGGACTTCGACATGGCGCTGAGGGTCAACCCGGCGCACGGGAAGGCGTATTACAACCGCGCCATGGTGCTGGCCGCGCGCGCCAACTACAGAGCCGCCGCCGAGGACCTCCTGCAGGCCTGCCAGTACGATTCGCGGAACCCCGAGCCGCACCTGCAGCTGGGCCGCGTGTACGAGGACAAGTTCGAGGACCGGGGCCTCGCCGCCCTCGAGCACTACGAGAAGTACGCCGACCTCGGCGGCCGCGACCCGGCCACGCTCGACAAGGTCCGCGCCTGGCGCGAGATCAAGAAGCAGTCCGCCCCGCCCGCGCCCTCGTCCAAGCCGCCCACCGTCGACGACGAGAAAAAGGCCGCCGAGCTGCACGACGAGTTCAAGCGCCTCTTCCGCGAGAACAAGAAAGCCGAGGCCCTGAAGCTCATCGAGACCCTCCTCGGGCAGTACGGCGGGACGGCGTACGTGCGGGAGCGCGCCCGCGAGTTCAGCGCGCTCCTCGCCGCTCTCAAGAAATGATCGCGGCCGCCCTGGCGCTCCTTTTCGTGTCACCCCAAAGGCACGAAGGACACGAAGCGATCCCTTTTGTGCCATCGTGCGCTTCGTCGCTTCGTGGTGAAGGCCAGGCCGTCGCCGAATCCAACGCCGCCGTCATCCCCCTCGCCTTCGCGGACCGGGAGGTCGATCCGAAGGGCCTCGACGCCCTGCTCTTCCAGGACGTCGCCGCCTACTTCCAGAAAGCCTCGAGCGGCGCGTTCACGCTGAAAGGCAAGGTCTTCGCGCCCCTGCCGCTGGGGATGGCGCGCGACCGCTTCCGCGAGGCCGACCTGGCCGCCGCCGCCGCCCGGTTCGAGGCGCGCGAGGGCGAGGGCGTCCTCGCCGGCTACGACGCGGCGATCTTCGTGGCGGCCGGGCCGATCGGCGCGCGCGGCGGTCCGCTCTGGCCGCGCCAGGAGGATCTGCGCCTCGGCGAGCGGAAGGTCCGCGCCGTGTTCCTGGCCCGCGACGCCGGCGACCGGGCCGTCGGGATCGCCGCCCACGAATACTTCCACGTGCTCGGGCTGAAGGACAAGTACGACGACCCCAAGGCGGACGTCGGAAAGTGGTGCATCCTCGGCACCGGCTACTCGGAGCGCATGCCGCCCCCGCCCTGCGCGGACTGCCGCGCGAAGCTGGGCTGGACCCGGTTCCGGGACGCGGATCCCCGCGCGGCGGCGGAGGTGGAGGTCGACGTCCGCCTCGACCGCTCGGTCCGGATCCCGCTCAACGCGGAGGGGACCGAAGCGCTGCTGCTGGAGGCGCGCGACCGCCTGTTCGTGTGGCACACGGGGGGGGGGAAGGCTATAGAGCTGACGGCGCGGCTGGAGGCGTCGAGCCGGCTCACGCCCTTTTCCGAGCCCGCCTTCCGGCCGCGGACGGCGGGGGCGTGGAGCGCGTGGATCACCGACGTGAGGTTCCGCGACGGCCGCTGCGTCTTCCGGCTGGGCCCCGAGGCCCCGCTGACGGCGGACGAGGCGAAGCGGAAGGCGGACGTCGGCAAACGCCTGGGCGATTGAACTTTAGGGCATCCAAACGGGCGCCGGAACGATCCTTCAGGGTGGCCCTGAATTCAAAAATGGGGTAGGCGGTCGAGCCGGCCGAGGGATAGAATCAGATGTCGGGTGATGAGAGCGTAAAGTCAAGAATGCCGGACGAAGACACCAAGACCGGGGATTACGACTCCAAGCGGGTGCCGCCTCAACAGAAGGTGGAGAACATCCGGCGCTGGCCCCGCTTCAAGGTCGACGACGCCGCCAACGTGGTGCTCTATCCCGAGAAGCTGGTCAATTTCATGGGGTTGGGCAAGTCCAACCGGGCGAAGGCGGCGGTCAACCTGTCGGAAGGCGGCGTGCTGGTGCGCACGACCGAGAAGATCCCGAGGGGCACGCGGGTCCGGCTGACGATCAGCATCGACAAGTTCTCCGACCGCTTCGAGTGCGTCGGGATCGTCCGCTGGTGCTACGGCGCGGCGCGGTCCAAGTCGGACTACTACATGGGCGTGTCGTTCCTGGACCTGCCGCCCGCCGACATCAAGAAGATCGAGAAGATGCGGGGCTGGTTCACCTCGCCCGAGTACAAGGCCAAGACCAAGTTCCGCCAGAAGCCGCCGTCGGGCCCCGACCTCATCTACGACGAAGACGGCATGTAACCGCGGGCACCGGGTGAGGTTCCCGTCTCAAGCCGCCGTTGCCGCGCCTCTGTGACTCTGTGGCCAATCCCCCGTCCCCCTCGTATCATAACCAGCTCATGTTTCTCTCCCTGCTGCTCGCCCTGAGCCCCGTCGAAGGGCCGGCCCAGGAGCGCGTGCCCTGGACGACGTCCCGGCTGACCGGCTCGCCGGAGCCGCCCCCGCCCTGCCGGGTCGAGCGGATCTGGCCCGCCCTGACGTTTCAAAAGCCGGTGCACCTGGTGCCGGGCCCCGGCCACGCGCGCTACTACGCCATCGAGGAAACGGGCAAGATCTGGTCGCTGCCGCGCGACGCCGGCTCCGCCGAACGGACCCTCTTCTTCGACCCCCAGGGCATCCAGGTCGGCGAGGGCTTGAAGAACGTGCAGTCGACGTACGCGCTGGCCTTCGACCCCGACTTCGCGAAGAACCGCGCCTGCTACGTCATGTACATCTGCCGCTCCGTGAAGAAGGAGCCCCACCCCAAGGGCTCCCGCGTCTCCCGCTTCCGCGTGAAGGACGACGCCATCGACCTCGCGAGCGAGGAGATCCTCCTCGAGTGGCTCTACGGCGGCCACAACGGCTGCGACCTCCAGTTCGGCAACGACGGGATGCTCTACGTTTCGCTGGGCGACGGCGACCGCCCCAGCCCGCCCGACCCGCTCGACACCGGCCAGGACGTGAGCGACCTGCTGTCGTCGATCCTGCGCCTCGACGTCCGCGGCAAGGCCGCGGTCGTGCCGCCCGACAATCCCTTCGTCGGCAAGGCCGGCGTGCGCCCCGAGATCTGGTGCTACGGCTTCCGCAACCCGTGGCGCATGAGCTTCGACCGCAAGACCGGCGAGCTCTGGATCGGCGACGTCGGCTGGGAGCGCTGGGAGCTCATCTTCAACGCGAAGAAGGGCGGCAACTACGGCTGGAGCGTCATGGAGGGGCCGTCGCCCTGCCGGCCCGACTCCCGCCGCGGCCCCACTCCGATCCTGCCCCCGGCCCACGCCATCCCCCATCCGGAAGCGGCGTCGATCACCGGCGGCTTCGTCTACCGCGGGAAAAAGCTCAAGGGCTTCGAAGGCCAGTACGTCTACGGCGACTGGGAGTCGCGCCGCGTCTGGGCGAACCCGATCGTCGGCGGCGGCCTCGGCGACCGCCGCGAGATCGCCCGCACCCCGCTCCGCATCGTGGCGTTCGCGGAGGACGTCGACGGCGAGCTCCTCCTCGTCGACCACGAGGGCGGCGGCCTCTGGAAGCTGGTGGCGGCGGAGCTGGGGACGTCGAACGCGGCCTTCCCGAAGAAGCTCTCGGAGACCGGGCTGTTCCGCTCGACGTCCGACCAGGCGCCGGCGGCGGGGGTCGTCGAGCTGGCGATCGCCGCGCCGCGCTGGGCGGACGGGGCGGAGGGACGTCGCTGGCTCGCGGTGCCGGGCACGGGCGGGCCGACGCTGATCGACAAGAACAACCAATGGCCGCGGGAGAGCGAGTGGCCGAAGGACAGCGTGTTCGCGAAGACGCTGACGCGCGGCGGGCGCAAGCTCGAGACGCAGGTGCTGCATTTCGACGGCCTGCTCTGGAACGCGTACGCGTACGCGTGGAGCGCCGATCAGAAGGACGCGACGCTGGTGGGGCCGGCCGGCGCCGAGGTCGACGGCTGGAAGATCCTGCCGCGGGCGGCGTGCCTGACCTGCCACAACCCGTGGCAGGGCTACGCGCTTTCGTTCAACGCGGCGCAGCTGAAGGATCTCGACGGCCTGAAGCGGATGGGCTTCCTGCCGAAGACGCTGAAGGCGGCGGCGCCGCTGGCGGACCCGCGGGACGCGGCGCAGCCGCTGGACCTCCGCGCGCGGAGCTATCTCGCGGCGAACTGCGCGCACTGCCATCGCTTCGGCGGCGGCGGGGCGGCGAACATCGATCTCCGCCACGATCAGCCGCTCGACAAGATGCAGGCGGTCAACG
This sequence comes from Planctomycetota bacterium, assembly GCA_036383955.1. Taxonomy (GTDB): domain Bacteria; phylum Planctomycetota; class MHYJ01; order MHYJ01; family JACPRB01; genus JACQFK01. Next base: position 43,303 of record DASVNH010000076.1, on the reverse strand, counting down.
CGCGGCCGACGCTGGGCGGCTTCGACCTGCCGGATCCGTACGTGATCGCGGCGGGCGATCCGGGCCGCTCGACGCTGCTGTTCCGGCTGTCGAAGCTCGGCCCGGGCCACATGCCGCATCTCGGCTCCGACGAGATCGACGTCCAGGGGCTCGAGCTGCTGCGCCAATGGATCGCGAGCCTGGGGCCGAAGGCCGAGAGGACGTCGACGCCCTTCGACGTCGCGCTCTCGCTTCCCGAACTGCCCGAGTCCGCGCGCGCGGAGGCGATCCGCAAGGGCCTGGCGCTGCCGCCGGGGCCGTCGAGGGACCTCTTCGAGCGCTTCGAGCCGAAGGAGAAGCGCCGCAAGCGTCTGGGCCTGACGATCGCGCCCGCCGAGATTCTCGCCCTCAAAGGCGACGCGGAACGCGGCCGGGCGGTCTTCGAGAGCGCGGGCCTGCAATGCGCGATCTGTCACAAGAAGGAGGCGGACGCGCTGGGCGCGCCGCTCGCGAACCTGAAGCTCACGCGCGCGGAGATTCTCGACTCCATTCTGGATCCGTCGAAGAAGATCGACCCGAAGTTCGGCGGCCTGCGGGTGCAGACCAAGGACGGGCAGGTGCTCTCCGGCGTCCTGGTCTCGCGCGACGACAAGGAAGTCGTTCTTCGCGACGCCAAGGGCCCGACGAGGATCCCCGTCGCCACGATCGAGCGCGAAGCCCCCCTCACCCGCTCGCTGATGCCCGACAACCTGCTGCAGAACCTCACGCTGCCCGAAGCCGCGGACCTGCTGGAGTACGTTTCGAGCCTTCGGTGAGACGTGGTAGACCCGGATCTCGTGACCGCCGCAGTGAAGATGTACGAGCAGGGCGATATAAAGGGATCGTTGGCCGCGCTGGACACCGCCATCGGCCTGGAGCCTAGAAACGCTTCGGCCTATCTCACGCGCGGATTGGTGCTGGCGCACAGTGGTTTGCGCGAGGAAGCGTGCGCGGATTTCAGTCGCGCTATCGAAGTTGATCCGAGATGCGCCGAGGCCTTTTTCAATCGTGGCGTCAGTCGGCACCTTAGCGGCGATGAGGCGGCGGCAATCAGCGACTACACGGCCGCGCTGGCCATCTCGCCCGATCATGTTGGAGCCTTGCGCAATCGAGGCGCCGCGTTGTCCGGTGTCGGCAAATACGAAGAGGCGATCCGGGATTACGATCGTTCGCTGAGCATCGAGCCGTTGAGTGCTGACGCTCTTTCGAACCGAGGGATTGCCCTCAAGAGGCTGGGGAGGCTCGAAGATGCGCTGAAGGACTACGACCGAGCCGTCCAGATCGGCGGTGATTCAATCGCGTTGGTCAATCGAGCGATCTGCCTTAAGGACATGGGACGATACGAGCAGTCCATCCTGGACTTGAACGAGGTGCTCGCGCGCGATCCTGAATACGTGGAGGCTTGGCAAGTACGTTCGCTGGCTCATAAAGGGTTGGGCAACTTCAGCCAAGCCATTAATGACGCCGGTCGCGCTATCCAGCTCGCGCCGGACATAGCGCTGTCTTATTTTAACAGGGGAGTTTTGCACGCCGAGATCAAGGAGTGGCAGCTCGCGATCGCGGATTACGACCGGGCGATTGAACTCGCTCCTCGAAGCGGCATGGCCTGGAACAACCGCGGGGCCGCCAAACGCGAGAGCGGTGATATCAGAGCCTCCTTGGAGGACATTGACCGCGCGATCGCGCTCGAACCGAAGGAGCCGGTGTGCTACTCGAATCGGGCCTACTCCAGAGGCGCGCTTGGGAACGTTGTGGGTGCGATTGAGGACTTGAAAACCGCGACCAACATCTGCGCTCCCGATTGGGGGGGATTGAAGGAGGCGATGAGCTATCTTGAGGACTTGGTAGGCCGGAGACCTTCCCTTTAGACCTCGAGCCCTTCTCCTCTCCCAACCTTTAAACCCGCTCTGCTTGACGCTAAATCGGATTTCCTAGAAGCCGGGGCCGTTTGCTAATGAAAGAGATTGCCTTCGACTGGCGATTGGCCTACATTCGGCCGGGATTTTTCTAAGGTGAATGGGGAGCTGACATGATCGACACCATCCAGAAGCTGCTCGGCGAGAAGGCCGATTACCTGCTCGGGTACAAGACGCCCAAGATCGCCAAGGAACGCCTCCATGTTCCGGGGCCGGACTTCGTCGACCGCATCTTCATGCCGACCGACCGCAATCAGCGCGTGCTGAACAACCTGCAGTGGATGTTCGCCACGGGCCGGCTCGCGAACACGGGGTACCTGTCCATCCTGCCCGTCGACCAGGGCATCGAGCACTCGGCGGGCGCCAGCTTCGCCAAGAACCCCGACTACTTCGATCCCGAGAACATCGTCAAGCTGGCCGTCGAGGGCGGCTGCAACGCGGTGGCCTCCACGTTCGGCGTGCTGGGGTCGGTGTCGCGCAAGTACGCCCACAAGATCCCGTTCCTCGTGAAGATCAATCACAACGAGCTCCTCACCTACCCGAACAAGGCCGACCAGATCCTCTTCGGCACGGTGAAGGAAGCCTATGACATGGGCGCGGCGGCCGTCGGCGCCACCATCTACTTCGGCTCCGACAACGCGGGCCGCCAGATCGTCGAGGTCGCCCAGGCCTTCCACCAGGCCCACGAGTACGGCCTGGCCACGGTGCTCTGGTGCTACACGCGCAACAGCGCGTTCAAGACGAAGGAAAAGGACTACCACGTCAGCGCCGACCTCACCGGCCAGGCCAACCACCTCGGTGTCACGATCGAGGCCGACATCGTCAAGCAGAAGCTTCCCGAGAACAACGGCGGCTTCAAGGCGCTGAACACCGGTTCGTCCAGCTACGGCAAGCTCGACGAGCGCATGTACACCGACCTCGCGAGCGACCACCCGATCGACCTCACCCGCTACCAGGTCGCCAACGGCTACATGGGCCGCGCGGGCCTCATCAACTCCGGCGGCGCTTCCGGCAAGAACGACCTCGCGGAGGGCGTCCTGACCGCCGTCATCAACAAGCGCGCCGGCGGCATGGGCCTCATCAGCGGCCGCAAGGCCTTCCAGAAGCCGCTCAAGGAAGGCGTCCAGCTCCTCAACGCGATCCAGGACGTCTATCTCTGCAAGGACGTCACGATCGCGTAAGGGCCGAAGACCAAAAGGGGGCGCGGTGAAAGCCGCGCCCCTTTTTTCTCGTGTCCTATTTATGTATATACACAAGTGTAGTATCATGGTGTGCGGAGACGCGGCGCGGTACGGGAGTTTCAATGGGACGAGTGGAACGAAGGCCATATCGCCCGGCACGGCGTCACGCCAGTGGAAATCGAGGAGCTCTTTTTAAGAAGCTACGTCGAGCGACGATCCAGGTCCGGAAGACATCACGTGTTTGGAAGGACATTCGAGGGGCGGCTCTTATCGGTCGTCATCGAAAAGCTGGGAGCCGGGTGGGGCCGCGTCGTCACCGCGCGGGAGATGACCCGATCGGAGAGGCGGTGGTTCTTGAGGAGGAGCTAGGATGATCAAGCTGAAGAAAGGGCCGAAGAAGCTGCCACGCTTTAAGACCCGCGAGGAGGAAGTGCGCTTCTTCGATACCCACGACATGGGGCCCTACCTGGAGCAGATGGAAGACGTTACGGACAGGATCGAGCTTCATCCCGACCTCATCCGGCGGATCCGCGAGCGTTTCCGGAAGCGGATGATGGCCATTCGTCTCGAGGTCTGGCAGATCGCCCGGGCCAAGGAGATCGCCCGCCGCAAGGGCGTGCCATACCAGCGGCTCATGCGGGAGTGGATCAGCCAGGGGATCCGTAAGGAGAACACGCCGACCAACCGGCGGAAGGCGTAAGCTCTACGGATGCTCTTCCTCCTGCTCGCGCTCCAGGAACCCGCGTTCGACACCCTCCGCCCCGGCCTCCTCACCGAGATCCGGGGCGGCGACGCCGTCGTCCGCCGCGTCGATCCCAAGCCCGCCCTCGCCTGGGGCCTGGAGCATCCGCATCCTCGACTCCCCCCGGGCCCCTACGCGGTCGCTTGGACCGGCTGGCTGCAGGTGCTGGAGCCCGACGTCCTCCGCTTCAGCGTGGCCGGCGACGGCGCGGTCGAGATCAACGGCGCGGCCGCGGACAAGCCGCTCGAGCTGAAGGCCGGCTTGCACCGCTTCAAAGCGGAGTTCCGCTCGAAGCCCGGCGTGCCCGCCCGCTTCCAGCTCTGGTGGGAAAGCCCGCTCTTCACGAAGGAGCCCGTCCACCCGGCCCGCTTCTATCACGCGCCCGATCCGCTCTTCACGCTCGAGGAGAAGGGACGCCGGGCCGTCGAAGGCTGCAAGCGCTGCCACGCCGCGGGCGTTCCGATGGCCGAGGCCTATGATCTGCCCTGGCAGCGGGCCTGGCTGCCCACCCACGGCGGGGGCGAAACCGGCCTCGCGGCCCTCACGAAGTACGGCGACGCGCGCCTGGGACGTCGGGAGTTCCTGACCCTGGGCTGCGTCGCCTGCCACCTCATCCCCGACGAGGAGGACCAGGAGCCCCTGGGACGTCGGGCCTTCCGCCCGCTCAAGGGCCGGCAGGACCTGGTCGAGTTCCTCGTCGAGAAGCACACGCCCAACCAGAAGCTCTCCCCCACGCAGGCCCGCCACATCGGGTCCTATCTCAATCAGTTCGACGTCCCTCCCGTGAAGCGGGGCGCCGACTGCGCGAAGTGCCACCAGGCGCCGATCCCGATGAAAGGCCCGGCCTGCGCCGGCGGCGGCGTGATCGACGACGCCGTGCGCGCCTGGCTGGCCGTCGAGCCTCTCGAGAAACACGCCTCGCCGGTCGAGGACCGGCGGCGGATGCTCGACACCCTGGGCTGCGCGCGCTGCCACGTGCGCGAGGGCGAGCGCTCGTCGCCCCTCGAGGACGCCTCGAGCGTCCTGGGCGGCGCGTTCCTGCAGCACGTGCCGTTCATGAAGACGCCGCGGCTGACCTTCGCGCACCAGAAGTTCACGGCCGACTACCTCCGCGCCGCGATCCGCGACGGCGCGCAGGGGCACCGCCACGGGAAGTACACGTACCGCATGCCCGCGTTCGGCGAGAAGGCCGACGCGATCCTGCGGGCGCTCGCCGAGGCGGACGGGGACGTCGTCGGCCCCGACCTCCCGCCGCCCGCCGACCCGACGCTCGCGGCGCAAGGGCCGCGGCTCGTCGGCTTCACCGGCTTCGCCTGCGTGTCCTGCCACGTCGTGAAGGGCAAGATGATCGCCGAGTCCGATCCCGGCGCGATCGGGCCGGAGATCACCACGTTCGCGCAGCGGCTGCGGCGCGACTGGTTCAACCGCTGGGTCGAGGATCCGGCGCGGATCCACCCGGGCACCCCGATGCCGAAGCTCGCCCCCGAGGCGCTGCGCGAGCGCGACGCCTTCTGGGCCTACTTCCTCCTCGGCAAGGACGCGCCCAGCCCGAAGCCGCCGCCGCCGGGGCCGATCGACGGCCCCCTCGTCGCCCAGATCCCCGTGGGCGGCGTCGAGGCGATCGTCGGCCTCTGGGACGGCGACGCGGTGCTCTTCGACGTCCAGAGCGGCACCGTGAAGTCGGCCTACGTCGGCGCCCGGCTGCTCCGCCACGTGCGCGGGCGCATCCGCACGTACACGATGTCGGGCACGCCGGTACCGCTCACCAGTGAAACGGTCGGCGACTTCCTGAGCTACGAGCGGCTCGACCGCGGCTTCCGCGTGAAGGGCTCCAAGGGCGAGCTCGTGATCTCGATGGCCGATCGACGTCCCCTCGGCGTCGCCCTTCCCCCGCCGGTGAAGCCGGAGGAGGTCGAGGTCGTCAAGCTCGGCGATTCCGGCCGCGAGGAAGGCTCGCTGGAGCGGCCGGGGTACAAGGCGGTCGCCTGGCCGCGTCCGAAGCTGCCGACGGGCGAGGACCTGGTGATGCCGGGCGCGATCGCGGCAGGTGAACGGGTTTTCGTGGCGTCGATGAAGCGGGGCGAGATCTTCGAGGTCGTCGAGGGCGGCTTCAAGGACTACGCGGGCGGCCTCTTCCAGGACTGCTACGGGATGCTTGTGGACCAGGGCGAGCTCTACGTGCTGCACCGGCGCAACCTGAGCAAGGTGACGGAGAAGGGCGTCGAGCGTGTCTTCGCGCTGCCGCACGGGGTGCAGGAGACCTACGACTACGCCTACGGGCCGGCCAAGGACCGCGACGGCCGCTGGGTCATCTCGTACGCGCCCTATGCCAACCGCAAGATGCCGGGGTCGGGCAGCCTGATCCGGCTGGGGCCCGTGGAGGAAGTCGCCTACGGCTTCCGCAACCCGGTCGGCTGGACGTCGGGCCCCTGGGGCGACGTCTTCTACACGGACAACCAGGGCGAGTGGGTCGCGACGAACAAGCTCTGCGCGATCGTCCCGGGCCGCTACTACGGCTTCCCGAACTCGGAGCAGAAGGAGCACGTGTCGAAGCCGTTCGGGCGGACGGCCGTCTGGGTGCCGTACGGCTGGGCCCGGTCGATCAACGGGGTCACGTACGCCAGGCCGGACACGTTCGGGCCCTTCGGCGGCCAGATCTTCATGGCCGAGCTCATGTTCGGCGGCGCGATCATCCGGGCGGACGTCGAGAAGGTGAACGGCGAAACCCAGGGCGTCTGCTTCCCGTTCTGGGGCAAGGGACTGTTAGGTCCGTTGACGTTGAGCTTCGACGTCCGGGGCCGCCTCTGGGTCGGCTCGATCACGGAGCCCGGCTGGATGGCGCAGCCCGACCGCGGCGCGGTGTTCCGGATCGACTACACGGGCGACGTGCCGTTCGAGATGCGGACCATCCGCGTCCGTCCGCGGGGCTTCCGGGTCGAGTTCACCCGGCCGGTGGATCCGACGTCCGTCGCCTTCGAGGTCCAGCACCACCGCTACGAGTACACGGGCGCCTACGGCTCGCCCGAGCTGGACCGCTCGCGGGTCCCCGTCGAGAAGGTGGAGGTGGCCCCCAACGGCCTGTCGGCGGAGCTGACGCTGCCGCTGGTGAAGGACCGCGTCTATATGATCGCCGGCAAGGCCGTCAAGTCGGCGAAAGGCGAGCCCCTCGTCCACCCGGTGGGCGCCTACACGCTGCTGGAGATTCCTCAATAGGACCAGGAACCAGGACCCGGACCAGGGAGGGGCCTCCCCCGGCAACCCCCCCGGGGGGTCCTTATCGTCCGGCCGCGATCGCCGCCTTGGCTTCCTCGATGACTTTTTGCAGCTCGTCCGGGCCGACGGGCTCGCAGACCACGCCGGTCTCGGGGATCTCGAGCTTCGTCACCCAGGCGAGGGCGTTCACCAGGACCTGGCGGAAGCCGTCGGTGCCCCAGTTGGCGTGCGCGTGCATCCCGGTGAAGCCGAAGCCGCGGCCGCCGTCGGGCCGGTCATAGGCCCAGGCCATGTGCTGCGGCTGCTTCTCCGAGACGGCCTTGAAGACGTCGGGGTTCCCGCCCCGGTCGCTCGTCTTCTCGCTCACGGTCTTGATCGGGGGGACGTCGGAGAGGATCGGCGTGACCCCCTTCATGTCCGGCACGAAGCGCATGTGGTAGTACCACTCGTCGCGGACGCTGAACGGGGTGACGCCGCGGCTGACGGGGTGCTTGGGGAAGTCCTTGAAGCTGGGGGTCCACCAGGGGTTGACGGACCACTGGCACTCGAAGTAGCCGCCCATCCACTTGAGGTAGGCGTCGCCTTGCTCGCCCTTGTTGACCTCGACGCCGAAGTGGATCGCCATGAAGCCGGCGCCGCGCGCGACGGCCGCCGCGATCTGGGGGTCTTTGGCCGCCTTGCCGCCGTGGTTGAGCCCGACGACCACCGCGTCCGCGTGCGAGAGGTCCTTGGGCCAGTTTTTCGAGGAGTGCACGACGGCGTGGACGTTCGGGTAGGCCTTGTGCAGCCGCCGCGCCAAGATCAGCGAGCCGGCGACGAACTCGTGGTTGCCGGCTGCCCCGTGCGTGCCCGCGTCGCCGATGAGGACGATCTTCTTGACGTCCTTGGCCGCCTTCTGGCCTTCGTAGTCGAAGAGGTCTCGTTCCTGGAGCGCGAGGGACAGCAGAATCGCGATCATAGCTTCCTCTTGGAAAGGACCAGAAACCAGGACCCGGACCAGGGGAGCGGCCCCTTGACTCCCCTGGGACGTCGCCGACGCAACTACTACGTGTTGTCCGCGGCGGGAGCTTCAGCGCGGGGGATCTCCGTCAACCGGGTTCACAGTCGCGCCGGCATCCGCTCCCCGGGGGGATTCCCAGCGGGATGCCCCGTCCCTGGTCCAGGTCCTGGTCCCTGGTCCTGTTTAGAGCAGCTCCTTGATCGGGGCGCCGCCGTCGAGGGCGGGGACGGGGCGGCCGGCGTGGTTCAGGAAGGCCGTCGAGGGGTCGACTCCGAGGCAGTGGTAGATCGTCGCGTGGATGTCCTCGGGGGTGACGGGGCGCTCGACGGGGGCCTCGCCCTTGTCGTCGGTCGAGCCGACCACGACGCCGCCCTTCACGCCGCCGCCGCCCATGACGCAGAACATCGAGTTGCCCCAGTGGTCGCGTCCGGGCGTGCCCCGGCCGCTGCCGTCGTTCATGCGGGGCGTCCGGCTGAATTCGCCGCAGACGACCACGAGCGTCTTTTCCCAGAGGCCGCGCGCGGCGAGGTCCGCCCACAGCGTCGACAGCATGGCGTCGACCTTCGGGAGGTAGTTCTCCATGCCCTTCTTCAGGTCCCAGTGGTGGTCCCAGCCGCCCAGGTGCACCGTCGAGAAGGTCACGCCGGCCTCGGCCAGGCGCCGCGCCAGCAGCGTCGACTGCCCCCAGCCGTTCCGGCCGTAGGCGTCCCGCAGCGTGTCGCTCTCGCTCGACAGATCGAACGCTTTACGGACATTCTCCGAGGTCACCAGCTGATAGGCCTGCTGGTCGAACTCGTTCATGGCGTCGAAGCGGCCCTGGGCGTCGACGTCCGTCCGGAGGGTGTCGAAGCTCTTCCGCAGCGCGCGGCGGTCGCCCATGCGGTCGATGGTCATGCCGCCGGGCAGCTGCAGGTTGCGGACCTGGAAGTTCTTGGCGTTGGGATCGCCGTCGGTCTCGAAGGGGTCGCGGTGCTGGCCGAGGTAGTTGGCGCCGAAGTAGCCGGGCCGCAGCCCGACGCTGGAGGCGTAGGGCAGCGAGACGTAGCTCGGGAGGGCGGTCGCGCGGGAGCCGGCCGTCGCGGCCACGATGGACCCGATCGAGGGGGACTTGCCCAGGGTGTCGCCCCCGTTCGCCCCGCCGCGGGCGGTGAGCATGCGGTGGGCGCCGCCGAAGTGGTCGCCGTCGTTGTGCCAGAGGGAGCGGACGATGGAGAACTTGTCGGCGACCTTGGCCTGGAGGGGGAAGAGCTCGCTGATGCGCATCCCGGGGACGTTGGTCGGGATGGGCCGCCAGAAGCCCCGGTACTCGGCGGGGGCGTCCGGCTTCATGTCGTACATGTCCATGTGGCCGGGGCCGCCGTCCATCCAGATGAGGATGCAGCGGGTGTCCTTGGGGGCGGCTTTGGTGGCCTGCTGGGCGCGCAGGACCCCGGGGAGGCCCAGGGCGGCCATGCCGGCCACGCCGAGCTGCAGGAAGGAGCGGCGCGAGACCCCGTCGCAGTACTCGGCGGGGGCGGCGCCGGCGTCGATACGGAGCATGCTCTGGCCTCCTCGGGCTCCCGCTCCGAATATAGTATGCGCCATGGGTAGGCGCGGATTCAAGGCGGCCTATTATTCATATCGGCCGATGTATAGAATGGCCTGCTTCGAGTTCGGAGATACCGCATGCGCGTGATTCTGGTGCATGTCCGCGACCCGCAGTTCTACGCCCTTCCGCGCAAGAAGCTGGGCAAGAACGGCCGGCTCCAGGTCATGGGCTTCCCCCCCATCGGCGTCATGTCCCTCTCCTCCGTGCTCAAGCGCGCCGGTCATGAAGTCACCATGTTCGACCAGGCCAACCCCGAAACGCCTAACGACGTGATCCTCAAGGAGATCGGACGGCAGAAGCCCGACCTCGTGGGCCTCAGCTTCCTCTCCACCACCAGCTATCCGTACGCGAAGATCCTGGCTCGCGGCATTCGTGCCGCCGATTCGAAGGTCAAGATCGCCTTCGGCGGCGTCTTCGCCTCCCTCAACGCCCAGCTGGTCAAGCTGCAGGTGCCGGAAGTCGACTTCATCTGCCGCGGCGACGGCGAGCAGCTGATCCTCGACCTCCTGGAGCGGCTCGACGACCCCGGCACCGTCACGGGCGTGACCTGGCAGAAGGACGGCAAGGTCGTCACCAACCCCAACCGGATCATGGAGCGCAACCTCGATCAGTGGCCCTATCCCGACCGGGAGAGCCTGCCGATCGACTTCGTGGAGTCGATGCCGCTCGACGTCCCCGCCGTGCTTTCGCTCGACCGCTTCACGACCATGCAGACGTCGAGGGGCTGCCCCTGGCCCTGCATTTTCTGCGACATCCCGATCTTCAACGAGGGCAAGTGGAGGTCGAGGAGCGCGGAGCACGTCGTCGGCGAGATGAAGCAGCTGCAGAAGGACGGCTACGGGGCCTGCTATTTCGTCGACGACCACTTCCTGCTGCAGCCCAAGCGGATCCAGGCGATCTGCAAGGGGATCAACGACAACGGCATCAAGATCGAGTGGGGCTGCGAGGGCCGGGTCGACTCGACCTGCATGGACCTCTTCCCCGCCATGGCCAAGGCCCATTGCCGCACGCTCATGTTCGGCATCGAGAGCGGCAGCCAGAAGATCCTCGACCGCCTCAAGAAAGAGCAGACGCTCGAGCAGATCGAGACGGCCGTCAACCGCGCCAAGCAGGCCGGTATTCCGATCGTGCACGGCTTCTTCGTCGTCGGCATCCCCGACGAGACCGAGGAGGACCTGCGGGCGACCTTCAAGTTCGCCTCGAAGCTCCGCGTCGACTCCTTCGGCTTCAACCGCATGTGCGTCTACCGCGGCACGCCGCTCTGGAGCGAGTTCGTCAAGCGCGGCCTCGTGAACGACGCGACCGACTGGTACAAGTACTTCAAGTGCACGCAGATCGACCCGACCTGCCTGCCGGGCGAGGAAGTCCACCGCATCCGCTCCGAGGAGCTCCAGAAGCTCATCCTCTACAAGTTCACCCGCTACCCGATGCAGACCTTCAAGCTCCTGCGGCGCTTCACGCGCTACATGCCGATGCGCGACGTCCTCCACCTCCTCGTGAAGCCCTTCCTCGGCAAGAAGAAGGGCGCCACCCGCGCGGAGGTCGTCAGCCGGGCCGTCGAGCACCAGGACCTCAAGACCGCCGCCGCCGAGATGACCCAGCTGGCCGACGACGCCCTGGAGAACGCCATCGCCAACTCCAAGGCCGAGCGCGAGCGCATCCAGCAGGAAGCGGAGCTCGAAAAAGCCACCGGCCAGCGCTAGTCACGAAACAGACGGTCTGTTTCGTGACAAACGTCGACCTCCGCGGCTGGAAGCTGACCCTGCCCGTCGGCAAGCCCGACGAGATCCGGGACCTCGCGGGCTTCAAGTCCGAGCACTTCGAGAGCGGGCCCGACGGCCTCCTCTTCCGGGCTCCCGTCGAAGGCGTCACGACCAAGGGCTCGTCCTATCCGCGCTGCGAGCTGCGCGAGCTGGCGCTCTGGTCGACGGAGTCCGGCACGCACACGATGTCGATCACCCAGGCCATCACCCGCCTGCCCGCGAGGAAGCCGCACGTCGTCGCCGGCCAGATCCACGACGCCCGGGACGACGTGATCATGATCCGTCTCGAGGGGAAGACGCTTTTCGTCGAAGGGGGCGGGAAGGACCTCGGCCTGCTGGATCCGGCCTACGCGCTCGGCACCTTCTTCGACGTGAAGGTCGTCGCGGCCGCCTCCCGGATCCGCGTCGCCTACAACGGGGCGGACAAGGTGGACGTCGAGCGCCCCGCCGTCGGCTGCTACTTCAAGGCGGGCGTCTACACCCAGTCCAACCTGGAGAAGGGGGACGTCGCCGGCGAACGCGGCGAGGTACGGATCCGCGCCCTGAGCGTCCGGCACGAATAGCGCTCCCCGCGGATCCTCCTCCGTAGGAGGACACGGTCATGGAGCGGGTGACGCAGGCGACCTTCGAGCGGAGGATCCTCAAGAGCGAGATCCCGGCCCTGGTGGAGTTCCGCACGTCCACCTGCTCGACCTGCCGGGCCCTCGAGCCGGAGCTGGAGCGCCTGGCCGGCGACTTCCAAGGCCGGGTCCGGATCGCGCAGGTGGACGTCGAGGCCGACCCCGGCCTGGGCCTGGCGTTCCGGATCCGTTACGTCCCGACCCTCGGCCTCTTCCAGAACGGCCGCCTCACCGGATTCCAGGTGGGGGTGCCGTCGACGTCCGCCCTCGCGTCCGCGCTGAAACGGGTGGCGTAAGCGCCGCGTTTCGCCGATCTTATCGGAGTGAGCGTCTGGATCTCCGACCAGGAAGGCGCGCGCTGCGCGGGCTGCGGCGACGCCCTGAACCTCCACCGCGACGGCCGCTGCCCGAGGTGCCTGGGGCTCGGCGACCTCGAGTTCCTGCCCTCCGGCGATCCGGCCCTGACCCGGCGGGCCACGTCCCTCTCCGCCCGGCACGAGCTGGTGATGACGTTCAACCGGCGCCGGAAGCGCGAGGAGCGGCGGGGCACGCTGCTCGAGCCCGCGGCGATCGAGAAGGCGCGGAGCGCGTGCGCGGCGGACGCCGTCGAGCGCGAAGAGAAAGCCGTGAAGCGGCGCGCGCGCGACGCGGTGAAGGACGCCGCGTTCGTCGCCGCGTTCACGGCGGAGATCCTCAAGGCCTATCCGGGCTGCCCGGCGGCCGAGACGATCGCGCGCCACGCCTGCGAGAAGCACAGCGGCCGCGTCGGCCGGACCGCGGCCGCCAAGGAGCTCGACGCGGAGACGGTCACGCTGGCCGTGCGCGCGCACATCCGGCACCTGCACACGGAGTACGACCGCCTGCGCGACGCGGGGGAGAACAAGCGGGACTCGCGCGCCGCCGTGCGCGAGACGATCGACGACGTCGCCGCGCGCTGGCGGTTAGCCGCAGAGACACGGAGCCACTGAGACGCCCTCGGGGGACGCTCGCGACTCCCGACTCGGGCGGACCCTCCGCCTTGGGATTTGGCCCTTGGGATTTGGGATTTGCCGTCCGGCGGGACGGCTACGGTAGGACGTCGTCGAGGAAGTCGAGGTAGGCGCGGACGCCGTCGCGCGTCTTGATCTGGACCAGCACGCGCTTGAGGCAGGCGGCGATTTCCATGTTGGACATCCGCCCCGGCGACAGCGTGGCCGCGCGGTGGAGCCGGCCGTGGATCACCCGCGCGAGCGGCTCGTCGGGCGCCTCCGGCAGGAACTCGAGCACCCGGGCCACCGCCCGGCGCGCGTCGGCGTTCGTGAGCCCGCGGTTCCAGCGGTAGGCGTCGACCAGGCTCTCTTCGATGGGCCGCAGGATGTGCCGGTAGTCGTCCTCGTGGCCGGTCACGCTGATCCGCCAGAACTCCTCGCGGATGAGCGAGCGGAGCGGCGGCAGCGCGTCGCCGAGCAGGTCGCGGTCGCCCGGCCGCGCGAAGCGCAGCAGGTTCTGGGTCGCCTTGCCCCGGACGTCCTCCGCCGCCGCCGCGTCCTCGACGAGGACGCGGAAGAAGTCGAGGATCTCGCCCTGGAGCACGGGCTGGCGGACGGCCGCGGCCGTGAGGGCGTCGAGGGCGGCGACGTCCCGGCGCGCGCGGGCCATCAGAGGTTCGAGGACGGGACGGCCGATGGCGCCGAGGGCGGCCTGCACGGCGGCGAGCGGCCGGCCGTCGACGGAGCCCAGGGCCTCGAGCAGGCCCGGGATCAGGCGGTCGCCGCGACGTCCGATCTCCTCGACGGCGGCGTCGGGGAAGCGGGAGGCGTCGGCGCGGAGGAGGGCCAGGAGTCGCGCGTCATCGATCTGCTCGACCGCGGTGTCCGTTTCCATACACCCCTCTCACAAACTCGGGGGCCATCTTAGCGGGTAGGACGTGAAAAGGCGAGCTTCAACGGCTACACTGGCCGGCCGTTGTTGGAGTGACCTCATGCCGCTGTTCCTCGCCTGCCTGCTCGCCCTCGTCGCCCGGCTCTCCGCCGACGACCTGGAAATCCGCGCGACCGCCGAAGCCGCGCTCGGCGCCGTGGATCCCGTCCACGTGAAGGAGCTCCGGATCCTCCGCGACCGCTGCCGCGACATCGAAGTTCGGGCGCGCCTCGACCGGATCGTCGTCCGCCTCCTGCGCCGGGAAAGCCGGCGGCTCTACGAGGCGGGCCGGCTGCCCGAGGCGTTGCGCGCGCTCGCCGAGGCCGAGGGGCCCGACGTCCAGGCGCGCGCGGAGGCGCGGCTCAACGAGCTGCTCCGCGGGCGGTCGATGGATATCGCGAGGACGTCGCTGTCCCCCGGGGACGTCGAGCCGCTCCTCCCCTGGGCCTATCCGGTCCTGATCCGCGGGCTCGCGTCCGGCTCCCTCGTGCTCGGCGAGGCCCGCTCCCTCCTGCTGCAGCTCGGCGACCGCGCCGCGCCCGCCCTTTGCTGGGCGTTGAGGACGTCGACGCCCTCCGTCCAGTCCCAGGCCTGCCTGCTGCTCGAGCGGATGGGGACGTCGAGCCCGCTCGTCCGCGACGCCCTGGGCGCGGCCGCCGCGTCTTCGGATCCGGAGGTCCGCCGCCACGCCCGGCGCATCCGAAATGGGTTTTTGTCCACCCAACCCAAACGCTAGGGGTTAGACTGATCGGGGTGGGAGAACCAGGAGGCGGAGTCAACAACATGGATCGACCGGCGGATCGCGGGACCCTCGCGTCGCGGCCCAGCACGAAGAGCGTGCCTCCGCCGCCGGCTCCACCGAAGTCTTCGCTGCCGCCGGGCCTCATGCCGGCCGCGCTCCTCGAGCTCCGCGGCGCCGCCGCGACCTTCGACTACCTGCGCTCGACGGGCGATCCCACGGAATTCTGGGAGACGCTGCGCCTGGCCCGCAGCCGGCGGTCGCTGGCTCCCCAGCCGGGGGGCGAAGTGTCCGTTCCCGGCGCCGACGAGGAAGCGTCCATCCGGCAGGCGCTCGACAGCGTCCGCGAGAAGTTTTCCGAGCTGGTCGGCGAGCTCCGCTACTATCTCGAGGGAGTGACCAACCTCCCGGAGCCCGCCGAGCGGTTCGAGATGGCGCTGGCCTTCCTCATGGCCTCCTCGCGGGAAAGCGAGTTCGTCACGCTCTGGCTCAAGGAGCCGGACAAGCATCGGTCCAAGGCGTCGGAAAAGCTGCGGTCCCTCGCGGCCATCACCGACCCCTACCGGGAAGCCATGAAGCCGTGGTCCCTCGACGGACCGACCCCGGAAACCAAGGCGTAGTAAGTCACGGCGCGGGATCCGTTCGGGTGGGAGGGATTAGGGATGGAAGTGAAGGACAACCCTCACCTCATCGGCCAGATCGCCCTGGAAGCGGGGTTCATCAACCCCGATCAGCTCGACGCCTGCCTGGCGCTGCAGGCGCGGGATCCGAAACCGCTGGGAGAGCTCCTCGTCCAGGGGGGCTACCTGACGGAGGAACAATTCGCCGAGGTCCGCCGCGCCCAGGCCTCGCGCTTCGAGCGGCTTGAGGCGGACCCCGCGCGGGGCGGCCTCTTCGGCCAGCTCGCCGTCCGCCTGGGCTTTCTCTCCGCCGCCGATCTCCATCGCACCCTCCGCGAGCAGGCCGGATCCTCGCTCCAGCTGGGCCAGCTGCTCCTGAAGAAGAAGCGCCTGACGTCCGAGCAGTTCCTGGAGATCCTGCGGCGGCAGAACAGGGACATCGCCCAGTGCCCCAGATGCCACGCGTTCTACGACCTCACGGGGCAAAGGAGCGAGCCGTTTCTCTGCGTGGAGTGCCGGACGGTCGTCCCGCACCAGGCTTAGGGCCGGGTGGGCGGAAGCCGGCCCGAGGAGCCGTCCTTGCGGGCGGCGGACTTCGCGCGGTACTCGGCGGACCTCGAGAGCTCCCGCATCTGCTCGATGCGGCGGGCGTCGCCGGGATTCAGCCCCGCGAAGCGGAGGCCCGCGTAGAAGCTCTTCGCGTCGCGGGCGCTTTCGGCGCACCAGCGGACTTCCCCTTCGCACGCGATCAGATCCTGCCACTTGGGGATCTCGATCTTCAGCAGCAGACGGGCGCCCACGGGGAGGAGCTTCCTCGACTTGACCAGGAGGCCGCCCTGGGAGAGGTTGACGACGGCCTCCTTCTTCACGCCGACCCCGAGCGTCGCGAGAAAGCCGGGCTTGGCCAGGGACACGGTCGCGCCGTCGACCTTGAAGCGCGGATGCGCGCGCTGCTCCTGGCGCTCTTTGGCCGCGGCCGGCGTGGACTCCGGAACGGGTTCGCCCATGGCCCTATACCCCCCGGGAAGTCTATCCCGCCTCAGGGTTTCCCGGAGGGATTTCGCGTCAGAGGACCCGGAACGACGTCAACCCCGACGGCCACAGGATCGTGAAGGTGTCGCCCCCGACGTCCCGCCAGGCCGCCCGCAGGTCCGCGCGGGCGCGGTCGTCGAGCAGGCGGAGGACGTCGCGGAACACCGCCGCGGCGTCGTTCGCGAGGAGGAAGAGGTTCCCCTCGCCGGAGCCGAAGTCGTGGCCGTCGACGGCGGCCGTCGATCCCAGCGCCTTCCCGATCTTGTCCTCGAGGGCGACGAGGCGGTCGAAGTCGCCGATCGACGCCCCGGGAAACTGGAGGACGAGGAGCTGTTTCCAGTCCATGGCTCCCACTATACTGGAGTTCGATGTCGGAGAGCCCGCTCCTCAAGGCGCTCAAGAAGCTGCTGTCGGTCATCCCGGCGTCGTCCCAGATCAGCGGGGGCGACGCCCCCAGCCGCTCGAAGGAGCTGATCAGCGCCGCCGCGCTGAAGGCGGCCGCGCTCTCGGGCACGCTGTCGCTGCCGCCCGGGCCGGCCGGCCTGCTGACGATCCTCCCGGATCTCTTCCTCATCTGGAAGATCCAGCGGCAGCTCGTCGCCGACCTCGCGGCCAGCTACGGGCAGACGGTCTATCTCACCCGCGAGAGCATGCTCTACTGCCTGTTCAAGCACGGGGCGTCGCAGGCCCTGCGCGACATCATGGTCCGGGCGGGGGAACGCGTGCTGATCCGGCGCGCGACCCAGTCCACCCTGGAAAAAGTCGGGGTGCGGGTCGGGCAGCGGATGGCGTCGAACGCCATGGCCCGCTGGCTGCCCATCGTCGGCGCCGTCGGGGTCGGCGCCTACGCCTACTACGACACGGCCCAGGTAGGCCGGACCGCGATGGCCCTGTTCACCGAAGAGCTGGGCCTCGAGGAGCTCTAGCCGCGGCCCGGGCTGGGGCGCCGACTCGATTTCGACGTCCTCTTCAGGAACCTGAAATAGCGCTTCGCACGAGCGCGGCGTCGTCTTCTTTGCGGAGGACGACCCGGAGCTCGGGCGGGGCGACGTCCAACGCGCCTTGGAGCGCCTCGGCGAACTGGGCTACCTTCAGCGGTCCGTAGCCGGTGGCGAGGGCGGGGGTCGCGACCGTCCGCGCGCCCAGGCGGCCCGCCTCCGCGAACGCGTCGCGGAGCGCCCCGGTGATCACGGCCACGCTCGTCTCGTAGAAGACGTCGACGCCCACCACGTGCAGGATGTGCTTCACGCGCAGCGGGCCGGGCCCGGTGCGGACCACGGATCCGCGCGGGACCGAGGGCTTGCCGATCTTCATCAGGAAGGCGTCAAGCTCGGCCTGCACCGCCTCGCCGCCGCGCTGAAGCAGGGCGCCGTTCACGCCGCCCGACATCCGCAGCAGCGCGTTGGCGGTGCAAAGGAGGACGTCGACCTCCTCGTCCAGCACGTCTCCGGTCTTCACGAC
Source organism: Planctomycetota bacterium (assembly GCA_036383955.1). GTDB lineage: Bacteria > Planctomycetota > MHYJ01 > MHYJ01 > JACPRB01 > JACQFK01. The sequence goes on along the minus strand of DASVNH010000076.1, from coordinate 25,511 downwards.
GACCCGCATCGCATTGATTGTAGCCCTTCTCCTATGACCCACTCCGACACAGCGGGCCGGTAAGATATGACGGAGATGTATATGACAAATATGTTATGATCTGGAGGCGGGGTGATCCGGTTCAAGTGGGACGACTGGAATCTCGACAAGATCGCGGCCCACGGCCTCAGTTATGAAGAGGTCGAATATGCCTTCGAGCGACGCACCGGACCGCACGCCGAGAGAGAGGATGGCTCCTATGAAACGGCGGGACGGACGCCCTCGGGAAGAGGGATTCTCATCGTCTGGCGCTATGACGAGGAGTACGACGCGCTCGGCGAGGAGTATCTGGTCGAGGTGATCCTCGTGATCACCGCGTACGGACGACTATGAACAGACGAGATAAAGCCAAGCCCCCGCGAGCCGGGATGATCTGGAGCGAGCGGTTCAAGCTCTGGGTCGACCCGGACAATCGTTCGCCCGAGCGTCGAGCCCAGGACGAGGCGATCGCCCGGAGCGTGGAGGCCGACCAGGAGCGCCTGAAAGAGGTCCTTCGTCGCGCCGAAGCGGCGCAGGTCCGGCAGGCGAACGCCCTCGATCGCGCAGCGGAATCGCTCGCGGTGGCGGTCCTTCGGGAGTTGGTCGGCGCCCGCAAGAACGCCGGCTTCTCGCAATCCGAAGTGGCGCGCCGCATGGATGTGCCGCAGTCGGCGGTCGTGCGCCTCGAGTCCGGCGCCCACAGTCCGACGCTCACGACGCTCACGCGCTACGCGGCCGCCATCGGGGTCAGAATGGAAGTGCGTCGACTGGCCTGAATCTCCAGTGAACCCGCGGCTGGGTTCCCGGTTGGAGCGGTATGAGACAAAGCCTTCTTTCGTCTCCGCTAAGCGGGTCCTTGGGTGACGCGCGGAACGTCCTCGTCGCCGGCGCGGGCGGGGGATTCGACGTCTTCAGCGGCCTTCCCCTTTACCTGGCCCTGCGCGCCGAGGGACGGAACGTCCATCTCGCCAACCTCTCGTTCTCCAACCTGGAAGGCGAGAAGCGTTCGCACGCCCTCTATCGCGTCACCGCCGACCTGAAGATCGAGGACGGCCGCTACTTCCCCGAGCACTATCTCTGCCGCTTTCTGCGTTCGAAGGGTATCGAGGCGCCCGTCTGGGGATTCGAACGGACCGGCGTGGCGCCCATCGCCGAGGCCTACCGGATCCTGAAGGAAGAGCTGCGCCTCGACGCCGTCCTTCTCGTCGACGGCGGGACCGACAGCCTGATGCGCGGCGATGAGTCCGGATTGGGGACGCCGCAGGAGGACGTGGCGAGCATGGTCGCGGCCGACGCCTTGGGCATCGAGCGGACCTTCCTGCTCTGTCTGGGGTTCGGCGTCGACGACTACCACGGGGTGTCGCACGTCGACGTCCTGCGCGCGGTGCAGGATTTGTCCGAACACTATCTCGGCGCCTGGGCGCTGACGCCGGCGATGGAAGAGGCGCGCGCGATGGCGGCGGCGGTCGAGTACGCCCACTCCCGGCAGCCCGACTATCCCAGCATCGTCTGCTCGTCGATCCTGAGCGCGCTCGAGGGCGGGTTCGGCGACGTCCATCGCACGGAGCGCACGGCGGGCAGCCGGCTGTTCATCAATCCGCTGATGTGCTTCTACTGGATGTTCCGCCTGCGCGGCGTGGTCGGCCGACTGCTCTATGCCGACCGGGTCCGGAACTCGACGACGTACACCGAGCTCAACGAAGGAATCCGCGCGTTTCGTCGGGAGATCGTTCCGCGACCGAAGACGTCCATGCCTTTGTAAGCTTTCTTGTTCCCGCGTCGCTGTCGAGCTCGTCGAGCCGCCAGGCGCCGTCCGCCCAGCGGACGCGATACTCCGCTTCGCGCTCCCGCGTCCGCGCGTGGGCGTGGCCCTCGTGAGAGGCCGCTTCGTAGGACGTCCAGCGGTGCCGAGCCCGGAACTCCGGGCCCCAGCCGACCTCGATCCGCGTCTCCAGCGGCTTCACCCGGCGCGCGTCGCCTTTGGCCGCGTCGTGCAGCGCGAGGAAGATCCGCTCCGCTTCCGCTTCCGACGGCCGCCCCGCCAGGAACGCCGCCGCGCCGCACGCGACCAGCCCGAGCAGCGTCGCCTTCCGGTATCGGGTGACCAGCAGTCCCACGAAGCCCAGCCCCAGGATCCGCGCCAGCGTGCCGAGCGGCGCGTTCGACGGCCCCGGCAGCTCGCGCCCGACCGGCCGCCGCTCCACCCGCCCCTCCCCGGGCCGCACGTCGCACACCAGGTCGCGCTCGCGGGCGTCGACGACGACGTCCACCGCCTCCGCCTCGACGTCCAGCGACACCACGCCCGGCGACTCCGGGAAGTTCTCGTTGTGGAACTCCACCCGTCCGCCGCCGCTCCGCTCCGCCTCGAAGCGGTAGATCTTCCGGAACGGCATCTCCAGCTTCAGCTCGCCCGCGCGGCGCAGAGGGATGTCCCGCCCCTCCACCCGCAGCTCCAGGCCGGTCCGGATCGACTCCTCGAGCCGCGCGAAATACCGGGCCCGCTCCTCGGCGCTGAGCTGTCCGTCCTTGTCGGCGTCGATCGCGAGCGCCTCGGCGAAGGCCGCCTGGCGGCCCAGCTCGACGACGTACTCGACCGCGATCGCGTCGCCGCGCAGCGAGAGCCGGACGTCCTGGCGGATGTCGGCGTCCCCCGCCAGAAGGAGCACCAGCCCGATCATTTCTTCACCGTCACCCAGACGGGCGACGCCCAGGCCATGTTGCCGTCCGCCTGCTCCACGCGGACGTAGTAGCGGTTCTCGCCCGCGATGGGCGCCGCGTCTTCGAACGTGGTCGCGAAGTCCTTCCCCGCCGGCTCGAAGATCTTGAAGTCCTTCTCGTTCCGGACGAGCGTCACGCGCTTGAGCGCCGACGTCCCCCGGACCGCGATCGCGAGCTTCGGCAGCGCCGCCGTGTCGAGCGTCGAGCCCAGGGGATGTCCGTCGCAGCTGAACTCCACGAAGATCTTGTCGGTCCCCGCGACCGTGCGCCGCGCGTTGAGCGCCTCGAGGATGCCTTCGCGCGTGAAGGTCTCCACGTAGACGCCGCCGAACGACGTGTGGGTCGAGATGTGGTCCGAGCTGGCGAAGACGCCGAGCTTGTGGCCGTTGCGCAGCGCGTTCTGGTAGACGCCCTTGTTGTACTTGCCGAAGTCGCTGATCGGCGCGGGCGGATCCTCCACCTTGGAGTTCGTGGCGGGGTTGTACTTCTCCTTCCGCTCCAGCCCCACCGTGGGCTGCGGCGCGCCCAGGCCCTCGTAGCTGACCCGCGCGCCCTGGTAGATCTCGACCAGGTTCTCCACCGCCGCGTCGATCTGTTTGTAGAGGTCCCAGTCCGTGCCCATCGTCGACGCCCCGGTGTGGCTGATGACGGAGACCGGCTTGCCGTAGGCCTTCAGGATCGACCACAGGTCCTCGGGCATGAGCTCGGGGCCGCCTTCGCCGGCGGGATAGAGCGCCTGCCAGGGGGAGTTCTTGTAGTTCTTCCTCTGGATGTGGACCACGGGCCCGCCGCGCTGGGCGAAGATCACGTTGCGGTGGCCCCACGGCCACTTCTGCTCGCGCTCGTAGGCGTACATCGAGAGGAAGCGGTTCGGGCTGTAGAAGACCTCCACCATCCGCTGGTTGTGCCACCATTCGTAGGGAGCGTAGACCTTCCCCACGTCCGTATGGTCGGAGGTTCCCAGGAAGTCGAGTTTCGCGACGTCGTACGCGTAGCGGAACTGCTCGGTGACGCAGCCGTCGTTCCCGGTGATGCAGTTCGACACGTCGGTGTGGCGGTGGAAGTCGCCCCAGTAGAGCTGGTACGTCTTGCCGCCGATCGACCACGTGTGCCGGTCCGAGCGGGCGCGGTCGGGGGTCGTCGGGTCCAGGTAGGGCTCGGGCTCGGGGAGCGGCGCTTCCGCGACGGCCTCCGCGTCGGGGGGCGCGACGTCCAACGTCCGGACGAAGATCGCCGGCACGCCGCAGTCCTTGTTCGTGCGGCGGTCGGAGGGCCAGCAAGCCCAGAGCTTGCCCTGGGCGTCGCGGACCAGCTCCGTCCGCCGGTCCTGGCCGAACGTGCTGTCGTCCATCGCCTGCGGCTTGGACCACACGCCGCGCTTGGCGTCGAAGCGCGCGACGGCGATCTGCCACTTCTGCTGCGAGTAGTAGCGGCAGGCGATCCAGGGGTGGCCGGCGCCGTCGACGCCCAGCGCCGGCAGGTTGACCGCGGCCATCAGGCGCTTCTCGACGAGCTTCTTGCCCTTGAGCTGTTCCTTCAGCCACTCGGACAGGATGGGCGTGAAGGGCGGCGTTTCCGTGAACGTGCCGCTCGCGGGATCGAAGCGGCCGAGCACGGCGCGCTTCTGGCCGTTCAGGCCCTTGGGGGCGTCGTGGCCCCGGAGATCCCTGCCCCAGCGCTGCTTGCCCCGCTCGAAGGCGATCCAGAGGCCGCCGCGGCCGTCGGAGGTCGTCGAGACGCGCCCCTCGTAATCGGGCGAGTCGGTGATCTTCTTCGTGGCGACCTTTCCGTCGAGCTCGACGCGGGCGGCGTAGATGTTGAACTCGCCGCCGCGGGAGCTGTCGAAAACGACCCAGGCGCCTTCCTTGCCGTCGAAGGCGACGCGCGGCTCCCAGTCGCCGGCCTCGTCGGCGGCCACCGCGATCTCGGGCGACCACAGGGAGTTCGCCGGGTCGTAATAGCGCGCGAAGACGTCCGCCTGGCCGGCGCGAAGGGACTGCCAGACGACCCAGACGCGGCCGGCGGCGTCGGTGCCCGCGTCGGCGAAGGTGTCGCTGCCGTCGGATGCCGCGAGCGTGAGGAGCTCTCCCGGTTTGCCGTCGCGGACGCTTCGCGCGTGCAAGCGGACGACGTTTTTCGGGCCGAGCTGTCCCCAGAAGACCCAGAGCCCGCCGGACCCGTCGCGGGCGATCGCGGGCTGGTGGGCGACGCCCGGCTCGCTGAGCGCGGCGACGTCCTCGAGGCCCGCCGGGCCTTTCTTGGCGAGGCGGACGGTGTCGGCCTTCCCGTCGTGCCGCAGATAGGCGATCCAGGCGGTTCCGTCGGCGTCGAGGCAGAGGTCCGGGAAGTCCTGGTGGAGCGCGGGGTCCGACAGCGCCCAGCGGCTTTCGTCTCCGAGGGCGAGCAGGCAGAAGAGGGTGAGGGCCGCCATGCGAGATCTCCCCTTTCAGGTGATGATCTCTTTAAGCCCCTCTCCGCGGATTCTGTGTCGGTCAATCGGTTTTCGCGGACGGCGGCTTTTCGTAGCGCTCGCGAAGTTTGCGGGACTTGATCTCGCCGCGCGACAGGCAGGCCGGACATCCGCAGGGGCGCTTGCCGTGGGAGCCGGGGTAGTAGCGCCAGCCGAGGACCTGGCGCACGGCGCGGAGGGCGTGGATCTCGGCGGGACGAATCGCCCTCGGGATCACGACTTCGTAGCCCTCGGCGTTGCCGGCGCGCAGGACGACCGCCACGGCCTCCGCCGCGCTGACGGTCGCGTGAGCCTGGCCATAGTGGCCGACGTGGACGACCTGGTCGTCGGGGACGCGGAAGTGGACGGCGACGAACGCGCGGTCGCCCCGGCGCTTGAGCTCGCGGAGCCATTGGTGGGACACGAAGTAGTTCCGGGTGACGGGCATGGCATAGACGCCGCGGATCCAGCCCCGTCTGGCCGGCGGCAGGCGCAGCCCGGACCGGAGGATGGCTTTCGAACGCTTCTCCGGCGCCAGATGCACGAACATCGCCATGACGCGGTGATCATAACCCGACGAATTCAATCCCCGGCGGCGTCGCGGTGATAAAATGGTCCTGAGTTTTTCACTCGGGAGTTCATCATGACGCGCAACTCTGGTATCGCCCTGCTGCTCGCGATCCCCTGCTTCGCCGCCTGCGCGCCCACCGACGTGAAGGGTTGGTTGGAGCGGGGCGACCGCTCCCGGCGTGAAGGGGATTTGGCGGCCGCGATCGAGGACTACAGCGAAGGGTTTAAGCTGGAGGACGAGCGAGGGTCCAAGGCCCAATTCCTGCTCCGTCGCGGCGAGTGCCGCCACCAGCGGAAAGATTTCGACGGCGCCATCGCGGATTTCGAAGAGGGGCTTCGCTTCGGTCGAGGGGGGTGGCACCAGTCTCTGGTCGCCGGCCTGGCCAAGGCCAAGGACGCCAAGGGGGATCGCGAGGGCGCGCTCAACGTCCTTCTCGACAAGGAGCTGTGGCCGGAACCCCTGGGAGCGGGTCCCGCCAATTGGGAATGCAACCACCTCCTGATCCAGTACCTCGGAGGAAACCCCCAACCTTTCTTCTTGAAGCGCGCGGAAGCCCACACGGCCAGAGGCGAGTTCGCGGCCGCGTTGGAGGAGATCGATTGGGCGCGCCGGACGTCGCGGCTGGTCTCCGGGCTCGGCCCCGGCCTCGTCGACGTGGGCCGGCAGAAGGTGTTCGACGCGATGGCGGCGGATCTGGTCCAGAAGGGCGACGCCCATCGGGCCAAGGGCGACCTGAAGCTCGCGCACGCCGCGTACACCCAGGCCCTGAGGGTCGTGGTGCCGCAGGGGGTGACGGGCTGGTTCTCGCAGGACGTCGTGGACGCCCTGGGCCGCGACGGGGAGAGCAAGGCCGCCCGGGAGCGCTACGAAACCCTCAACCCGGCGTTCGCCGCCGTTCACCCCGGCCTGGGGGCCGCGTCGACGTGGAAGACCGGCGAGGTCGACGGCCGCAAGGTCGTGGTCCAGGTCGCTCGGCCCGCCGAGTTCCGCACGCCCTTGTTCAAGGTCTCCGGCAACCCTCCCGGCTACTGGCTCGGCGGCGTCGAGCTGACCCGGATCATCACGGTGCCCAGCAGCGCCGGCAAGGGCCGGGAATGCGACGACGTCGAAACGGACATGTGCTTCGGCCTCCGCGACGCGGTCACCGGCGAGGTCCTGCTGCCCCTGAACTGGCAGCGGATCGAGATTGTGCCGGGGCAGGGCGTCTACGTGTACCCGGTCCGCAAGCGCTTGATGTACCCCGTGGCGTCCGGCGAGATTCACAAGGCGATCGCGGGCGGCGTGCCTCCCGCGGACGGGACGTTCCAGTGGCGCCGCTTCGACCTGAAGACCCGCGAGGCGCTGCCGAGCGACGTCCTGCACATCGAGCGGCACGCGAGCGGCGGGCTGCTGGTGGCGAAGCAGACCGGCCGGGGCAGCCTGACCGCGGACGTGTTCCCTCCCGGCGGCGGGGCCGGCGTCCACTATGAGAACTTCCGTCCCATCCTGGACAACCGCGATGGGAGGTCCTACCTGCTGCGGAGCACGGGCCCGGTCAACCTGCTCCGGACGTCGACGAAGGCCGGCAAGGACGACCCCGAGAAGGCGCGCACCTACATCCTGGGACCGACGCTGGCGCCGATCACCGAGCTCGAAGGCGAGCTGGTCACGCTGACCAACGGACAGAAGCGCTACTACGCCGCTCCGGCCCCGGGCGCCAAGCCGGAGGAGGATCTCTGGGTCCTGCTGGAGGAAAAGGGGACGCTGAGCGCCGGGCCGGGCGCGCTCGGCCTGCGCCCCTTCAGTCACGCGCGATGGGAGCGGAGCCATCCGTGGAACCCGACGCGCTGGCTGGTACGCTTCGCGCTTCCGGGAGAGCCGGGCTACCTGGAGCGGCCCGGCGTGACGCCGCGCCGCTGGGGCCTGGCCGAATGGGACTTCTCCAAGGTCAGCGTGCCGCTGTGGGACGTCGCCGAACTGATCCTCCCGCCGACGTCGGGCCGTCAGCCCACGTACGTCGACGCCCACGGCTCCACGGCCTATCGTCCTTACTCGTTCTACGATCGTCCCGTGCTGCTGGTCGGCACGGAGGCGGAGTGGACGGCGACGTCCATCGACGACCCGGCCGCGCTCGCCACGCCTCAATTCGCGACGGGGAAGACGCGGCAGGAAGCGCTCGATCTGCTGGTGCGGCGTTGCGAGCAGGCCTTCCAGGCGGACCAGACCGGCATCGCCGAGTTCGTGGCGCACGAGAAGGCGAGGATCGCCCGGGAGAAGGCCGAGTTCGAGCGGCGCTGGGCGGCCATGTCGCAGGGCGAACGGGAAGACTGGCTGATAGGGGCGAAAAGCACGGATCCGAACCTCTGGGATCAGGTGGCGCTCGCGAGCGCTTCCTTGAGGTTCCAGGGGACGGCGTGGTATCACGCCAGAGGCACCCCCGCGAAGCGGCTTCAGATCTTCACGCGATGGCACGCGCGGGCGCTGGCGAGCTACGACGTGAGGGAACTGGCCGAAGCGTCGCAGATGCTCTACTACCACTACGGGGACAAGGACGGATTCAGTATCCCGGACAAGGAAAAGAAGTGGAGCCAGCTGTACGACTTGAGCAAGTCCCGTCACCCGAGCGTCCTGGAGGCCGAGGCGAAGGCCGCCGCGGCCGCCATCGTCAGCACGAGCGAGAAGTACCGGCGGCGGGATGCCCTCCACACCGGCTACCAGCCGACGGGCGGGTCCTTCAGCTGGACGCCTCCGGCGAACCCGTCCCAGCAGCGCTACGACGAGGAGGCCTACAAGCGCGGCCTCGACCAGCGCTTGAACGGGAAGACCTGGACTCCCTTCGGCTATTAGGCCTTCTTCCTGGCCGTGACGGTCCGCGCGAGGACCGTCTTGCGCGGGACGCCCTTGGCGTCGGGCCAGTGGAAGTCGGTGTAGAGGAGCAGGGCCGACTCGTCGGAGAGGCGGATCCAGTCGGCATACGAGCACGTGTCCTGCATGAAGACTTTTGGGGCGACGACCGTCACGCGGTCGCCCCACGTCTGGGCGCCCGGATCGCCCGCGGCCCGCACGTAGAGCCCGGGACGTCCGTACGACGCGAGCGTCACGCCGTTCTTCAGAGAATGCAGGACGGGCCAGACGCCCGTGCTGTCGAAGACGACCGGCTTGGACCATGTCTTCCCCTGGTCCGTCGATCGTGAGCTGTACATCGGCCCGACACCATTGCCGTCCAGCGTCCGGATCAGGCAGAACATCGATCCGTCGGGGAGGAACGCGATGTCCGGCTCCGTGAAGCCGTCGCGCTTCGCCCACGACGGATCGGCGGCCGTGTCGGGCTGGAAGGGAATCTCCCCGTGCGTGGTCCAGCTCCGGCCGTGGTCGGTCGAGCGGAGGATGACGGTCCCCCAGCGGAATTCGCCCAGCTTCGCGCGCTCGCCTTCGGGCACCCGGCGCATCGCGTACGTGGCGGCGATGAGCGACTTGTCGGGCGCGACCCGCAGGTGGGCGAAGCCGCGGTCGAAGCTCTGGAAGGCGAAGACCCCTTCGGTGACGAGGGCGTGCTCGTCCGGAATCGAGACCTTCGGGAACTCCTGGGTCCAGGCGCCGCCGCCCTTCGACAGCCGGAGCATGCGATAGCCCCGCAGCTGGGGCGGGAGCTTGGCGACCGGGTACAGGGCCCAGTCCACCGGATAGGAGCCGCGCAGGACGTGGGCGGGCTTCCCGAGCGCGAGCGTCTCCGCGGCGATGGACTCCTGCGTGTAGGGCTTGAGGCGGTCGCCGTTCGGAAGCGGGAGGCCGTCGTCGCCCTCCACCTCCTTCGCGAGCGTCCAGGTTTTCCCGTCGTCCTTCGAAAAAGCATGGCCGACCGGCTTGCCGTACGCCTTCGCCGAATCGGCGTCGATGTGGTAGTCGACGTGGATCCTCCCGTCGGCCAGGCGGTCGGCATGCGGGAACTGCCAGGGTCCCCAGCCGCGGACGTCGGGCGGCGCCTGGGAGATCAAGACGGGGTCGCCGAGGAGGAGGTCGACCTTGACGTCCTGGGACGCCGCGAGGACGAGGACGAGCGGGAGGATGTTCATGCTCTATTAGGTCCCCGTGTGGAGCCAATATAACCAAGTGGCGGAGTGGACGCCCACCTGCACGTGGGATAGACTGGCCCCCCGCGCCTGGGTGGCGGAACTGGCATACGCGGCGGTTTCAAAAACCGCTCCCCGCAAGGGGTTGAGGGTTCGACTCCCTCCCTAGGCATGACCTCCCCCTCGAAGCACACCTGCTCGTCGTGCCGACTTGAAATGTGCTTAGCGGTAAGCAATAATAGATCCGTGAACGCTTCTGAAATCGCGCGGGCGCTGGGGCGGCGCGGAGGGACGGCCCGCGCGCGCGCGCTGTCGCGGAAAGAGCGGCGGGAGATCGCGGCGAAGGGCGGTCGCGCCAGGGCCCTGTCCCATCACGCGGAACGGCGCGTCCGGGAGAACTTCAGGGCCCTGGAAGCCGTCGACGCCCTCCGGAACTCCCGTGGCCGCTAGCGACGGTTATCTCCGGACCGTAGGAGCGCTGGCGGCCGCCCTCGACGCGCGGGGATTCGAGCCCGTCCTGGTCGGAGGCATGGCGCTGGTTCTCCTGGGTTCCCAACGCGTCACGCGGGATTTCGATCTCCTGGTTTCCACGCAGGGACCCTCGACGGAAGACCTGGTCAGGCTCATGTACCGCCACCGCCTCGAGCTCGTGACCAAATTCAGCCCCGAGGGCGAGGTCAAGCGGACCGTCGACAACGTCCGGATCGCCGTCGCCAAGCTGAAGGCGGAGCGGCCCCGGAGCCTGTTCTTTAGCGATCCGAAAACGGGACTCCGCGTCGACCTGCTCCTCGACTTCCCCCTGCCCGCTCACGCGGTGGCGGGGCGAGCCGAAAAGATCAACGTGGGATCGGGCCGCCTCCGGATCGCCTCCACGGAAGATCTGAGGCGGCTCAAGGAAATCGCCTACGCCGATCGCCGCTCCGCTTCGGACGCGCAGGATCTGGAGTTCCTGAAGCGGAAGACCCGGGAATAAGTCGAGAGTTCGACTCCCTCCCTCGGTACCAATATGTCCTTGGACTTCTCCCCTCCGAGCGTGGACTTGTCCGCGGCCCAGGGCCTGAAACCCCGCGGGAACGGGGCCTGAAGGCCTGGCAAGACGCTTGCGGTACAGACAACGTGCTTGTTAGGGAGGTTGAGATGAGAAAGCTCCTGATGACGGCCCTGGGCGCGGTCGGCCTTCTGGCGTTGATGGCGGCTCCTGCCGCCGCGCAGGAGGAGCGCGTCTGGACCGGCAAGCGTTGGAATTGGGTGGAGAAGAAGGTCTCCGAGGAGCCCAAGACCATGCTGGTGGAAGTCGCCCGTGAAGAGCGCAAAGAGGGCGACATCCTGGGCATGAAGACCGTGGGCAAGCACATGGAGAACGCCTACTTCCGGCGGATGCCGAATGCCGAGCCCGCGGTGGCGAAGGGTCATGCCTGCGGCATGCGCGCGACGACGGTGCTGAAGCACGTCGAGTTCCGGCACTACTGCAGGGTGGACGGGGCCGAGAAGCCCTGCCCCGGCATGACCGAAGCCGGCGAGTGCCTGGCGGTGGTGAAGTAAGTCGTCTTCCCCGAGTGCGAGAGGTCCCTCCGGGAGGGGCCTCTCGCGATGCTTCCGCCCGTCACGACGGCTGCCGGGTCGCCCGGATCAGCACGCCGCACGTGAACACGGGGTCGTAGGTCGCGAACGTCCGCGGCGACAGGTCCTCCACGCAGAGCCCGCTCAGAAACGCCGACGCCAGACGCGCGTTGCCCCAGCCGTGGATCTCCAGACCATCGTTCTCGAAGTGCTTCGAGAACAGATGCCGCGCCGAGTCCGGCGTCATCCGCCAGTAGTGCCCCGCCACCTTGTCCTCCTGCCCGTCCAGCTTCCCCAGCGTGGGCACGGTCACGATCGCGCTCCCGCCGGGCGCGAGCACGCGCCGGATCGAACGGATCGCCGCGTCGAGGTCGTCCACGTACTGCAGCACCTGCGTCAGGATGAAGCAGTCGTACGCCCCGTCCGGAATCGTCGCCAGCGACCGGAGGTCGTCGAGGATGTTCGCCTCCGGGTTCTCGCGGTTGATGTCCAGCACGTCCGACCGCGTGACGCTCCCCGCGCCGAAGCGCGCCGTGTACTTCCGGTCCTTCACCTCCAGCGCCCGCCCGCGCACCCGCCCCCGGTGGTGGTCCAGGAACCCCTCGATCGCCACGCGGTCGATGGGCGTCCCCCGGTCGTTCCCGACCCAGTCCGAGATCGGCTCCGGGGAGTGCGACAGCACGTACGCCCAGCGCGGCCGCAGCCACCGCCGCAGCGCCCGTCGCCGGTCGCGCAGCCGCGGCAGCGGAAGTCGCGCCGGATCGAACGCCTCCGCCTGCTCGCTCATCGATCCTTCGCATTATCCGAGTCCTCCGGTGGGAGCGTCCAGGCCGCGGCAACGAAACGGGCTTCCGGTATGTATCATCGTTGCCGTTGAACAGGGTGATGGGAGACCGCACATGACCTTCTTGTCGCTGCTACTTCTCGCGGCTTGTGGTGAGCCGGGTCGAACCACTAATTCGGTACAGCAGGTGCCCGGCCCGATCCCATTGGAAAAAGGCGCCCGCGTCGCGCTCCTGGGCAACGGCCTCGGCTCCCGCATGACCCACACCGGCCTCTTCGAGACCGAGCTGCAGCTGCGCTACCCCGAGCACCAGCTCGTCGTCCGCAACCTCTGCAAGGAAGGCAACACCCCCAGCTTCCGCCCCCACTCCTCCCGCAAGAACCAGCTCGGCTTCCCCGGCGCCGACAAGTTCGCCCTCGCCCACTGCGACGGCAAGATCGCCGGCGGCGAAGGCCACTTCGAGACCGACGAACAGTGGCTCGCGCGGGTGAAGCCCGACGTCCTCCTCGCCTTCTTCGGCTTCAACGAATCCTTCCAGGGCCTCGCCGGCCTCAAGAACTACCGAGCCGAGCTCGACGCCTTCCTCAAGCACACTCTCGCCCAGAGCTACAACGGCAAGGCCCCCGCCAAGCTCGCCCTCGTGTCCCCCACCGCCATCCAGGATCTGGCGGGCGCGCTCGACGTCCCCGACGGCAAGCTCCAGAATCCCATCCTCGCCGCCTACGCCTCGGTCATGGAGGCCGTCGCCGCCGAGAACAACGTCCTCTACGTCGACGCCTTCCGCGCCTCCCAGGCCTGGTATCGCGAATCGAAGGCGGCGCTGACGACCGACGGCGCGCTGCTCAACGAGGCCGGCTACAAGAAGCTGACCGCGCTGCTCATCGACCGCGTGTTCGGGACGTCGACGCCCAAGGCCGAAGCGCGCCGCGCCGCGGTCCACGCGGCCGTCCTGGAAAAAGACTGGTTCTGGATCAACGACTTCAAGATCCCCAACGGCGTGCACGCCTATGGACGTCGCTACAACCCCTTCGGCCCCGCCAACTACCCCTTCGAGATCGCGAAGATCCGCGAGATGACCGAGATCCGCGACCAGGCGATCTGGGCGGCGCTCGAGGGGAAGGCGTTCGACGTCGCCGCGCTCGACGCCAAGACCTCCGTGCTGCCGCCGGTCGAGACGAACTTCAAGCGCGCGATCAAGTATCTCAAGGGGAAGGAGGCGCTCGACACCATCAAGGTTCCCCCGGGCTACAAGATCGAGCTCTTCGCCTCCGAGGCGGAGTTCCCCGACCTGGCCAAGCCGATGCAGATGTCGTTCGACAACAAGGGCCGGCTCTGGGTCGCGGTGATCCCGAGCTATCCCCACTACAGACCGGGCGATCCGAAGCCCAACGACAAGCTGCTGATCCTCGAGGACACGAACAACGACGGGAAGGCGGACAAGCAGACGGTCTTCGCCGACCATCTCAACCTGCCCATCGGCTTCGAGTTCGCGCCGGAAGGCGTGTACGTCGGCCACAGCACGACCCTGCTGCTGCTCAAGGACACGAACGGCGACGACAAGGCCGACCAGTCGGAGGTCATCTTCGGCGGCTTCGACGACCACGACACGCATCACGCGATCAGCGCGTTCAGCGCCGATCCCTCGGGCGCGTTCATCCTCTCCGAAGGCACGTTCCTGCGGACGAGCGTCGAGACCGCCTACGGCCCGGTGCGCGGCACCGACGGCGGCTTCTTCCGCTTCTCGCCGCAGCGGCGCCACCTGGAGCGCCACGCCCAGCTGTCGATCCCGAACCCGTGGGGCGTCGCGTACGACGACTGGGGCCAGCACTTCTTCCTGCACACGTCGGGCCCCGACTTCGAGTGGATGGTGCCGGGATCGATCAAGTCGCGCTACGGGTCGGCGAATCCCCGCAGCCCCGATCTCGTGGACACGGCGCATCGCGTGCGTCCGACGTCGGGCCTCGAGTTCGTCAGCAGCCGCCACTTCCCGCCCGAGACGCAGGGCGACGTCCTCCTGAACAACGCCATCGGGTTCCTCGGCACCAAGCAGCACCAGATGATCGACGAGGGCGTCGGGTACCGGACGAAGTGGCGCCAGGACCTGACCGTCTCGAGCGACCCCTGCTTCCGGCCCGTCGACCTGGAGTTCGCTCCCGACGGCTCGCTCTACATCGTCGACTGGTACAACCCGCTGATCGGCCACATGCAGCACAACGCCCGCGACCCGAACCGCGACCACGTCCACGGCCGGATCTACCGGGTCACCTATCCCGGCCGGCCTCTCGTGGAGCCCGCCAGGATCGCCGGGGCGCCGATCGCGACGCTGCTCGAGAACCTAAAGCTGCCGGAGTACCGCTCGCGGTACCGGACCCAGCGCGAGCTGCGCGGCCGGAATCCCGACGAGGTCCTGAAAGCGCTCGCCGCGTGGACGGCGAAGCAGGACGACGAGCACGCCCTGCTCGAGGCCCTCTGGCTCACCTGGGGCCTCAACCGCGTCGACGAGACGCTGCTTCACCGCCTGATGGACTCCAAGGACTACCGCGTGCGCGCGGCGTGCGTCGACGTCATCCGCTACAACGGCCACCGCCTGCACGATCAGGCCGAGCTGCTGAAGAAGGCGGCGCGCGATCCGAACGGCCGGGTCATGCTCTGCGCGATCGTCGCCGCGACGTGGATCGGCAAGGACGCCGGCCTCGCGGTGATCGCCGAGGCCGAGAAGGCCGCGCCGCCCGACCTGCTGACGAAGGACAAGTTCGTCAAGGACACCTACCGCGTCGGGAAGGCCTACCTGGGCAACGAGACCGTCGAGGACGTCAACATCGTCAAGGTGCCCGAGCATCTCAAGGGCGACGACCGCAAGCTCTTCGTGAAGGGCGCGGAGATCTACTCCCGCGAGGGCCACTGCGCGACCTGCCACCAGCCCGACGGCGAGGGCCTGGCCCTGTCCGGCTTCCCGCCGATCTCCAAGAGCCCCTGGGTCACGCAGGACGAGGACCGCCTCATCAAGCTCACGCTCAAGGGCATGTTCGGCCCGCTCGAGCTCGACGGCAAGAAGTACCCCGGCCTCACCCCCATGACGCCGTTCGGCGGGCTCCTGGGAGACGAGGACGTCGCGGCCGTGCTCACCTACGTGCGCAACTCGTTCGGGAACAAGGCGACGCCGCTGACGGCCGCCAAGGTCAAGCAGGTCCGCGAGGCCACGAAGGACAAGGTCGACTTCTACACCCCCGAGGAGCTGATGGGGGCGAAGCCCGCCTCGACGTCCCGCAAGTTCGTGAAGATGTGGGCGATGGAGGACTTCAAGGGCGACTTCGACGCCCCCTTGAAGAAGCGCGACTTCAACCGCGGCAAGGAGATGTTCACGGCCGCCGGCTGCGTCCAGTGCCACAACATCCAGGGCACGGGCGGCAATGCCGGCGCGGACCTGACGAAGGCGGCCCAGGAGCATCCCGGCGCCGAGCTGCTGCGCCAGATCCTCGACCCGTCGGCGAAGATCAAGGACGACTTCCGGGTCGTCGCCGTCTTCCTGAAGAACGATGAGCGCTACAAGGGCATGATCGTCAAGCGCGAGGGCGACACGATCCACCTGGCCGAGAACCTGCAGGAGCCCGGGAAGACCGTGGCGATCAAGAAGAGCGACATCGCCCGGGTGACGCCGTCGGACGTCTCGCCGATGCCGACCGGCCTGCTCATCACCCTGTCGCGCGACGAGATCCTCGACCTCCTGGCCTACCTCGTCTCCCAGGGGAATCCCAAGCACGCGGCCTTCGGGAACTGATGGGCGGCATCAACATCAACTTCGGAAACCCGCGGCCCCGCCGGCGGCGCCGCCGGATGGTCGGCGGCGTCGGAGGCCTGATCGCCCTCCTCGTCGCCGCGGTCGTCGCCTATTCCGCCAAGTCCCGGCCGGCGCCTCCCGCGCTCCCGTCCGCCGTCGCGGCGCTCGACCGGATCCGCGCGTTCGCGCCCGAGCTCATCCCGATCTCCGCGTCGGTCGTCGATCGCGGCCACCTCCGCCACGTCCCCTACATCTCGTATCGGGCGGGGGACGTCGAGTTCAACGCCTACGGCGACCCGGACCGGCCGGCCTGCCTCGAGATCGGGATCTACGGCGACCCGGCCCGGCGCCCCGCCGCGCGCGACGCGCTGGCCGGGCTGCTGGCGGACCCCGACGACCGGAACGCCGTGCTGGCCCTCGCCCTCGCCCAGGACAAACAGTCCCGCCGCGGCCTCACGTTCGAGATCACCCCCGAGACCGCCGCCGACGCGTACGGCGGCTGGTGGGTGTCGGTCTACGACCTGAAGGCGCTCGACGCCTCCCGCGCCTCCGCGGCGGAGATGAAGGAGGTCGCCGTCCCCCGCATGACCGGCGACGAATCCGGACGTCCCGGCAAGACGATCTACGTGAAGGGCTACCGCCGCAAGGACGGGACGTACGTGCCGGGCTACACCAAGACGGCCAGGTAGCGCTCTGCCCTGGCTGATCGGAATCGCGCTGGGATTCGCGGTCCTCGGCTGGGCGGCCGCGGTACCGCGCTGGCTGACCTGCCCGATCTGCTGGGGCGCCCAGACGGATCCTCCCTCCGGCGTCGGATCCAGCCACCAACCGTGCGTCCTCCGCGACGAGACCGGCGCGATCACCATCTATCGCCGCTGGTTCGGCCGCTGACGGGCTTCCCCCTCGGGGAGCAGGGGGTAGAACGTGTTGGGATTTGGGAGTTGGTCCTTGGGAGTTACGCGCGTCAGCGCGGGGAGCTATACTTCCCATGAACATGGCGCGCCTCAAGGGCATCCAGCACCTCCGGGTCTTCACCTTTCCCGCCGAGTGGGCCGACTGCGTGGCGTTTTACGGCGACACCCTGGGCCTCCGTCTCCGCTCCCGCGAGGAGAAGACCGGCGTGGCCGTGTTCTCGCTGGGGGGCAAGAACACCTTGAGCGTCGAGCGCGCGAACCCCAAGGATCGCGAGGAGAAGAAGCTCGTGGGGCGTTTCGTGGGGGTGTCGATCGGCGTGGACGACATCCTCCGCGCCTACAAGGAGCTGAGCGCCGCGGGGGTGATGTTCGACGGCGCGCCGCAGGCGGAAGCCTGGGGCGGCTCGCTCACCCACTTCCGGGATCCCGCCGGCAACGTCCTCTCCCTCGTCCAGAACGCCGCCAGAGGATAAATCTGCCCGCTGCTTTTATCCGGAGGATAAAAGCAGCGGGCAGATTTATCCCTAACGATCCCTGAATCCGCTCCGGCACATTTGGGCAGGTGCTTGGTGGGCGTCCAATTGCGTGATAGAATTCGGGCCGTTGAGCACGACGATCCGAAAGAAGCAGGGCCCGGAGCCGCCTCCGCCCGTCCTCCTGGACTACGCCGCCACCCGGGCGGCGTTCAGCTGGGAGGAGGTCGCGGGCCAGCTCGTGGCCCCCCTCGCCGGGCCGCTCAACGTCGGCGAGCTGGCGGTCCGCCGCGGCGGGACGCTCCTCTGGTACGGCTCCGAGGGCCAGGTCGAGCGCTTCACCAGCGACGAGCTGGTCGCCCGCTCCGGCCGCGCCGCGCGCGCCTTCGCCTCGCTCGGCGTCAAGACGGGCGACCGCGTCGCCTTCATGTGCAAGGGCATCCCGGAGCTCGCCTTCGGCGTCCTCGGCGCCCTCCGGCTCGGCGCCGTGCCCCTCGTCCTCGGCCGCGCCAAGACCCCCGAGCCCGTCCGCGCCTTCCTCCTCAAGAGCGGCGCCCGCGTGCTCGTGTGCGAACCCGACGTCCGGCCCCTCGTCGAGGCCGCCGCCGCCCCCGGCCCCCTGCCCCTCGAGACCATCGTGCTCGTGGCCCGCGGCGGCACCCGGATGGCGGGGCCCAGCAAGGACGTCGCCTGGGACGAGCTCGTCCCCGCCCAGTCCCCCGACTTCGACGCCGTCCCGCTGCCGCCCGAGGCGCCGGCGTGGATGCATCCGATCGACACCCTGACGGGCCCGGCGGTCGCGGCCCACCACTCCGCGTTCCCGCTCTTCAGCTCCGCGGGCCTCGCGCTCGACCTCCGGCCGGGCGACGGCTTCCTGGCGCTGGCGCTGCCCGGCGACACGCTCTTCGTCCCCTACGGGCTGCTCGCCCCCCTGCTCCGCGGCGCGAAGACCTTCCTCTTCGAAGATCCGGTCCGCTTCAACCGCTACGGCAATCTCGAGGATCCGGTCCACGTGTGGCTGTCGGCCGGGCGCGGGCTCGACGTCGTGCTGCACCTCGATCCGGGCCTCGGCCTCCTGCTCTCGAAGTGCCGGCACATCGCGGT
The DNA here is from genome assembly GCA_036383955.1 of Planctomycetota bacterium. Taxonomy (GTDB): domain Bacteria; phylum Planctomycetota; class MHYJ01; order MHYJ01; family JACPRB01; genus JACQFK01. Next base: position 7,093 of record DASVNH010000076.1, on the reverse strand, counting down.
GGCCCACCCCTACGATCTCGACTTCACCGCGCTGACGCGCTTCTCGTACGGCTCGCCGTTGCATCCCGTCTGGATCCCCCGCGAGCTCGGCTCGATCCAGGCCGCGGAGTTCCGGGCCTTCGACATCATGGTCGGCTCCGTCGGCCGGGCGCTTCCGGGCTCCGAGATCAAAATCGACGAGGCGTCCGGCTGCCTGGCCGTCCGGCTCGGGCCCTCCGTGCCGTTCACCGGCTACTGGGAGGACGTCGGCACCCAGGAGAAGCGGGTGAAAAACGGATGGTTCATCACGGACCTGCCCGCTAAGATGGACCCGGATGGTTACGCCTGGATTGCTTCCTGAGGCGGACGACCATCGCGGCCCCTCCCTCCTCCGCTTCCTTCCCTGGCTGATCGTCCTCCTCCTGCTGGTGTTCATGATCTGGCCGCGCCGTCCGGTCGAACGCGACGCCGCCGCCCCGCTTCCGCCTCCCGCGCCGAAGGAGGATGTCGCGCGGATCAAAGAGCTCGAAGCCCAGATCGCGGAGCTCAGGAAGTCGCCGCCTCCCCCGCCCGCCCCGGAGTCCGTCCGGGCGCCGGACTTGCGCGTGCTGCCGCCGGACCTGGCGGCGGAGCGGCTGACGCAGGGGCTGCACGAGTTCCGTTCGGGCCGCTACGCGCAGGCGGAGGCCTGCTTCCTGCGGGCGATTCCGGAAGGCTTCCTCTACCTGGCGCTGAGCTGCGTGGCCCGCGGGGACCTGCGGGAGGCGGCGCTCTTCCTGGCGCGGGCGATGAAGGCGGATCCGCGGTGGCTGCGGCGGGTCCGGCCGCGCGACCTTTTCGGGAGCGCCGAGGAGTTCGAGCGCGCGCTGAAGGGGGTCGAGGACCGGGTGCGGGAGAACCCCCTCGACGCCGAGGCGAAGACGCTGCTGGCCTACCTGCACTTCCACGAGAAAGGCCCGGAGTACGCCAAGGCCCTGCTGACGGAGGTCGCCGGCGCCCAGCCCGACGACCCTTCGGCCAAGGCGTTCCTGGAGGCCGTCGACAAACCATAAATCGGACTGTCCAATTTAGGGTGTCAGGCCTTCCCCTTGACCTCCGAGTGGACCCCCCCCTATAATTCGGCCCAACTCCGCATGCCGACCTACGACTACTACTGCTCCGCGTGCAAACACACGTTCGAGCGGTTTGAGCCGATCGGCGACGAGGGGGCGAAGGCCTGCCCCGCGTGCGGCAAGAAGAAGGCCAAGCGGCGCATCGGGACCGGAGCGGGCCTGATCTTCAAGGGCGCCGGCTTCTACGTTACGGATTACAAGGGCGCGGGCAAGACCAAGAGCGAGCCCGAGAAGAAGGCGCCCGAGAAGGCGGCCGAGAGCCCGAAAAAAGAGGGAAAGGAGCCCAAGAAATGAGAGAGCTACGGGGAGATTGGCGCGACCTCTTCAACGGATTCATGGTCGCGCTCGACCTCCGCAAATGCTTCCTCGCCCTCTGCGGCATCGCCCTCACGATCTTCCTCTGCGGCGGCATGACGATCTGGCTCGGCAACGCCCTGGACGCGCATGCCGTCGACGCCCCGCGCGACCTCGTCCTGCACAAGTGGTGCCGGGCGCAGAGCCAGGCCATTCACGTCATCTACAAGGGCACTGTCGACGGCCTGCCCCCCACCGCCCGGGAAGCCCAGAAGAAGACGCCCGAAGGCGTCCGCTCCAAGCACAGCCACTGGATCGCCCTCGGCTACAGCGCGGCGGTCGTCCTGACGTTCCTGGCGATCTGGTCGTACTTCGGCGGCGCCATCGCGCGCATCGCGGCCTTCGAGATCGCCAAGGACGGCGAGCGCATCGAGACCCGAAAAGCCCTGCAGTTCGCCAAACGAAAGTTCTGGTCGTTCTTCTGGGCCCCGCTCATCTGCGTCATCGGCCTGCTCTTCTTCTCGTTCTGCAACTACGTGGGCGGCCTCGTCGGCCACGCGCTCGACTTCTTTCCGGGCGGCGGCGTCGGCTCGATCGTCGTCGCGCTGCTCCTGCCGCTCGCCCTCCTCTCCGGCTTCATCATGACCCTCATCGGCGTCGGCACCATGACCGGCCTCCCGCTCTTCCTGCCGGCCGTCGCCGCGGAAGGGACGGACAGCTTCGACGCCGTCAGCCGCGGCTTCAGCTACGTGTACTCGCGCCCCTGGCACTTCCTGGGCTACCAGGGCCTCAGCGCGGTGTACGGCTACGTGTCGATCGGCTTCGTCATCCTGTTCTCGATCCTCATGTGCCATCTCGGCATCAGCGCCGGCAAGGCGGGCTACGAGCTCTGCGGCGCCTGGAAGACCCCCGAGGGCAAGACGGGCTTCCAGGAAGTCGCCGACCGCTCCTGGCGCCTCATCCTGTCGGACGAGCACACGAAGTGCGAGGCGTACCGGTGGGACGTCGGCGGCTTCGTCAAGAACCCCGACCCCTACGGCCGCCTGCAGACCGTGGCCAACCAGCTGGTGCATCCGACGCCCAGCCAGGAGAAGCTGCCGGTCGGCTACGCGCTCGCCACGGTGGGCGCGACGATCTGGCTGGTCGTCACGCTGGGCCTCGCGCTGGGCTACGTCGTCAGCTACACGATCTCGCAGCAGACGATGATCTACTACATCCTGCGCAAGAAGGTCGACGGCATCGAGATGAACGAGGTCTTCGAGGAGGCGGAGGAGGAGAAGCCCGCCGCCGCCCTGGAGGCGTCGAAGCCCGCCGAGGGCGGGGCCCCGCCCGCTACGAAGCCGGAAGAGAAGCCTCCGGCCTAAACTTCCGGTCGAGCCGCAGCCCCAGCCAGACGCAGGCGGGGAAGAGCGCGAACGAGGCCGCCAGGTCGGCGACGTAGTGGTAGCGCAGCGCCACCGTCGCCAGGACGCAGCCCGCCGCCATCGGCAGCGTGATCCAGAACACCCGCGGCGGGAAGTGGCGCCTCGCCAGATACAGCAGCACCAGCGACATCAGCGTGTGCCCGCTCGGGAAGGCGTCCGCCATCCGCAGCTCCAGCGACGCCATCGTCCGGTGCAGCGGCCCGCCGATCAGCCAGCCGTCCAGGATCGCCGGCCGCGACGGGTAGAAGTGGTGCGGCCCCACCGCCGGCACCACGAAGTAGCCCACGTACGACACCAGCAGCGACACCAGCACGATCGACACGAACTCGCCCATCTTCTCCCACTCCCCCCGCCGGTGCAGCAGCGCCCCCAGGACCACCAGCGAAACGTAGTAGGACCAGTAGCAGAGGTGCAGGACGTCCGCCGCCGCCGGCGTCAGGTGGCGCAGCCAGAACCCGCTGACGTCGCCGAACCAGCGGGTGTCGAGGTCCCCCAGGATCCGGTCGAAGTGCCGGTCGTCGAAGGGATGCACGTGCGGGATCAGGTAGTGCAGCTCCCGGAAGGCGCAGAGGACGAAGGGGACGATGTACCAGTAGCGCGCCCCGCGCCAGAAGCGGCCGTCGGAGCGCGCGTGGGCCGTCGCCAGGCCCAGCACCACCCCCGCCGCCGCCGCGTGTCCGAGCAGGTACAGCGCCGTGCCGGGCGGCCGGACGACGAGCACGATCGCGCTGAGGAGGGCCAGGTAGGCCAGCGCGGCGACGTCGTGGCCTCGCAGGATCTTCACGCGAGCCGCCGGGCGGCCGCGACGACGGCGGCCGTCTCGATGCGCAGGATCGTCGAGCCGAGCGAGCCCCGCCGCGCGAAGCGGGCCTCCTCCTCGCGGGTCAGCCCGCCCTCGGGCCCCACCACCACCGTCCCGGCCCCCGGGCCCAGCGGCGCGGGAGCGGCCGGGTCGGCCAGGACCGCGTCGGCGGGCAGCGCGGCGGCGTCGATCTCCTCCAGGATGGCCATCACCGGCGCGCCCGACTGCTTGGCGGCGGCGAGGGCGATCTTCTCCAGGCGGCGCAGCTTGGCCTCGCCCGGCTCCACCACCCCGCGGGCGAAACGGACCGGCTGAAACGCCGCGACGCCCAGCTCCGCCAGCTTCTCGATCATCCAGTCGAGGCGCGCGCCCTTCGGCGCGGCGGCGGCCACGATCACGCGGGGGATCGACGGCCGAGGCAGCCGCTCCAGCAGGCGCACCACGACGGGGTTTCCCACGGTTTCGATCTCGCCCGTCCAGGTCTCCGCGGCGTCGAAGACCGTGACCCGGTCGCCCGCCGCCAGGCGCAGGACGCGCGCGGCGTGCTTCGACTCCTCGGCGGACAGCCGCACGGAAGGAGGCGTGATCCGGTCGACGAAGAAGCGCGGCATGGTCGGCGAATTCTACCGGAGATTCTGGAATCTGGAATCTGGAATCTCGGGCGCGACCTCTACGCCTCGAGATTCAAGCGATAGGCGCGGCGGAAATAGTAGACCGCCGCGGCGACGCCCACCACGCCGGCGACCCACGCCAGCGGGAGCGCCGAGGGATGCCGCAGCAGGATCGCCGCGACCGCCGCGAACTGGACGACCGTGGCGAGCTTGCCGACGGCCGACGCCCGGAAGTCGTAGCGGCGCAGCACGCCCTTCATCCGGAGGTAGCCCAGCAGCGGCGCCTGCAGGATCTCCCGCGACGCGATCAGCGGCAGCGTCCAGAGCGGCGGCCCCGCGGACACCACGACGGCCGCCAGCGCCGAGACGATGAAGACCTTGTCGCAGAGGGGGTCGAGCCACGCCCCCGCGTCCCGCAGGTCCGGCGTCCCCGCGTGGTGCTTGTACCGCCGCGCGAGGTAGCCGTCGAGCATGTCCGTGATCCCCGCCAGCGCCATCAGCGAGAGCACATAGGCGGGATCGCCCGGCGCGAGCCAGACCAGCCCCGCCATCGGGATCCGGATCACGGTCAGGAGCAGCGGAACCCAGCTCACGCCCTCCATGGTACAGGTCCAGGTTCGGATTCAGGAAGGGGGGATTCCTCCCTCCTCTTGCCCGTCCCGACCTCCCGGGTCATACTGAATTGAGATGGCCAAGTCCCCGGCCGCCCTCATCGTCGAGAACGTCGAACGCGTGGTCCTGGGCAAGCGCTCGGTCATTGAATCCGCCGTCGCCGCCCTCCTCGCCCGCGGCCACGTGCTCCTCGAAGACGTCCCCGGCGTCGGCAAGACCGTCCTGGCCCGCGCCCTCGCCCGCTCCATCGGGGCCGACTTCCGCCGCGTCCAGTGCACCCCCGACCTGCTCCCCTCCGACGTCACCGGGACGTCGATCTACAACGCCAAGGAGCAGACCTTCGACTTCCGCCGCGGCCCCGTCTTCACGAACGTCCTTCTCGCCGACGAGATCAACCGGGCCACGCCGCGCACGCAGTCGGCCCTCCTCGAAGCCATGGAGGAACGGCAGGTCACCGTCGACGGCACCACGCACCCGCTGCCCGACCCGTTCTTCCTGGTGGCCACCCAGAACCCCGTCGAGCTCTCGGGCACGTTTCCGCTGCCGGAGGCCCAGCTCGACCGCTTCCTCGTGCGCCTCTCCCTGGGCTATCCCGACGAAGCGACGGAGGTCGAGGTGATGGCCGCCCAGAAGGACCGCCATCCGCTCGAAGCGGTCCAGCCGGTGCTCGACGGCGTCCGCCTCGCCGAGATCCAGCGCGGCGTGGCGGGCATGTACGTGCACGTCTCCATCCTGCGCTACATCCAGCGGATCGTCGCCCGCACCCGGGCCGACGAGCACGCGCTCTACGGCGCCAGCCCGCGCGGCGGCCTGGCCCTCATGCGCGCGGCCCAGGGGCTCGCCGCCGTCCAGGGCGCGCCCTTCGTCGCGCCCGACCACGTCAAGCAGCTCGCCGGCGCCGTGCTCGCCCACCGCGTCGTCGTCAAGTCGCGGTCGCGCGTGCAGGGCGTCGACGGCGCCCGCGTCGTCGACGCCGCCCTCGCCGAGGTCGAGGTGCCGGTCAACGTCGAGCCGGCATGAGAACTCCCAAACCCCAACTCCCAAATCCCAAGGGGTCGCCCCGGGGGGGAATCCGTTGGGAGTTGGGGTTTGGGAGTTGGGGTTTCCGTTAGGTCATGGAGCCCGCCCGTTCGACCTTCTACCGCTCGCTGCTCCTGACCGTCTCGCCGGTCCTGTTCCTGCTGGGCGTCGGGCTGCGGGTCCCCGCGATCGCGGCGCTCGGCGTCGCCTGGGGGGTCCTGCTGCTCTACGCCTCGGGGGCGGCCCGGCGCCGCCTGCGCGGGATCTCCGTGCGCCGCGAGCTCTACCCCAGCGCCTTCGAAGAGGACACGGTCGACGTCGATCTCGTCGTCTCGGCCGACCGCCGCGTCCGGATGGTCGAGCTGGCGGACGCCTTCGGGCCCGCCATGGCGCTCGAGCAGAGGATGCTCGAACCCGGGCCCGTCGGCCCCGAGGCCTCCCGGCGTCTGAGCTACACCGCGTTCTGCTCGCGCCAGTGGGGCATCTACCCGGTCGGCCCCCTCCGCGCCCTCGCCTCGGATCCGTTCGGGCTCTTCCGGGCCGCGCGGGCCCTTCCGGTCGTCGACGAGTTCGCCGTCTTCCCGCGCGTGCACGACGTCGCGGGCCTCGCCCAGCTCGGCGCCCGGCCCACCCTCGCCCCCCAGGAGGCCGCCGACGGGCGGGCCGGCCAGAGCCTGCTGTATCTCGGGGTGCGCGACTACAGAGCGGGCGACGACCTCCGCCACGTCCACTGGCCCGCCAGCGCGCGCCGCGGCGGGCTCGTCGTGAAGGAATACGAAATCGACCTCTGTCCCTACGTGTCGGTGTTCGTGGACCTGGAGCGCAAGCACCGCGCCGGCACCGGCCGGAAGTCGACCCTCGAATACGTCGTGCGCACGGCCGCGTCGATCGTCTGGTCCGCCGTCCGGGCCGGCAGCTTCGTCCAGGTCGCGGGCGTCGGCGGCCGGGTCCTCCACGTGCCCCCCGGCCGGGGCGAAAACCACCTGACCTACGCGCTGTACGAGCTCATCAAGGTCGCCCAGGACGGGCCGGCCGCGCTGCACGACGTCGTCCGCCACCACCTGCCGTTCGTGCCGCCGCGGTCGACGGCGGTCCTCGTGTCGGGGACGGTCTTTCTGGATCTGGGGGAAGTCGACGTCCTCCTGGAAGCGCTGCGGGACCGGGGCGTGCGGCCGGTGTTCGTGCTGGTCGACAACTTTTCGTTCCCCGCGATCGAAGGCTGGCCGCCGCCGCGGGCGG
>DASVNH010000075.1:0-48760 GCA_036383955.1 Planctomycetota bacterium | reverse complement strand
CGACCTCCTCCGCTTCCACCGTTTCTACGGCTCGGCGAGGAAGCGGTCCGCGCTCGACCTCCTCCAGGCCCTGGACCTCCCCTTCGTGCTGGAAGAGGACCGGATCCGCGTCCTGTCGCCCGCGCAAGCCAAGGAGTTCTGGATTCAGTGGACGTTCGAGGCGCTCGCCGACCGGTCGCGCTGAAAACGCGAGCGGAATTCCGCGCCGCCCCCGCGTCCTTGTTAGCGGATTTGTTTTTAGAGGAGACCCGATGGAGTTCCGAATCCGGGCCGCGCGCGTTCTCGTCCTCGCGGCGGCGATCTTCTGCGTTCCCGCGTGCGGCGGCAGCGACGACGACGAGGAATCCCTCGTCGTCACGTTCACCTCGCCCGCGAACCTCGACGGCGGCGTGCCGCGCCAGCCGGTGATCTACGTCCGCTTCAACAAGCCGCTCAAGCCGGGGTCGGTGACCGAGGCGAACTTCGTGCTCCTCAATTCGCTGAGCGCCGCCATTCCGCGCGACGTGAGCTACTCCGGCTGCCTGAACGAGGTCCGGATCGTGCCGGACGCCGCGCTGACCAAGTCGGCGGTGTATCAGGTCTCGCTCACCAGCCTGATCGAGGCCACGGACGACACCACGTACGCGGGCGGCTTCTTCCAGTTCACGATCGGCACGTCCGACGACGCCGACCGCCCCACGTTCTCCGGGGCCACCGCCGCGGGCAGCCCCACCTCGACATCGATCGCCCTCACCTGGGCCGCCGCCACCGACGCCACCTCGAGCGTCGTGTTCGACGTCTTCCTGTCGACGACGACCGGCTGCCACGACCTCACGGACGCGTTCCTGGCGGGGCAACCGGGCCCGCTCGGCGTGACGGTGACCGGGCTGACGGCGGCGACGACCTACTTCTTCGTGGTCCGCGCGCGGGACGACTTCGGAAACGTCGACCTCAACGTGCAGGAGCAAAGCGCGACGACCTTGCCCTGAGTCCCGAGGGAAGGTCCAGGAGACAGGTCCAGGTCCAGGAAGCTACCTGAGCACGTCCTGGCGGGGAGTCTCAAGTTTCCTACAAGCCGCTGGGAAAGACGGAGACCGTCGCTCCGATCCTTCTTAGGGCTTCTTCCTCGCCGGCCGCCCGCATCCGGCGACCTGCGCGCGAAAGGGCACGCGCGCGTCGTACCCCCCGGGGGCGGGGGGGATCCCGTCACGTCCTGGACCTGTCTAGGCGAGGATCCCCTTCACGAGGTGCGACTCTTCCACGCCGGTGAGGCGCTGGTCGAGGCCGTCGGCCTTGAACGTCATGCGGTGATGGTCCACGCCCAGGAGGTGGAGCACCGTGGCGTTGAGGTCCCGGATGTGCACGGGGTCCTTCACGATGTTGTAGCTGAAGTCGTCGGTCTCGCCGTGGGTCACGCCGCCCTTGACGCCGCCGCCCGCGAGCCAGAACGTGAAGCAGCGGGGATGGTGGTCGCGGCCGTAGTTCTGCTTCGTGAGGCCGCCCTGGCAGTAGATCGTCCGGCCGAACTCGCCGCCCCAGACGAGCAGGGTGTCGTCGAGCAGCCCGCGCTGCTTGAGGTCCTGGAGCAGCGCGGCCTGGGGCTGGTCGACGTCCCGGCACTGGTTGGGGAGGTCGCCGGCGATGTTGCCGTGCTGGTCCCAGCCGCGGTGGAAGAGCTGCACGAAGCGGACGCCCCGCTCCAGCAGGCGGCGCGAGAGCAGGCAGCTATACGCGAACGTCCCCGGCTTGCGCGCGTCCGCCCCGTAGAGCTTGAAGACCCACTCGGGCTCCTTGGAGAGGTCGGTCAGCTCGGGCACGGCGGCCTGCATCCGGTAGGCCATTTCGTACTGCGCGATGCGGGTCTGCGTCTCCGGATCGCCGCTTTCCTCGAAGTCGCGCTGGTTCATTTTCGCGAGCGCGTCCAGCATGCGCCGCCGCGTCGCCGGATCCACGCCGTCGGGGTTGGACAGGTAGAGCACGGGATCGCCCTTCGGCCGCAGCGCCACGCCCGAATACCGGCCGGGCAGGTAGCCCGCCCCCCAGAGCCGGTTGTAGAGCGCCTGCGTCTCCTGGCGGCCCGTCCACGACGGCGTCATCACCACGAACGCCGGGAGGTTCGCGTTCTCGCTGCCCAGGCCGTACGACAGCCACGAGCCCAGGCTGGCCTTCCCCGGGATCTGATTGCCCGTGCAGATGTACGTGATCCCCGGGTCGTGGTTGATCGCCTCCGTCCACATCGACTTGATGAAGGCGATGTCGTCGACGACCTTCGACGTGTACGGCATCAGCTCGCTCGCCCAGGCGCCGCACTTTCCGTGCTGCTTGAAGGCGTACTTCGACGGCGCGATCGGGAAGCGCTTCTGGCCGGACGTCATCGTCGTCAGCCGCTGCCCGCCGATCACCGACGGCGGCAGGTCCTTGTCGAACATCTCGGCCATCTTCGGCTTGTAGTCGAAGATGTCCATCTGCGACGGCCCCTCGGCCGTGAAGAGCCACACCGCCCGCTTCGCTTTCGGCGCGAAGTGCGGCAGGTCCGGACGTCCGCCCAGCGCGAGGCTCCCGTCGTTGGCCGACAGGTCGAGCGACGCGAGCGCCGCCGCGCCGAGCCCGAGGCCCGCCTTCTTGAAGAAGGTCCGGCGCGTCAGGGCGAGGCCGCGCTCGAGGATCGGATCCATCTCGTTCTCCGTCACCACGAAGACACGAAGGACACTAAGGCGTCCTTCGTGGGCTTCGTTTCTTTGTGGTGGGCGTCCACGTCACTCCTTGCTGAGGACGCGGTCCAGATTGAGGATCACCTGGCCGACCATCGTCCAGGAGGCCAGCTCGACCGGATCCAGCGCCGGGTCGGGCTTGAGGTCGCCGACGGCGATGAGCTTCTTGGCGCCCTCGACGTCCTTCGCGTAGATCTCCTTGAAGCCCTCGTACGCGGCGCGGAGGTCCTGGAGGTCCTTCGGGGACGCCGGACGTCCTGCCGCTCGGCGGAACATCGCGCCCGGGACGTCGGACTCCTTCATCGCGCGCGCCGCCAGGTGGCGGGCCGCCTCGACGTTCTGCGGCTCGTTCATCAGCACGAGGGCCTGCAGCGGCGTGTTGGTGCGCTCGCGCCGGGCGAGGCAGTTCTCACGCGAGGGGGCGTCGAACGAGCTCATCATCGGCGGCGGGGACGTGCGCTTCCAGAAGATGTACATGCTGCGCCGGAAGACCTTCTCCGGCTCCAGGTCGCGGGAGAACTTGGCGGTGTTGCTCGAGGTGTACCCGACGGCCTCCCAGAGCCCGGCGGGCTGGGGCGGCTTCACGCTGGGGCCGCCGACCGTCCGCACCAGGAGGCCGCTGGCCGCGAGCGCCTGGTCGCGCAGGGTCTCGGCGTCGAGCCGGAACCGCGGGCCGCGCGCCAGCAGGCGGTTCTGCGCGTCCCGGCGCAGAAGATCGGGCGTGCTCTTCGACGACTGCCGGTAGGTCGCGGACGTCACGATCTTCTTGAGCGTCGCCTTGACGTCCCACCCCGAGGCGATGAAGTCCGCCGCGAGGGCGTCGAGCAGCTCGGGATGCGACGGCGGCTCGCCCTGCAGGCCCACGTCGCCCGAGGTCTTCACCAGGCCCGTCCCGAAGCACTGCTGCCAGAAGCGGTTCACGGTCACGCGCGCCGTGAGCGGATGCGAGGGATCGAGGAGCCACTTCGACAGCCCGAGCCGGTTCCGCGGCAGCTCCTTCGCCATGGGAGGCAACGCCGCCGGCGTCTCGCGCGCGACCTTGTCCTTGCGGCGGTCGTACTCGCCGCGGTCCAGCACGTAGGCGTCCCGGGGGGCCGCCTTCTCCTTGAAGACGAGGGTGGTCGGCGCCGCGTCGACGATCCGCTTCTCCTTGGCGCGGACGTCCGCCAGCTCGGCCGCGCGCGGCTTCCACTCGGGCCAGTGGTCCCGGCGGAAGGCCGTCCGGATCGCCGCCTTCTGCTCGTCGGTCCGCTTCTCGGCCGGGGCCGCCAGCGCGTCCTCGAGCGCCTTGAAGAGGTCGGCCGCGTCGTCGTCGCTCACCTTGAACTGGAAGCCCCCCTTGCCGACGTAGTTGACGACCTTCAGCAGCAGGCGGTTTTCGCCGGCGTCGAGGGTGACGGAGACCTTCTCGACGTCCCCCACCCGCTTGGGCGCCTCGTGCGCGTAGATGTGCCGCCCGTTGAGCCAGGCCTTCATCGCGTCCTTGTGGCTCAGGTGCAGCGTGATCTGCCGGCTCTTCGGGACCGTGACCACGCGGGACAGGTAGGTCGATCCGACCGTATCGCCGAACTCGTGGACCTTGCCGTCGGCGTACCCGGGCTTCTCCGTCCATTCGACGTTCTCGAGGTCGTCGTCGGTCCGGAAGGCCGTCGCCCCGTCCTTCGCGGCGACCGGTCCGTAGGCCTTCCAGGGGGACCAGGCGGGAGGGATGACGCCGCGGAGCAGCTCCGCGTCGGACGCGGCCGCGAGCGAGAAGCGTCCGAGCGGCGTCTTCGCGGCGTCGCCTTCATGGATCAGGCGCACGACGGCCTTCGGCCCTTTCAGCGCCCGCGAGGGAACGAGGACGACGAAGGGCTTCTTGCGGGCGTCGCCCGTCCACGCGGTCTCGGCCTTGCCGTCGCCCAGGTTCCGCGCGGCGGCGTCGGAGCCGACCGCGTTGACGACGGAGAGCTTGTCGGGGCCGTCGAGGATCTCCACCGCGGAGAGCGCGAAGGGGGCCGCGGCGTCGCCCTGCGCCGGCGGGAGGACGTCGAGGCGGATCGCCCGCGCGCCCTCCTCGGGGATCGGCACGTCGATCTCGTACTCGACGCGCGAGGACCCCGCGGCGATGACGCCGTCCTTCTCTTCCTTGAGCGAGGCGCCGGTGGTCTTGAGATCGGCGGGGTCGAGGCGGACCCAGAGCTTCGGGAAGCGGGCGGCGACGTCCTTCTCCCATTCGGCCTGGGGGGCGTCCAGCTCCGGGATCGGCCCGTTCAGCCGCCCTTCGAGCTCGACGACCTTCTTCGCGAGACCGGCCAGCTCCGCGCGCTCCGCCAGGGTGTGCACCTTCAGCACGGGCGGCGTGTCCTTGCGGTTGCCGTCGAGATCCGGCCCGTCGCAGCTGTTGAAGAAGGCGGAGAGCTGGTAGTACTCCTTCATCGTGAAGGGGTCGAACTTGTGGTCGTGGCACTTCGAGCAGCCGAGCGTGATCCCGAAGAAGACCTGGCCGAAGGTGTCGACGCGGTCCATGACGTTGCGGACGTGGACCTCCTCGTCGATCGAGCCGCCCTCGCTCGTCGTGATGTGGTTACGGTTGAAGCCCGTGGCGATCTTCTGCTCCGGCGTCGGGTCCGGCAGGAGGTCGCCCGCCAGCTGCTCGGTGACGAAGCGGTCGAAGGGCATGTTGGCGTTGTAGGCGTTGATCACCCAGTCGCGCCAGGGCCACATCTCCCGGTAGTTGTCGAGGTGCAGGCCGTGGGTGTCGCCGTAGCGCGCGAGGTCGAGCCAGTAACGCGCCATGTGCTCGCCGTAGGCGGGCGAGGCGAGGAGGCGGTCGACGACCTTCTCGTACGCGTTCGGGTCCGGGTCGGCCAGGAAGGCGTCGAGCTCGGCCGGCTCGGGCGGCAGGCCCGTGAGGTCGAGCGTGACGCGGCGCAGGAGCGTGGCCTTGTCCGCCGCGGGCGACGGCTTCAGGCCCTCGGCCGCGAGCCGGGCGAGGATGAAGGCGTCGATCGACGGCGGGGCGGCGACGGCCGGCAGGGGCTCGAACGCCCAATGGCCCTGCCAGGGGGCGCCTTCTTCGATCCAGCGCTTGAGGACGTCGATCTGCGCCTTGCTGAGCTTCTTCCCCGATTTGGGGGGCGGCATGAGCTCCTTCGCGTCGGCCGCGCTGATCTTGGCCCAGATTTCGCTGCGGTCGAGCTTCCCGGGAACGACGGCGCTCTTGCCCTTCTCGTACTCGCCGAAGACCCCTTCCTTGACGTCCAGGCGGAGGTCGGCCTTGCGCGCCTTGGGGTCGGGGCCGTGGCAGGCGAAGCAGTAGTCGGAGAGGATGGGACGGATGTCGCGGTTGAACTGCACGCGGCCGGGAGGCGCGACGGCGCGGGCGGCCTCCTGGGCGGCGAGGGGGGCAAGCAGCAGGCAGGCGACGAGGATCGCCCCGAGGCGTGTCATGTGATTCGTTCTCCCGAGACCGGACACCCTACTTTACCCTTGGCGGGGGGCGGGGGTTGAGGCCGCGGCGAACTTCCAGGGGGCCTGAGAAGAGGCTAGGTGAAATGCTGATAACATAATAGGGGCGAGCTTCATCAGTCTTTTACCCGTATATCGTGTAGGATGTTTTCCGTGCGGGAGGTACCCCCTTCATGACTCCGCAACCTAGGAAGCCGCGGGTGCTGGTGGTCGACGACCATCCCGCCAACCGCCTCGCCTACGAAACCGTCCTCGAACAGGACTACACCGTGTTCCTGGCGGAGTCGGGCAAGCAGGCCCTCGAGGTGGCCTCGCGCATCGAGTTCGTGGTCATCCTGCTCGACGTCCGCATGCCCGAGATGGACGGCTACGAGACGGCCCTCGAGCTGCGCCGCCGTGACGTCACCCGGTACACGCCGATCGTCTTCACCTCCGCGGTGGACCAGTCCCTGGCTCACGTGAACCGCGGCTTCGGCGTCGGTGCTACGGACTATCTCTTCAGCCCGGTCGATCCCGAGTTCCTCAAGTTCAAGGTCGGCACCTACGCCCAGATGTTCCTGCGGCACGAGGCGCTGCGGCTCCAGATCGACCGCCTGGACCAGCTCCTGCGCTCGCTCAAGGCCGAGATCGAGGGCAACGTCGCGCCGGACCTGCGGGAGCGGGTCGGGCAGCTCGACGGCATCCTCGAAGAGCTGAAACGCCAGGCCGTCGGTTAGCCTCCGCTAGGGCTTGGCCCGCAAGGTCTCCAGGTAGGCCAGCAGGTCGGCGAACTCCTCCAGGGACAGCGAAGCCCGCAGATTCTCCGGCATCATCGACAGCTCGCCGGCCTTGCGGCGCTCGACCTCCTCCTTGGCGACGCGGCGCGTGACGCCCTCGGCGTCGCGGAGGATCAGCTCCTCGCCGGTCTCGCCCCGGAGGATCCCCGTGAGGACCTCTCCCCCCTTGGTCCGGACGACGACCAGCCCGTAGCCCTCGCGCACCCTCCGACTGGGATAGAGCACGCTCTCGGCGAGGTCCTTGCGGCCGAACTGGAGGCCGATGCCCGAGAGGTCCGGGCCGACGTCCCCGCCCGCGCCGCCGACTTTGTGGCACTTGGAGCAGGCGACGGTCTTGCCGGCGAAGACCGCGCGGCCGCGCGCGGCGTCGCCGGCGTTCTTCATCGCGAAGTCGAAGTAGGCCGGCGCCTCGGGGACCGCGGCCTTGAGCTTCGGGTAGACGGCGCGGAGCTCCTCGACGGCCGCCGCCGCGATCGCCCCCTTCGCGACGCGCGCCTCGATTTCCGGGCGGAGCTCCTTCGAGAGCTTCCGCGCCGCCTCGCGGCAACTCTCGCGCAGCGACGCGTTCGGCGAGGCCAGGCCGTGGAGATACGCGTCGAGCGCCCGCGCGTCCGGCATCCGCGCGAGGGCCGCCGCCGCCTCGTCGCGGACCGCCTCGTCGCGGGCGAAGGCCGCGAGCAGCGCGGGGATCGCCTTCCGGTTTTCGATCCGCCCCAGCGCCTCGAGGACGCCCCGGGGGCCCGCTTCGAGCGCCGGCAGCAGGGCCTCCAGCGCCGCCTCTCCCCCCACCGCCCCCAGCGCCCAGACCGCCGCGTCCCGCGAGGGCCCGTTCAGGCGCCTGGCGATGAGCGGCACCGCGTCCCGGACTTTCATGCGTCCGAGGGCCCGCAGCGCCGCGTCCGGCGCCGCGTCCAGGTGCCTCATCAACAGCCCGCTCTCCCCCGCGCGCTCGGCCGCCCCCACCGCTTCCTCGGCGAGCGCCGGGTCCGCCAGGGCGGCTTCGATCAGCGCGCGCGACTCCTTGTCCCGAAGGGCGCCCAGCGCCCGCAGGAGCGCCCGCTTCACCTCGACCGCGCCCTCCACGCCCAGCCTCGCGCGCAACGCCGCGGCGGCCGCGCCTTCCTTGAGCTCGCGAAGGCCGTCGACGCCCGCCTTCCGCACCCGCGCGTCCGGATCCTCCACGGCCGCGAGCAGCGCGCGCAGCGCCGCGGACGTCCCGCTCCACGCGTGCGTGCGCTCCGGAGGCGGGCTCAGGGCCGGGTGGTACGGCGACGTCCACCATTCGCCCTTCCACGGCGGCAGGGCGCGCGCGAGGCCGGCCAGGGTCTCGACGGCCGCCGCGCGCGCCTCGCCGGGCTTCGCGGCGTCGCCGCTGAAGCGCGCCAGCGCCTCCACCGCGGCGTCTTCGCGGGCCTCGCGCATCGCGAAGAGCACCCCCTCCCGGACGGAGGCCCGCCCGTCTTCCAGCCCGCGGGCCGTCGCCCCCCAGGCGCCGATCCTCCGCAGCGCGGTGAACGCGGCGAAACGGGCGAAGAGGTCCTTCTCCTCCAGGGCGTCGAGCAGGGCCGGGACCGCCGCGGGATCCCCGGCGCGGCCGAGCGCGGTGGCGGCGTGGAAACGGACCGAGGCGTCGGGGTCCTTCAGGAGCGGCGCGATCGTCTCGACCGCCTTCACGCGCCGGGTGCCGAGCTGCCGGAGCGCCTGGCGCCGGAGCCCCGGCTCGGCGGAGCGCGCGAGCTCGAGGATCGCGGCGCGCGCCGAGACGCCGCCGTCGACCGCGTCGTGGACCCAGAGCGCGTGGATCCGGGTCCTCACCGGGCCGCGCGTCAGGGACGGCGCCGCCTTCCGGTCCGCGAGCCGGCGCTGGGCGGTCAGGCGGACCTCGCGCGAAGGATGGTCCAGCGCGGCGGTCAGCTCTTCCTCCGAGGCCTCGAAAGGCCGGCCCATGGCGGCGGGCGCGAACCAGGCCGGCATCGGCGGGGCGCGGCCCGGCCACGTCACCTTGAAGAGGCGGCCGGCGGCGACGTCCTCCTTGTCGTCCTTGTGGTTCCAGCAGCTGACGTAGACGCCGAGGCCGTCGGGCGTCGCGCAGATCCCGACGGGTCGGAAGTCGTCCTTCTCCCCGCCGTTCGACAGGACGTCGACGCGCTCGACGTGCCGGAACGACGCGCCCTCGCGCTCGAGGCGGACCCGGGCGACGGAGCGCTTGCCGAAGTCGGCCAGCAGGAAGCTCCCGTCGTCGAGGCGGAGGATGTTGGTGGCCGCGCCCGCGCCGTAGTCGGCGATCATCCAGAGCGTGTAGGGGCGGCGCGGGTGGAAGTCCCAGGGATAGCCGTAGAAGCCGCCGTCGACCATGTGGGTGAAGCGGCCCATCCAGTGGTGCTCGTCGGTGTTGTCGTAGGTGAAGATCTCGTCGTCGTCGTCGAGGGCGACGTCGAGGATGTTCCGGACGCCGGAGCAGAAGACCTCGAGCTCGGTGGCGCCCGGGCGGAAGCGCAGGATCCCGCCGCCGCGGAGCTCGGCCTTCGAGCCGTCGGCGCCGACCGCGCCGTAGAGGCCCTTGTCGCCGACGGCCATGTAGAAGTAGCCGTCCATCGCGAGCTTGAAGTTGGCGGGCACGTGGTCGTTCCAGTCGAGCGCCCAGGGCTTCGGATTCGTGGAGGCGATGAGGTCGACGCGGTCGCGGCCGACGCCCTGGTCGTCGGTGAAGAGGCTCAGCGTGGGATTGTGCAGGACGTAGAGCTTCCCCTCGAGGTAGCGCATCCCGAAGGGGGCGTGGAGGTTCTCGGCGAAGACGGTGATCTTCCCGTCGGGACGCACGCAGAGGACCCGGCCGCGCCGGGCGTCGGCGGGCGCGCTGATGTCCATGGGGTCCTCGCCCACGAACACGCGGCCGTCGGGCGCGGCGCAGACGACGGTGGGATGGCGAAGCGCCGGCGCCTTCGCGACGAGCTCGACGTTCCAGCCCTCGGGGGCCGTCGGCAGATCCTGCAGCAGCAGCGCCAGCATCGCGATCATCGAGCGCCTATGGTACGCTTTGCGCTCATGAAAGCCGACAAGGCGCGCTCCCCATGATCGCCTTTGTCCTGCTCCTCCTCCAGGAGCCGCACCGGGCGCTCAGCGTCGAGGAGCTGGCGGCCGTCAGCCCGTACAGCGGCGTGGCGGTCGTCGAGCGCGTCGGCGTCCGCGCCGATCCGGCGACCGGCGCCGTCTACACCGACGCCCACCTGCGCGTCCGCGAAACCTGGGGCGCGCCCTTCCCCGCCGACGTCGTCCTCACGCAGGTGGGGGGCGAGCTCGGCGGCCGCCGCTCCGCCGCGGTGGGATGGAACTACGCGCTCTCGCCCGGCCGGACGATCGCCTTCTTCTGCAAGCCCTGGAAGGGCCCGTACTTCGCCGTCACCGGCATGCGCCAGGGCCTCTTTCACGTGGACGGCGGCCGCGCGACCGGCGAGATGGAAAGCGCGGGCACCCTCCCGCTCGCGGAGCTCCGCGCGCGCGCCGGACGAACGCTCGGCCGCGAGCTCGCGCCCGCCGTCGCCGCCGCGGAAGGCAAGGTCCCGCCTTCGCGGGCCGTAGCCGGCTCCGCTACGGAGGGCGAAGGCCCGGCGGAACGCGACGTCCCTCCCCCTCCCGCCCCGGCGTCGCCGGGCCGCTTCTTCTTCGCGCTCGCCGTGCTGCTCGGCGTCGCCGCGCTGCTCTTCCGCGGGTTCCGGAGGCGCTGATGCTCGCCCGCCTGGCGACGCTCTGCGCGGCCGCGGGCTTTCTCTCGACGTCCGGCGAGGCGGACGCGTACCTGCCGTGGACGACCAACGGCGCCCAGATCCTCTGGCGGGCCGGGTCGCCGGCGACGTCCTGGGACGACGCGACGAAGACGCTGACCTACCGCCTGAACACGCTGAACTTCCCCGCCGGAAACCTGCCGTCGATCGCCCAGGCGGGAGCGGCCCTGCACAACGCGTTCCAGAGCATCGAGGACATCGCGGGCGCCTCGATCCGCTTCCGCCGCGGCGTGAACGCCGCCGCCTCCCCCATGCTGGGCGACGGCCAGGTCCACGTCTACTTCCACACCTCGGCCGGCCTCGATCCGTACGGCTCGGACATCTCCACCTTCTTCGGCCTCACCTATCCGCAGTACGACGCCGCGACGGGCACGATCCTCGACATGGACATCTTCTTCAACGGGCTGGCGAGCGCCTTCACCTGGTCCACCGTCGCGCCCGCGCCTCCGATCGGCTCGAACGACATCGAAGTGACCCTCATCCACGAGGCCCTTCACGCGATCGGCCTCCTCCACCCGGTGTACTTCTACTCCGCCGCCTGGCCCGTCGGCCGCGTGCCCGAGCTCGTCCTGCCCGACCGCTGCTACGCGCCGGACGACCGCGCCGGCGTCCGCTTCCTCTACCCCGAAGCCCCGCTGCTCGGGCGGATCACGGGCACCGTCCAGGCCGGCGGCGTCGACGCGGACGGAGCCATCGTCGTCGCCACCGACGCCGCCGGCATCCCCCAGGCCACGATCCACACGCTCGGCGACGGCACGTTCGACCTGCGCGTGCCGGCCGGCACCTACGACGTCACCGCGCACCACCTCTTCAACTCGACCTACGTCGGCTTCGGCGGCGCCGAGCCGTTCCGGTCCGCGAGCACCGCCTCCGGCGTCGCCGTCGCCGCGGGACTGACGACCCCCGGCGTCGCCTTGACCTGCGTCGCCGGCGCGCCCTCGATGAAGCTGACCCGGATCGGCACCCCCGGGAACCTGACGACCCAGGTCCAGTTCCTGGCGCCGGGGACGTCGGGCACCCTCCAGCTCGCCGTGCGGAGCAGCCCCAGCGCGACGTTCACGGCGCTGGACGTCGCCTCCGTCGACCTCGGCCCCGACGTCGCCGCGACGCTCGGCCTCGTCGCGGCGCTCGACGTCAACACGACCGCGGTGAACCTCGATTACACGGTCGCGCCGGGCGCCGCGCCCGGCCCGCGGAACCTCCGCCTCACCCGGACGAGCGGCGAGCGGCTCTTCCTCCCCGCCTATCATGCCGTCGCCGGCGCGGGCGCCTTGAGCGTCGCCGCGGGACCGGCGAATCCGGCGGCGGCGGACGTCCTCACCGGCACCCTCGACCATCCCGTCCTCCAGGTCCGGCTCACGGCGGCCGCCGAGCACGTCCGGGTGCGGCGGCTCGCGTTCGACGTCGCGGGTTCCGGCCCCGCCCTGCCCAACGTGCGGCTGTGGCGGGACGTCGACGCCGACGGCCTCGGCGACGCGCGGATCCTGACCTCCGCGGCCTTCGCCCTGGCCGTGCCGGAGGACCAGACGCTCGCGACCGCGACCTTCGACGACATCGGCGTCACCGTGCCCGCGGGGACGTCGATCGACCTCGTGCTGACCTTCGACCTCCCCGCCGCCGGCGCGGGCGACTACACGGCGTCGCTCACGGCCGCGGGCTTCGGCGACCAGGCGCACGGGATGTTCTACGCCGACGTCCTCGTGCCGACGGGAAGCGCGACGGGCGGCACGCAGACGCTCGGCTCCGTCGCGGTCTCCGCGCTGGGGCAGGTCGAGGGCGTCGTCGCGATTCCGGCGGGCGGCACGACGACCCAGGCCTCCCTCGTTCTGCGCGGGACGGCGACCACGACGCAGGGAATGACCGGGCTGGACGTCGAGCTGCGTCCGCTCGGCACGCCGTTCTCGAACACGCCGACGCACTCGAGCGCGACGACCTTCCCGAGCGGCGCCGCGATCGACGTGACGGCCGGCGGGCTGGTCAGCGGGACGTCGTACCACTGGCAGGCCCGGCCCGTGAGCTCGTCCCTGGGCGCGGGCGGGTGGACGAGCTTCGGCGGCAACGCCGAGACGGCGCCCGACTTCTCGCGCGACACGAGCGTGACGACGCTCGGCGCGCCCCTCCAGCAGCTCGACGCCGGCCTCACGCTCCTGCCGTCGGGCGGGCTGACCCGATCGACCGCCTATTTCCGCGCCCCGGTCGCAAGCTCGGCGGGCTTCCCCGTCGCGCTCGAGGTGGAGATCGTGCCCGCCGGCCAACCGTTCGCCGACGCGGCCACCGTCGCGTCGCCGCTCGTAGCGTCGGGCTCGACGGCCCAGGCGTCTTTCACCGGCACGGTCTCGGGCGACTTCCGCTGGCAGGCCCGGGCCGTCGGCCAGTTCGGCGCCGCCTCCGCCTGGACCGATTCGCTCCTCGTCTTCCACCTCAACGCGGGCGAGACGATCGAGGCGGACGGCGGCTGCGCGGCGTCGGCGTCCTCGGCCGCGGTCCCGCTTCTGATCGCGCTGCTGGCCGCGCCGCTCCTTCGCCGGCGCAAGGGCGGGGCCGCGGCGCTGCTCCTGCTGGCGTCGACGCCCGCCTGGGGCGACGAGGAACCGGTCACGCTCGGCGCGTCGGCCGGCGCCCTCTTCCTGGACGCGTCGTTCGAGACGCTGGGGACCGACCTGACGCTGCGCGAGATCGACGGCACGGGGCTGGGGGCGGTGGACGTCGAAGCCCTCGTCGCGATCGGCGCGGACCTGCGGCTGGGGCTCGCGGCGGAGGCCGCGGCGGGCGGAGACCTCCTGCTCTTCGGCGCGGGGCCGCTGCTCGCCTGGAACCTCGGGGACGGGCACAGCCTCCGCGTGGGCGCGCTGATCCAGGCGCTCGACGTCCGGGAGAGCGGCTTCGGCGACTTCCAGCCCGCGTTCGTCCCCCGCGGCGGCTACGAATACCGCTGGGGCTGGGCCCGCTTCGGCGCCGAAGTCCGCTGGTCCCGGTTCTCGTACGACGAGGACGTCGTGGACGGCGACGACACCCTAGGCGGCGCGGGCGTCCTCGTTTACGTGGGCGTCGACTTCTCTCCTTGAGCCATGTTTCGTTTCGTAACGAGGTAACACTCGAACCTCGAAATCACGCGGCGTTCCCCTCATCTCGCCGCGGCACGCGACTTGCTTTCCCACTACCGCTTGTTAGGATTTTAACGTGACGAAGAACGACGTCCGCAAGGCGCTGCTCGACGGGATGTACGATCCCAAGGAAATCCGTACCAACGACGGCCAGAAGTACTTCGTGAAAAGCGTCGAGCATTGGACGATCAGCGGGGATATCCTGTTGATCGTCCCCGCGGGCCGCGGCCGGTTCAACTACCTGTCGGTCCGAAACATCTCGGCGGTCGGTCCGGCCGCGGCGCCGCGGCGGCGGCGCGCCTAGGCTACGGCCCCCACTGAACGGCCCAGGCGCGCAGGTAGCGCAGCGGCTCGCCCTGGGGGCTTTCCTCGACGTCCAGCCGCGCGATGCCGCCGGGGACTTCGGCGGCGCGCCAGGTCTTGACGCGCGCGATGGTGCCGCCGAACTGGCCGCTGACGAGAGAGGTCAGGCACTCCACGCGGCGGCCGCGGACGTCGATCGACTCCTCGCCTTCCACGCGGCGCCCGGCCGGCGCTTCGGCGCGGTCGAGCATCGTCTTGACGGCGCCCTGGACGGCCTTGCCGGTCGCGGCGTTGCGCTGCTCGAGGACGGCGCCCTCCGGGCCGACCTTGGTGAGCGTGCGGAGGACGTCGATCGTCGTCGCGTCTCCCGACACCCGGAGCTCGGCCTTGAACTTGACCCAGGTGCCCGGCGAAAGGGTCGCCCAGGCGGCAAACTCGGGATGCTTGGGGCCGACGAAGCGGAGGAGGTCGCGCCGTTCCGCCGCGACGGCCTGGACGGCGGGGTCCTTGTCGTTCTTGGCGATCTCGGCGAGGACGCGGGTATCGACGACGCGGGCGACGGCGCGGCCGCGGACGCCGGCGTCGGCGTCCTGGCGGGCGACCTCGGCGAGGACGGCGGGATCCTGGATCTTGTCGACGGCGGCGCGGCGGATGGCGGGATCGGGGTGGCCGCGGGCGACGGAGGCGAGGACGGCCGGATCCTCGCTGGTGAGCTCGACCTTGGTCT
Source organism: Planctomycetota bacterium (assembly GCA_036383955.1). Taxonomy (GTDB): domain Bacteria; phylum Planctomycetota; class MHYJ01; order MHYJ01; family JACPRB01; genus JACQFK01. The sequence continues at coordinate 33,928 of DASVNH010000075.1, read as the reverse complement.
GGGTGTCGGAGACTTTGAGTTCGCGCCAGCCGGGTCCTTCGCGGACCACTTGAGGCGAGGCGCAGCTGACGGCGAGAACGACGGCGGCACAAGGGACCAGGCGGCGGAACATAAGGACCTCCCCATCACAGGCTCGCCCCGCGCGCCCCCTGAGGAATCGTACGCCGGCCGCCCAACCCATGCAAGCCCATAATGGGGAATTTATGCGCCGCGCCGCGGCCCGGCAACTTCGCGCGGGTCGTTTGACCCGGACGAAAGCGGAAGGCTACAATCGACGGCCATGAAGAAGCTGCTGGCCCTCGGATGGCTCGCCGTCGGCGGATGCTATTCGCCCCGGGACTGGGACCCGGAGGACGCGCGGAACCACGTCCCCCACACGGAGCCGGTGACGGTCGACTACCGGGTCGACACGCCCTCCAGCGGGGACCTGCAGTACATGGTCATGAACGTCGAGGACGCGAAGGCGCTGACGAACTGGCTCGACAGCCGGAGCGAAGCCGAGAGCTTCCAGTCCGACTGGCGCTCGAAGTACCCACAGTTCAGCTCGTACATCGTCTGGCGCGAGAAGCCCAAGTACTAGAGCCTGGACCATGGCGGCGAAGAAACCCCGCAAGACGCGGAAGAAGGCCGAGCCCGGCTCCAAGGGCTTCGCTCCCGCCGACTGCCGCGCGGCCGGCCCCGACGCGAAGGCGCTGGGCGAGAAGATCGAAGCGGCGGGCGGCGCGCTCCTCACCTGCTACCGCGAGCCGCTGGGCGGCACGGACGTGGCCCTGGCCGTCCTCCCCATCGACAAGGTCAAGCCGACCCCCTTCCAGCGCGACCTCTCCGAGACGCACGCGAAGCGGCTGGGCGACACCATCGGCAAGCTCGGGGTCTTCCTCGACCCGATCATCGCCGTGCCGGTCGACGGCGAGTTCTGGACGCCCAACGGCCGGCACCGGCTGGAGTCGATGACGCGCCTCGGCGCGAAGTCGATCACCGCGCTCGTGCTGCCCGACCCGGCGATCCAGTACAAGATCCTCGCGCTCAACGTCGAGAAGGCGCACAACCTCCGCGAGAAGTCGCTCGAGGTGATCCGCATGTATCGCGCGCTGGTCGGCGCCGGGGGCGACGGCGGCGAAGAGGCGCACGCGCTCGAGTTCGAGGAGCCCGCCTTCGCGACCCTGGGCCTCTGCTACGAGCAGAACGGCCGCTTCGCCGGCGGCGCCTACAACCCGATCCTGCGGCGGCTCGACGGGTGGATCGACGGCCCCCTGGCCAAGGGCCTCAAGGCGCGCGAGGCCCGGGCGGCCAAGGTCATCAAGCTCGACGAGTTCGTCGCGAAGGCCGTCGCCGCCCTCCAGGCCAAAGGCTTCAAGAGCCCCTACCTCAAGGCCTTCGTGGTCGCCCGCTGCAACGCGCTGCGCTTCATGAAGGTCATGCCGCCCTTCGACGAGGGGCTCGACGACATCGTCAAGAAAGCCGAGCGCTTCAACGTCGAGAAGGTGAAGGACTCCGACATCTCGGCGAGCGCCGGCCCCGCCGACGCCGAGTAGCGTCCCCCCGGTTCCGGGTCCGGTTCCGGTTCCGGCTAACGCAGCTCCCCGCAGGCCTCGAGCGCCATGACCGCGTAGGCGGTGCCGACGTGCGTGAGGAAGTGGTAGTCGTCGTCGCTCAGCGACCGTGTGAACCAGCGGCCCGACTCCCTCTGGTTCGCCTTCAGCCACTCGACGCCGGGCTTCACCCGCGCGTCGTCGGACGCCAGGCCCGCGGCTTTCAAGACGACCAGCGCCAGCCCCGTGGCGTAGCCGTCGCTCGGGGCGTCCGGCGGGTTGTCGCTGCCGTCGTGACGTCCCCAGCCGCCGAGCGACGCCAGGCACCAGCCGCCGTCCTTCTTCCGCAGCGCCAGGAGCTCCCGGAGCGCCGCCTCGCGCTCGGCCGGGGTCATCAGGCCGTCGAGTTTGATCGACGCCCACAGCAGCATGAGCTTGTGGTGGAGATCGGGGGCCGGGCGCGCCTTCAGGTAGCGCCGCAGCTTCTCGACGCCCGTCTTCGCCGCCTCGGAAGCCGCGTAGCCTTCCGGGGCCGAGCCGACCCCGAGCGCCACGTAGGTCGCCCCGAAGTAATCGTCGTGCTCCATCGGAGGCCAGTCGCACTTCGGCCAGTTCCACGAGCCGTCCGGCCGCTGGAGGGCCCACATCTTGTCGAGCGCCTTCCGGGTGAGCGGGTGCAGGCGGCCGGTCGTCCGGGAGTCGTGGACGGCGAGGGTGACGGCGGTCGCGACGACCTGGGCGTCCCAGCCGCCGTCGACGGAGTATTTCCGAGGCGGCTTGTCGCGCTCCCAGGTCTCGGCGGTGCGCTCGAGGAAGCCGCGGACCTCGCCCTCGGCGCGGCCCTCGAACGCCTTGAGCGACGGCCGGGCCCAGAGGTACGGCAGGTTGGTGTGGCAGGTGACGCACTGGCGGCGGCGCGTCCAGGTGACCGCGACCGAATCGAGCCAGGCGGCGGCCTTGGCGGGCGACATCCGGGGCGCCAGCGCCTCCTGGGGCTCGTTCTTCCCGGGCGCCGGGTACTCCGCCTCCTGTGCCGCCAGGAGCATGAGGCTGACCGAAAGAAGCATGTCGCCCTCCCCCCTCCTTCCGCGTCGCCGGCGGAGCCGCCCGGGAAAAGTGGCCGCATTGTTACGAAGCATCCAGTTTGATTCGTAACAAAAGTCTAGACCGCCTCGCTCGAGAGGGCCTGTTACGAACTAAACTGGATGATTCGTAACACTACGCGAGGATCTTCTTGACCACGTGGCCGTGGACGTCGGTGAGGCGGAAGTCGCGGCCCTGGAACTTGTAGGTCAGCTTCGTGTGGTCCAGGCCCAGCAGGTGCAGCATCGTCGCGTGGAGGTCGTGGACGTGGACGACGTCCTCCGCCGCGTGGTAGCCGAACTCGTCGGTCGCGCCGTGGGCGATGCCCGGCTTGATCCCGCCGCCCGCCAGCCAGCACGAGAAGCCCTTGATGTGGTGGTCGCGGCCGTCGCCCTGCGCCATCGGGGTGCGCCCGAACTCGCCGCCCCAGAGGATCAGCGTGTCCTCGAGCATGCCGCGGCGCTTGAGGTCGACCAGCAGCGCCATCGACGCGCGGTCGACGTACTTCGCCACGCCCTGCACGCCGCCCTTCACGCCGCCGTGGTGGTCCCAGCCGCGGTGGTAGACCTGGATGAAGCGCACGCCGCGCTCGGCCATGCGCCGCGCCAGCAGGCAGTTCGCCGCGAACGTGCCGTCCGCGCCCTTCGTCCCGTAGAGCTCCAGCGTCTCCTTCGACTCGTTCGAGAAGTCCATCAGGTCGGGCACGCTCGACTGCATCTTGAAGGCCATCTCGTACTGCTGGATCCGCGTCGAGATCTCCGGGTCGTCGATCGCCTGGTTCAGCTTCCGGTTCAGCGACGCCGTCGCGTCCAGGACGTCGCGCTGCCCCTCGGCGTCCACCCCGGGCGGCCGCCCCAGGTAGAGCACCGGCTCGCCGCGCGACTGGAACTGCACGCCCTGGAAGCGGCTCGGGAGGAAGCCCGACGACCACTGCCGCGCCGCGATCGGCTGGTTCTGGCCTCCGCCCGCCGAGGCGAGCACGACGAAGCCCGGCAGGTTCTCGCACTCGCTGCCCAGGCCGTACCAGAGCCAGGACCCCATGCTCGGGCGGCCGGAGATCGACGTCCCCGAGTTGATGAACGTCTGCGCCGGGTCGTGGTTGATCTGCTCCGTCACGAGCGAGCGCACGACGCAGATCTCGTCGGCGACCGAGCCGATGTGCGGGAGCGCGCTCGAGATCTGGGTGCCCGACTTCCCCCAGCGCGGGAAGTCGAACTGCGGCGCGAAGCACGTCAGCTTGGCGCCCTGCAGCTGGGCGATCGGCTGGCCCTTGGTGACCGAGTCCGGCATCGGCTCGCCGTGCCGAGCCTTGAGCGTCGGCTTGGGATCGAGCGTCTCCAGGTGCGACGGCCCTCCCGCCATGAAGAGGTGGATGACCCGCTTCGCCCGCGGCAGGAGGTGGGTCGCCTGCTGGGCGGAGAGCATCGAGCCCAGGGCCATCGTGCCCACGCCCGCTTGGCCGAGGAACGCCCTGCGGGAAATCCCAACTCCCAAATCCCAACTCCCAACGCGGTCGCCCCCTTGCCCCCCCGGGCCTTCGCCCGCCGAAGCGGGCATGGCTTCGGCCCGCGAAGGCGGGGGGAACGGGGGGATCTCTTGGGATTTGGGGCTTGGGAGTTGGGAGTTCGTCATTTAGAGCCTCGTAATCGTCTCGTGGAGATTCAGGAGCACGCGCGCGACGGAGGTCCAGGCCGCCAGCTCGGCGGCGTCGACGTCCTTCGGCGCGGCGCTGGAGCCGACCGCGATCAGCGCCTGGGCCGCCTTCGGGTCGGCCTTGTACTTCTCGCGGTGCTTCGCGAGCAGGCCGTCGAGCGTCTTGAGCTCGTCGGCCGTCGGCGGCCGCGTCAGGACGCGCCGGAACATCTTCGGCAGGTCGCGCAGCTCGGCGAGCTTTCGCGCCGCCTCGACGTAGGTCGGGTCGTTCAGCAGCGCCAGGGCCTGCTGCGGGATGTTCGAGCGCGGCCGCTCCATGCAGGCCTCCTCGCGGCTGGGGGCGTCGAACGCCGCCAGGCTCGGATGCGGGAACGTCCGCTGCACCCAGGTGTAGACGCCGCGGCGCCAGAGGTTGTCGTCCTTCGAGGTCGGCCACTCCCGCTGGGGGAAGTTCAGGTGGTACCAGTAGCCCCCCGGCTGGTACGGGTTCACGCTTTCGCCGCCCAGGCGGTGGACGAGCAGGCCGCTCACCGCGAGCGCGTTGTCCCGCACGAACTCCGCGTCCATCCGGAAGCGGGACTGCCGCGCCACCAGGCGGTTGAACGGGTCCTTTTCGCGCTGTTCCTTGCTCGCCAGCGACGACTGCCGGTACGCGGAGGTCGTCGTCAGGAGCTTCACCATGCGCTTGACGTCCCAGCCGCTCTCGACGAAGTCGACGGCCAGCCAGTCGAGCAGCTCCGGGTGCGCCGGCCACTCGCCCTGGACGCCGAGGTCGTCGACGCCCTTCGAGATGCCGATGCCGTAGAAGAGCCTCCAGAGGCGGTTCACGAACGCGCGGGCGGTCAGCGGATTCGACGGCGCGCAGATCCACTTGGCCAGGTCCAGCCGCGTCGCGCGGCGGTCGCCGAGGCCGTCGAGCGGCCCCAGGAACGCGGGGGTCATCGGCGTGACGGCCTCGCCGCTGGAGTCCAGCCAGTTGCCGCGCGGGAGGATCCGGACCATGCGCGGGCCGCCGGCCTTGGAGACGAGCGAGGTGCGGACGCCCTTCACGAACGCGGCCTTGTCGACCTCCGCCTGGGCGATCTCGGCGCGGACCCCGCGCAACTCCGGCGCGATCGTCCGATAGTGCGCGGCGAGGCGGGCGGCCTCCTCGGGCGCGCGCTCGGTCTTCTTGACGATCGCGAGCAGCTCCGCGGGCGGCGGCACCAGCTCGGTCGGCTTCTCCAGGTCGATGGCGGAGAGGCGGAAGCGGCCCGCGACGTGCTTGGGATGGATCGACTTGTATTCGAGGGCGATCGTGACCGCGCCGTCGAGCTTCTCCTTGAACTCGAAGACCGCCTCGTGGTCCTTGCCGGTCTTGGGGAGCACGGCCCAGCCGTTGCCCTTGCCGTCGAGCGCGTGGGCGACGAGCCAGCCGTCCTGCTGATGGGAGGCGACGGCGCGGGCGAGGGCGACGTCCTTCCCGTCCTTGCTCACGCGGATGCGGGTGAGGACGAAGTTGCCGTTGTCCGAGCGGCCGGGGCCGGGGTGCGCGACCGTCGAGTCCTGGATCAGCTCCAGGCGCAGGCCGGTGGCGCCTTTGAGGACGGCGCCGACGGTATGCGTGTCCTTCGAAGGATTTTCGCCGCGGACGAGGATGGACCCGTCCTCTTCGACGTAGAGCGTCGAGCGGTTGGACTCCAGGGACGTCGGCGTGATCACGCGCCAGGGAAACTCCCGCGTCGCGGTCTTCTCCCACTCCGCCTGGCCTTTCGCGAGCTCGGGCGTGTGGACGTCGAGCGACTTCTTGAGCGCCGCGATCTTCTCGTCGAAGGCGGCGAGCTTGGACGCCTCCTCGTCGGTCGGCACCAGGATGCCGGGATCGCGGTCGGCGATGGAGCCTTCCTGGATGTCGGCGAAGAACGCGCCCATCCGGTAGAAGTCCTTCGCCGTGAAGGGATCGAACTTGTGGTCGTGGCACTCCGCGCAGCCCATGGTCGTGCCGAGCCAGACGCCCGAGACGTTGCGGACGCGGTCGGCGACGGTCTTCGCCTCGTACTCGCGGGCCTGGGCGCCGCCTTCCTCGGTGGTCTGGTTCAGCTTGTTGTAGCCGCTCGCGACCTTCTGCCAGAGCGTGGGGTTGGGCAGGAGGTCGCCGGCGAGCTGCTCGAGGGTGAACTGGTCGAACTTCAAGTTGTCGTTGAAGGCGCGGATCACGTAGTCGCGGTACGCGGCGACTTTGCGGGGATTGTCGCTGTGGTAGCCGCGGCTGTCGGCGAAGCGCGTCTGGTCGAGCCAGAAGACGGCCATGCGCTCGCCGTAGGCGGGCGAGGCGAGGAGGCGGTCGACGGCCTTCTCCACCGCGGCCGGGTCCTTGTCGGCCGCGAAGGCGTCGGCTTCCTCGGGGGTCGGGGGCAGGCCGGTGAGGTCGAAGCTCAGGCGGCGCAGCAGGGTGATCCGGTCGGTTTCCGGCGACGGCTTGATCCCTTCGCGCTCCATCCGGGCGAGGAGGAAGGCGTCGACCGGGCCGCGGACCCAGGCGGGCGTCTTCACGGCGGGCGGCGGGGTCTTCTTCGGCGGCACGTACGCCCAGTGGCCCTGCCACTCGGCTCCCTCGGCGATCCAGCGGCGCAGGAGCTCGATCTGGGCCGGGGTGAGCGACTTGTTGGACTTCGCGGGCGGCATCTTGTCGGCCTTGTCGGACGTCGAGATCCGCAGGTACAGCTCGCTGCGCTCGGGCTTGCCGGGGACGATGGAGAAGCGGCCCTTCTCGATCTCGGCGAGGGCGCCCTGCTGGGTGTCGAACCGCACGCCCGAGGTGTTGGCCTTGGCGTCGGGGCCGTGGCACTTGAGGCAGTTGTCGGAGATCAGGGGGCGGATATCGCGGTTGAAATGGATCTTGTCCCGCTTGTCCTGGGCCGGCGCGCCCGTGAACATCGCCAGGGAAAGGATGGCCGCGGCGGTCGTTTTCATCTATTTACATATAGCCATCCGCCACGGAGTTGGTAACGGAAACGGGATCAGGTTCAGGTTCAGAACATCCCCCCCTGCCCCCGCCCGGGGGGGGACGAAGAGGAGACGAGCATGGCTTCGACCTCGAGCACGGTGACCGCCGAGCATTTCCGCTACGTCGCGGCCCGCACCACGCCGGAGGACGATTTCCTCAAGGAGCTGCGAGGGGCGGCCGCGAAAGCGGGGCTGCCGGCCATCCACATCGCGCCCGAGCAGGGCAGCTTCATGCGGATCCTGCTGACGCTCATGGGGGCGAAGGAGGTCGTCGAGGTCGGCACCCTGGGCGGCTACTCGGCGATCTGGATGGCCCGCTCGGGCGCGCGGGTCACCACCATCGAGAAGCACGAGAAGCACGCGGACTTCGCCGAGCGCTGGATCGCGAAGTCGGACGTCGCCTCCCGCGTCAGCCTCCTGCGGGGCGCGGGGATGGACGTCCTGCCGGTGCTGGCGGACGCGTCGAAGGACGCGGCGTTCCTCGACGCCGACAAGGCCGGCTATCCGGCCTACCTGAAGGAGTGCCTGCGGATCCTGCGGCCGGGCGGGCTGCTCCTGGTCGACAACGCCTTCGCGTTCGGCGAGCTCCTCGCGAGGCAGGCGACGGACCCCGAGGTGGAGTCCGTGCGCAAGTTCAACGAGATCATGGCGAAGACGGCCGGCCTGAGCGGCGTGATCGTGCCGATCGGCGACGGCCTCTGGGTGGCGGTGAAGTGTTGATAAACTGACGCGGTCATTTCGTCAACACACCTCCCACAGGCCGTCGACGACCTTCGCGTCTACGATCGCGCGATCAGCGCGGCCGAAGTGGAAGTGTTGACGAAATGACCGCGTCAGTTCGTCAACAATTCAGCGGGCGCCGCCCCCGAACAGGGTCCGGGCCGTTTCGGCTTTGCCGAAGTCCAGCGCCTCGGCCACCGCCTTCTCCTCGACTTGCGCTTCCACCGCGTGGTACGGATGGCCGCCCTTGAGGAGAACGAAGCTCTTGCCGTCGCTCACGAGCCGATAGACCAGCGAGACCGAGCGCATCAGGCCGTCCTTCGGGGGCTCCGTGCGGGTGATCTGGATCTCGCAGACGTCCCGCGTCCCCTGAAAGCCCGCCGCCGGCGTCCGGCGGAGCGGCTCCCCGAAGTCGCCTTCGAGCAGGGTCCACGCGTACTCGTGGATCTGCCCCGTCTTCGCGTACTTCACCTTGCCGGTGAGCTCGACGTCCCCCTTCACGGGCGCGGGAGCCGCGGGCGGGAGCGGCGCCGGATCGCATCCCGCGAGGGCCAGGGCCGCGATCGTCCAAACTCTCACGGGGTCACCTCCACAATCAGGTCGAAGAGCTCGCCGTAGCGGCGGCCGCCCATCTTAACGTCGAAGGCCACGATTTTCACGCCGGGTTCGCCGTCGCCGCGCAGGCGGATCTTCGACGGCCTCCGCGTCTCCGCGGGCAGCTCGCCTTCCAGCACGGCCGGCCTGAGCGGCGTGATCGTGCCGATCGGCGACGGCCTGTGGGTGGCTACGCGGGAGTGAGGCTCAGCGTCGGCGGAGCAGGTCCCAGGCCGCGTCGAACTGACAAAAACTCACGGCGTGTACGACGGCCCACTCCTCGCTGGGCGCTTGGAGCTCTTGGAGCTCGTGGTAAGGAACGCCTCCTTTGAGGACGGCGATACGTCGACCATCGCGGGCCACCGAATAGATCAGGGTCGGCCCGCTGCCGAGACCAATCGTGATCTCCCTGATCCGTTGGGCGGGCGTGAAGTCGAGGGGCACGTCCCGGAGAGGCGTCGGGACCCCGCTCGGTAGCACTTTCCAGGTCAGATCGTGAAACGCTCCGTCCCGCGGGTCCGTTACTGTCGCCTTCAACTCGACGGGCCTCTCCTGCCCGCAGCCGACCAGAAGCACAAGCCCGAGCCAGGCCCTCACGGCGTGATCTCGACGATCAGGTCGAAGAGCTCGCCGTAGCGGCGGCCGTCCATCGTAACGTCGAACGCCACGATCTTCACGCCGGGATCGCCGTCGCCGCGAACGCGGATCTTCGACGGCCTCCGCGTCTCCGCGGGCAGCTCGCCTTCCAGCACGGCCGGCTCCGACGGCAGCCCGTGGACCTCGATCCGGTGCTTCTGCGCGCGGGTCCGGAAGTTGCGGATGTGGACGTCGACGTCCACCGTCTCCCCGCGCTTCACCTTCACGCGATAGGGCTCCGCGCGCACCCAGAAGGGGTCGAAGTCGTAGGGGTAGTCCGCGAGGACTTCCTTGAACATGTCGCGCATCGCGTAGGCCCAGGTCCGGTAGCGCTCGATGAAGGCCGCCGGGTTGTCCATCACGTAGGAGTGGCCGCCGCAGATGATGTCGGGCTTGATCTTCGACAGGTACTCCGCGCCGTAGATGTAGCCCTCCTCGAGGACGGCGCTGTTGTGGGCGACCATCGCCTCGTGGCCCGTGTGGGTCGGGTCGTCGGGGTCGCCGAAGATGTTGTCTCCCGTGAAGACCACCTTGCGGCCGTCGATCATCCCCTGCATCGCCAGCGCGAACTCCGTCTGTCCCGGCATCCAGTCGATCTGGAATTTGTAACCTTCCCACTCGAAGGTCTCGCCGTCGCGGAACAGGCGGTCGAACTTCACGCTCGTGATCCCCTTGTGTCCGTAGGCCTGGATGGGGGCGCAGTAGTCGAAGCGCTCGGGAAACTCGCAGACCGGCCCCATGCGGTCGATCGCCCAGATCTTCGTCCCCCAGGTCTCCCGCAGCCAAGGCGCGTTCAGGAAATGGTCGCCGTGCATGTGGGAGATGACCGCCGCGTCGATCGCCTTGAGGCCGAGCCGCTCCTTCATCAGGTTCAGGGTCTCGCCGAAGGTCTTCTCGTCGAGCAGGCCGCAGTCGAAGGCCAGGCCGCGGCCGCTGTCGGCGACGATCAGGTAGAAGTTCGGGTAGAAGTTCGGGCCCCGGAGCTTGTAGAGGTGCTTCGACACCCTCCACACGTGCGGCACCTCGCTGGGCCTCGACACCTTGTCCTGCCAGGAGCCCGAGACCGTGTGGACGTCGTAGCCGCGCAGCAGCAGCTTCTCGAATGTCCGCAGCTTGGCCTGGTAGGCGGCCAGGGCTTTGGCGGGGGTCGGGATCGACGACCCGTGCGACGGCAGGAGCCAGGCCGGGTCGTAGCCCTGGAGCTGGCCGGCGGCGTTGGTGAGCCCGAACAGGCCCGCGCCGAACCCGTAGTCCCATTCCGCGTCGTACCAGTTGCGCAGGCGCTGCCCCTCGATCATGACGTTGCCGCTGAAGGCGAGCCAGCGGCCCTTTTCCTTGAGCAGGTAGGACATGCCGCCCGGCGAGGCGCCGCGGGTGTCGACGCACCAGATTTCGCGTCCCTTCCAGGTGAAGACGTCCATGCGCTTGAAGGCGCGGTCGACCGGGATGGGCCGGATCGGCGGCCGCACGTAACTTGTTCCATGAATGGTGAACTGATCGGAGAGCTTGACGTTCATCCGGCGGAACTTCGCGGGGTTCTCGAAGAGCTCGCGCTCGGCTTCGGGGACGCCGACCCGGGCGCCCTTGAGCTTGGGCGCTCCCTGGGTGTGCTCCCGGTGGTGCTGGGTGAAGAGGACCCAGTCGACCTTTTTCACGCCGAGGTCGGGAAGGCGGTCGAGGACGCTCCCGTCCCCCAGGTCGATGAGGAGGGCGGAGTCTCCGTCGCGCAACACGTAGACGTTGCAGGTATCCGTCCATACGTAGAGGTCGGGATGGTTCGCGGCGTCGGGCTGGTCGAAAGCCTGAAGCAGCAGGAAGAGGGTGGTCATGGCGACAATTCTATCGCGCGAAGGACGTCGGGAGTGCATAATGCCGGTCTCGGTCGGAGACGCACAGCATGGGATTCACGGCGCCCAAGGGTTGGGACAAGGAGTCGGAGACTCTCTTCATCCACGACAGCGGCACGCGCATCGAAAAGCGGGCCTATCGGGAAAAAGAGGGCTGGTTCATCATCCCGGTGGACCTGGACCAGGAGGTCGTCGGGTACGACCCGACGCCCGAAGGCCGGGACAAGGCGTTCCAGGATTTCGCCGAAGGCAAGATCAAGACGGCGCGGAAGCCCAAGAAGGCGGCCGAGCCGGAAGGCCCGCCGAAGCCCAAGCGCGGCCGGAAGCCCAAGGAGCGTCTCCCCGCCGAAGAGGGCGAGGAAGGCGCGGAGCCGGGGGTTCCTCCCCCGGCCGAGGCGGAAGGCGAAGAGGCCGCCGACAAGGACAAGGAAGACAAGGAAGACAAAGACGAGGACGAGGATGAAGACGAGGGCGACGAGGCCTAAGTCCCCTCAGAAGAAAGGATAACGATGCCAGATACCCCCGAGAAAAGACGCCGCGAGGCGCAGAAGCGCCGCAACCGCGAAGAGAAGTCCAAGCGCAAGCAGCTGCGCAAGGACGGAGTGCTCGGCACGGACACGTCCGGCCTGTTCGCGCCGGGAGAGGTCGTCCGGGAAGTCATCCCGATCGCCACGCCCCCGCCTCCGCCCGCGCCCGAGCCCGGCGCCGAAGCTCCGGCCCCTCCCACGAACCCGTTTTTCAAGCGGCCGTAGCCTCCTCCGGATTCGTCCGCGAACGCTTGCGGAAGCCCCCCTCCATTAGCATAATGGGCCCCCTATGTTCGTCCCTTGCATCAAGTGCACGAAGCCCGCGGACCTGCAGGAAACCAAGCCGGACCGCTCCCGGGTCTTCAAGTGCCGCAACAAGCAGTGCCGGGAGGTCTTCAATCTCCCGCCCGCGCCGCCTCCGCCCCCGCCGGCCTGGCGGTAGCGGTCCCGCGCGCTCGGTTCACGAGAGTCTGTAAGTCCGCCCGCGACGTTCACCACGAAGACACGAAGAACACGAAGGACGATGGGGAACCTCTTGAGGGAGGCGAGGCGGCCGGCGGCAACCTCTCCGCGATCCTGGACGAAACCCTTCGCGTCCTTCGTGCCTTTGTGGTGAGGCGCTAGGACTCTTCGTCGGGGGCTTCGACGTCCGCCGGAGCCGGCGCGCCCTTCCCCACCCCGCGGTCCAGCTCGCCCAGGAGGGCCAGGACGCGGTCGACGTCCTCCTCGGTGTTCGGCCAGCCGAACGAGAAGCGGACCGTGCCGCCGTGCGGATGGGAGCCGATCGTCTGGTGCGCGAGCGGGGCGCAGTGGAAGCCGACCCGCGTGACGACGCCGCGCTCGGCCAGCCAGCCGCCGACCTCCTTCGGATCGCGGCCGAGGAAGCGGACCGAGGCCACGCCCAGCCGCTTCGACAGATCCGGCCCGCCGTAGAGATGGACGTCCGAACGCTTCTTGAGGCCGTCGATGAACCGCGCCGTCAGGGCCCGCTCGTGGGCGAGGACGCGCTCGACGCCCGTGTCGCGGAGCCACGCGATGCCCGCTTCGAGGCCGGCGAGCGACATGGCGTTATGCGTGCCCACCTCGAACTGGTCGGGCATCTTGCGCGACATCTCGACTTTGCCCGAGTCCTTCCCCGTGCCGCCCACGACGAAGAGCTTCTGCTCGAGGCCGGGGGCGACGTAGAGCAGCCCGACGCCCGTCGGCCCGTAGAAGCCCTTGTGGCCCGCGAAGACGCAGAGGTCGGGCTGAAGCTCGCGGAGCGAGATCGGCAGGACGCCGCCCGCCTGCGCCGCGTCGAGCATGAGCAGCGCCCCGTACTTCCGCGTCAGCTCGCGCAGCTCGCGGTACGGAAGGATCTCGCCCGTCACGTTGCTCGCCATGACGGCCGCGACGAGCCGGACGCCGCCGCGCTTCAGCTCGTCCTCGACCCAGCCCAGGTCCATCGGATTCCCGGGCGCGTAGGGCGCGCAGGCGAAGTCCACCCGGTGCCGCTCCGCCACCAGCCGGACCGGGCGCGACACCGCGTTGTGCTCCAGGCCCGACGTGAGGATCCGGTCGCCGGCCTTCCAGTCCAGCGCCTGGATCGCGATGTTGCACGCGTACGTGCAGCCCGGCACGAAGGCCAGGCGCTTGGGGTCGTCGATCCCCAGGAACGCCGCGATCTTCCCCCGCGCGGCCTCGAGCGGCGTCTCGACGTTCGTGCCCGCCGTCCGGCCCAGGCTGCCCGCCGCGCGCAGCGCGCGATTCACCGCCTCGTACACGACCTCCGGCTTCGGCCAGGTCGTCGCCGCGTTGTTGAGGTAGATCGTCCCGGGAGCGCCGCGCGGCCCGGCGAGGGCGACGCTCAGGGAGTCGATGGTGTCCGGCACGAACTCGGCGCGGTCGGCCGTGTCGAAGCGGTACTGCGTCATGCGCAGGAGCGGCGGCGAGTAGACGTGCAGCGTGCAGAGGGGCGCCGCCTCGTAGTTGGCGATGAGGTGGATGTCGGCGTCCTGGGCGGCGGAGACGGACCCCTCGGGGATCGAGCGCGTCCCTTCCGCGAGCAGGTGGCCGCTGGCGGTGAAGCGGAAGGCGGTCTCGCTGGCGACGCCCTTCAGCACGCGGGCGCCGCAGGTCGACTTCGCGTGGTCGTGGATGGGGCTCTGCTGGCCGGGCTTCCAGCCCATGAGGAGGATCTCGAACTGATCGTTGCCGGCCAGGCGGATCCGCGTGTAGCCGGCGTCGCTGAAGAGCGCCCCCGTGTCGAGGTCGTCGAAGCGGAGGGTGTCGAGCCCCCGCAGGATCCCCGCGAGCTTCCCCAGCTCCGCGCGCTCGCCGGGCTTCAGTCCCTCGAGATACGCGAGCAGGGGCGCGAGGCGGGAGCGCAGGCGGGGGTCGAGGGCGGCCGTCTGCGTCATGCCTTATTGTAAGACACCGACGTGATAACGATCCAATCTGATTCGGACGTTAACACTTCAGGCTTCGACGACGGCGCTCGCGCGCTCGGGCAGCGGATCCTCGACGTCCCTCGGCGCCGGCCGGGGCGTCTCGCGGATGAGCAGGACCAGCAGGGCGGCCGCGACGAGGGCGGCGGAGAGAAGGAGGAAGCCGCCCGTGAAGCCCGACGTCCGCTCGCGCACCCAGCCGACCGCGTAGGGGCCGACGAAGCCGCCGAGGTTGCCGATCGAGTTGATGAGGGCGATGCCGCCGGCGGCGGCGGTGGGGCCCAGATAGCGGGTCGCCAGCGCCCAGAACGGCCCGAGGCAGCCGAAGTTCCCGATCGCCGCCGCGCAGAGGCACGCGATCAGCGGCAGCGGGCTTTTCGAGAGGGCGGCCCCCGCCAGGCCGACGGCCGCCGCGAAGAGCGGCACCGCCACGTGCAGGCGCCGCTCGCCGCTCCGGTCGGAACGGCCCGCGATCCACACCATGCCCAGCGCGGTCAGCCCGTACGGGATCGCCGTGAGCAGCCCGACGACCCACGCCGACCCGCCCGCCGCCTCCTTCACGATCTGCGGCAGCCAGAGGCTGAAGCCGTACGAGCCGATCGTCAGCAGGAAGTACGCCGCGCAGATCAGCCAGAAGCGGCCTTCGCCGAGCACGCGGAACGCCGACACCTTCCGCTGCTCGACCCGCTCCCCGCGGATCTCCTCCTCCAGCCACATCCGCTCCTCGAGGCTCAGCCAGCGCGCCTTCATCGGACGCTCCGGCAGGAACCGCAGCGTGACGAGCCCCAGGATCACCGACGGCAGCCCCTCCAGCAGGAACAGCCACTGCCAGCCGCGCAGCCCCTGGAGGCCGTCGAGCTTCATCAGCGCGCCCGAGAGCGGGCCCCCGACGACCCACGCGATCATCGCCGCGGTGACGAAGCGGGCGATCGCGCCCGCGCGCTCCTTCGCCGGGAACCAGTAGGTCAGGTAGAGCAGCACGCCCGGGAAGAAGCCGGCTTCGGCGGCGCCGAGCAGGAAGCGCAGCGCGTAGAACCCCGCGACGCTCTTCACGAACAGCATGGACGTCGAGATCACCCCCCAGGTGATCATGATCCGGGCGAGCCAGACCCGCGCGCCCATCCGCTCGAGGAGCAGGTTGCTGGGCACCTCGAAGAGGAAGTAGCCGATGAAGAACAGCCCCGCGCCCAGGCCGTAGACGGTGTCGCTGAAGCCGAGGTCCGCCTTCATCTCGAGCGCGGCGAAGCCCACGTTGATGCGGTCGAGATAGGCCGCCACGTAGAGCAGCAGCAGGAAGGGGATCAGCCGCCGCCGGACCTTGGACAGGACCCGCTCTTTCATCTCCGACGTCCGATTCTCTTTTCCCAGCCGTCCTGGTAGATGTTCAGGACGGCCGACGGATCGTAGGGATGCGCCCGCGCGACCTCCAGGTCGAGCTCGAGGCCCAGGCCCGGATCCGACGGCAGCGAGAGGCGGCCGTCGACGACCGACGGCGACCACGAGACCAGGTCCCGCGTCCAGGGCTCGTTGAAGGCGTCGAAGTGCTCCTGGATCAGGAAGTTCGGGACGCACGCGGCGAGCTGGAGGCAGACGGCCGTCGCCACCGGCCCGCCGCTCTGGTGCGGCGCGATCCACGCCCCGTTCGCCGCCGCCAGGTGCGCCACCGCCAGCGTGTTCGTGATCCCGCCCAGCGACATCGGCTCGGGCTGGAAGATGTCGACGCCCCCGCCTTTCGCGAGCGTGAAGAACTGCCCCACCGTGTCGTACATCTCCCCCGTCGCGACCGGGATCGGGCTCCGCGCCGCGACGAGATTCGACGGCTCCTCCCGCTCCCGCGTCGTCGGCTCCTCCCACCAGAAGATGTCGTACGGCGCCAGCTCCCGCGCCACCCGCACCGCCTCGCTCTCGGCGAAGCGCGCGTGGACGTCGATCATGATCCGGAACGACGTCCCCAGGCTCTCCCGCAGCGCCCGCACGATCTGGACGGCCGTCGACAGATTCTCCGGATCGAGGAAGCCCTGGGCCGTGCCGAAGGGGTCGAGCTTGAGGGCCTTGAACCCCTTCTCGACGACCGCCTCCGCCGCGCGCACGAAGGCCCCGGGGGTCCGCTCCGCGCGATACCAGCCGTTGGCGTAGCCCTGGATCGATTCGCGGACCCGGCCGCCGAGCAGCTCGTGGACGGGCGCGCCGAGCGACTTCCCCAGGATGTCCCAGCAGGCCGTCTCGATCGCGGCGACGGCCGTCCGGTGGATGTGGCCGCCGTCGAGCGACACGCTGTCCATGAGGCGCTTCGACAGGGCGTTCACGCGCCGCGGATCCTGGCCGATCGCGAGCGGGGCGAGCTCCTGCACTGCCGCGTCGGTCGTCCGGATGAACCCGTTCAGCGTGCCCTCGCCCAGGCCGTCGATCCCCTCGTCCGTGAACACGCGGACGAAGAGCCAGTTCTTCCAGCCCGCGCCGACGGGCACCGTCTCGATGGCCTCGATCTTCATGCTTTCGCCGCCGCGACGACGGCCTCCACGTCCAGCCCATAGCGTTTCTGCAGATACGGCAGCGACCCGCTCTCGCAGAAGCAGTCGGGGATGCCGACGCGCCGGAGCCGGATCCGCAGGCCCAGGTCGACGGCCAGATCCGCCACGGCGCTCGCGAGCCCGCCCGTCACCACGTGGTTCTCGGCCGTGACCACGTTCGGGATCCGCCGCAGGAGCGCGGCCACCCCTTCGCGGTCGAAGGGCTTGAGCGTGCTCACGTGCAGCACGGCCGCGTCCAGGCGCTCGGCGGCCTCGAGCGCCCGCGCCGTCATGAGGCCCGTGCTGATGATCGCGACGTCCTCCCCGTCCCGCAGGAGCTTCGCGCGCCCGATCTCGAACCGATAGGACGCGTCGAGGACGCGCGGGACCTGGCCGCGCAGGAGCCGCATGTACACCGGCCCTCGATGCGCGGCGATGACGGGCACCGCTTGCTCGATCTCGGTCGCGTCGCAAGGATCGATGACCGTGAGATTCGGGATCGCGCGCATCAGGGCCAGATCCTCGATGCCCTGGTGCGTGCCGCCGTAGCCGGTCGTCAGGCCGGGCAGCCCCGCGATGATCTTCACGTTGGTGTTGCTCAGCGCCGCGCCGATCGCGATGAAGTCGTAGGCCCGCCGCGTCGCGAAGACGGCGTAGGTCGTCGCGAAGGGCGTGAAGCCCGCGCGGGCGAGCCCCGCGGCCATGCCGATGAGGTTCTGCTCGGCCATGCCCGCCTGGATGTACCGTTCCGGGAAGCGCTCCGCGAACGGGAGCATGTCCGTGTATTTGCCAAGGTCGGCCGTCATCCCGACGATCCGCGGATCCTTCTCCGCGGCCGCGACCAGCGCGTGCCCGAACGGCGCGCTGACGCCGACGGCCGCGTCGTGCAGGAGAGTCCCGGTGACGCCCTTCATCGTGACCCCGCGATTGGCCACAGAGACACAGAGACACAGAGGACGGACAATGTGGGGTCGCCCCCCTTCCCCCCCGGGGGCACGAAGCATCGGGTGGCTGCTTTCGTCATCCCAATTGCTCCTTCGCGAGGGCCCATTCGTGCGGCTCCACGCGGATGAAGTGGTTCTTCTCCCGCGTCTCGAAGAGTGGCACGCCCTTCCCCATCTGGGTGTCGAGGACGATCGCCCGCGGGCGGCCGTCGCCCGCGCTTCCGATCGCGCGCAGAAGGTCGTCGATCGAATTCCCGTTCACGCGCCGCGCGTCCCAGCCGAAGGCGGCCCACTTGTCGCGCACGGGCTCGACGCCCATCACGCGCGCGGGCGGGCCGTCGGCCTGCTGGTCGTTGCAGTCGATGAACACGAACAGGCGGTCGAGCCGGTAATGCGCCGCCGCCATCGCGGCCTCCCAGATCGCGCCCTCCTGCAGCTCGCCGTCGGAAATCAGCGCGAAGACGCGCCCGGGATGTCGGTCCATCCGCATCCCGAGCGCCAGGCCGACGGCCTGCGAGAGCCCCTGGCCGAGGGAGCCGCCGGTGATCTCGAAGCCGGGGCAGCGGTCGTCGCCGGACATCGGGAGGCGGGAGCCGTCGACGCCGTACGTGTCGAGCTCCTCCATAGGAATCACGCCCTTCTCGGCGAGGGCGGCGTAGAGGGCGATCGAATAATGGCCGATCGAGAGGACGAAGCGGTCGTCCTTCATTTCGTGGAAGTAGAGCACGGCGAGGAGGTCGGCGATGCCCAGGGCCTGGCCGACGTAGCCCTGCCCGACGCGCTCGGCCATCCGCAGGGCGTGGCGGCGCAGATTGCGCGCGCGCTCGGCGAGATTCACGAGAGCTCCATCCCGCCCGTGAAGTTGAAGCGCGAGCCGGTGACGTAGCCGGCGGCGTCGGAGGCGAGCCACACGGCCGCGGCGGCGACTTCGTCGGCGTCGACCCGACGTCCCAGGGGCAGCCCCTGGGTGCGGGCGGCGCGGAGCTCCTCGGCGGACTTCCCCGTCACCCGGGCGAGATCCGCTTCGAGGCCGCCGATCATCCCGCCCGTCATGCGGCCGGGGACGATCGAGTTGACCGTGATCCCGTGCGGGCCCCAGGCCAGGGCGGCGGAGCGGACCATGCTGTCGACGGCCGCCTTGCTCGCGCCGTAGGAGGCGAAGAGCGGGAAGCCCATCTTCGAGGCCGGCGAGGAGATCTGCAGGATCCGGCCGAACTTGCGGGGGATCATGGCCTTCGCGGCGGCCTGCATGGCGAAGAACGCGCCGCGGGCGTTCAGGTCGAAGACGCGGTCCCAGCGCTCCGGCGTCACCGCGTCGAACGGATCCACCAGGCAGATCGCCGCGCAGTTGACCAGGATGTCGAGGCGCCCGAAGCGCGCCACGGCGGCGTCGACGGCCTGGGCCGTCGAAGCGGGCTCCGCGACGTCCGAGCGCAGCGCGAGCACGCGGTCGCGGCCCTCGGCCACGTCGAGGGTTTCGACGCCGGCCGCTTCATTGAGGTCGCCCACGACCACGGCGGCGCCTTCCCGGACGTAGGCGCGGGCGATGGCCCGGCCGAGGCCGCTGCCGCCGCCGAGCACGAGGGCCACGCGGTTCAGCAGGTAGCGGGCGGGATGGACGTCGATCGCGAGCTCCGGGGCGCTGAAAGCGTTCATGCCCCTCGGATTGTCCGCGCGGGGGAAAAGCGCGGGAGAAACCAGCCTGGCTACTTTCTCCACGGGCGTGGAGAAAGTAGCCAGGCTGGTTTCTCTATTCGTAGCCGTACCAGGCGATCCAGCCGACGTAGACGTCGCCGCGGGAGGCGAAGGTTTGAAGGGCGGCGCGGAGGCGCTCGACGACCGGCGGCCCCGGCGGCACCTGGGCGTACTCCTCGGGAAGCAGGAAGCTCCTCTGGATCCGCCAGGCAAGCTCGTGGCCCGGAGCGCGGAAGGAGCCGTCGTTCGGGATCTCCTCCTGGACCGGCGTGCCGAGGATGAGCGACTCGATCGAGGACATCGCGTGCGAGAGGTCCAGAGAGACGGAGCCGAGCCTCCGCTGGTGCTGGGGCGCGCGGGCGTCGGCGATGCTCCGGTGGATATGGGACAGGTCGTCCTTCACGAGACGCGCGAGGACGTCGAGGTGCGGCCAGAGCTGCTCGATGGCCTGACGCGAGAGCTTCTGATGCTCCTCGTAGCCGGGCTGGCCGTGCGCGGGCCCGTAGCCGCGCGCGAAGCCGACGTCCCTCAGGATGTCGCGCCACAGCTCGAAGCGCGGCCGGGGGACGCCGACGTACTCGAAGAAGTTGTCGCCCACTCCCCCAGTCTAGCGAACCCTGGACAACGCGGACCGCGATCCCTAGAATTCGCTTAAGCGAATATGGTTCTCGCGATGTTCCGGGCGCTCTCCGATCCGACGCGGCTGCGCATCCTCCACCTGCTGGCGGACGGCGAACTCTGCGTGGGCGACCTCGTGGAGATCCTCGACGTCCCCCAGCCCACCGCCTCGCGCCACCTGGCCTACCTGCGCAAGGCCGCCCTGGTGGCCACCCGCGCCAAAGGCCTCTGGATCTACTACCGCCTGGCCCCGTCGCGCTCGCGCTTCCACGCGAAGCTCCTGGGCTGCCTCTCCGACATCCCCCGGAGCCCGGCCGACGTCCGCCGCCGTTCGAAGCTCAAGGCGTCGGGAGGCTGCTGCCCCCGATGAGCCTTCCGCGCCGCCTCGTCTCGGAAGCCCTCGGCACGGCGCTGCTGCTCGCCGCGGTCGTCGGATCGGGCATCATGGGCCAGCGCTTCTTCGAGGCCTCGGGCCTCGTCCTGCTCGTCAACACCCTGGCCACCGCCGCCATGCTGATCGTCCTGTCCCTGGTGTTCGCCGGCTCCCACTTCAATCCGGCCGTCAGCGTCGTCCTCGCCTGGCGCGGCGAGCTCTCCTGGCGCGAAGTCCCGGCCTACGCCGGGGCCCAGGTCGTCGGCGCGATCGGCGGCACTCTCCTCGCCCACGCGATGTTCAGCCGGCCGCTGGCGTCCTTCTCCCGGGCGGCCCGGACCGGTCCGGGCCAGCTCCTCTCCGAGTTCGTCGCCACCTTCGGCCTGCTCCTCGTCGTCCGCGGCACCCGCGCCCCGTACGCCGTCGGGCTCTACATCGCCGCCGCGTACTGGTTCACGGCGTCGACGTCCTTCGCGAATCCCGCCGTCACGATCGCCCGCGCGCTCACCGATTCGTTCGCGGGGATCCGGGGCGTCGACGTCCCCGGTTTCATCCTCGCGCAGCTGGCCGGCGCCCTCTGCGCGGTCGCGCTGTTCGGCTGGCTGAAGCCCAAGGAGGCCGCGTGAAGACGGTCCTGTTCGCCTGCGTGCACAACGCCGGCCGCTCGCAGATGGCCGCGGCGCTCTTCAACCTGCGGGCCGATCCGTCGAAAGCCCGGGCCGTCTCCGCCGGCACGCAGCCCGGCGAGCGCGTGCATCCGGTCGTCGCGGAGGCGCTCGGCGAGCTCGGCATCGACATCGCCGCGCTGCGCCCCCGGCTGCTGACGCCGGAGCTGGCGCGCGAGGCGTCGACGCTCGTCACGATGGGCTGCGGCGAGGCCTGCCCCGCCGTGCCCGGTCTGGAGCGCCTCGACTGGCCGCTCGAGGATCCGAAAGGCAAGCCGATCGAGCGGGTGCGGGAGATCCGGGACGAAGTGGGACGGCTCGTGGAGGAGCTGATCCGCGCGCGAAGCTGGGCCTAGCCCTTCATCTCCAGGCCGCGCATCGTGCCGGTGCTCGTGGCGAAGCGGTCGCGTTCGAGGCCCATCCGCTGGAGCATCGAGACGAAGAGGTTCGGCAGCGGGTAGTTGCGCTCGCGGTCGAACGCGAGGTGCTGGCCGTGCTTGAAGCCGCCGCCCGCGAAGAGGATCGGCAGGTTCGTGGTGACGTGCGTGTTCGCGTTGCCCATGTTGCTGCCGTAGAGGACCATCGTCCGGTCCAGCAGCGTCTCGCCGTCTTCCTTCGCCGCCTTCAGGCCGGAGAACAGGCCGTCGAGCAGCCGCATGTGCGCCTTGTCGATGGCCTCGAGCTGGGCGAGCTTGGCCGCCGACTTCCCGTGGTGCGACAGGTTGTGGTAGCCGTCCTTGATCTCGCAGCCCTCGACCGCGATCGCCGGCGTGCTCACGCTGTCGAGCATGAGCGTCACCAGCCGGGTCGAGTCCGTCTCGAAGGCGAGCCGCGCCATGTCGTACATCAGGCGCGTCTTGTCCATGTAGTCGCGCGGCGTCTCGGGGTCCTTGGGCGACGTCCCCCGGGCCGCCGGCTTCGGGACGTCCTCCCACTCGCGGGCCTTCTCGAGCTTCTTCTCGAGGTCGCGCACGCCCGTCGCGTACTGCTCGAGGCGCTCGCGGTCGCGCGGGCCCACGCCCTTCTCGAGGCTCTTGAGCTGGTCGGCGACGGCGTCCATCACGCTGCGGCCGGTCTCGAGCCGGCGGATCTGGGCGGCGACCTCCTCCGGGCTGCCCTGGAGGAAGAGCCGGGCATAGACGGCCGACGGCCTCTCCTCGCACGGGATGAGCACGCCGGCGGCGGTCCACGAGAGGCTGCGCTGGCCTTCCTTGACGTTCACGCCCAGCGTCAGCGAGGGGATGCGCGTCAGGTGGCCGATGTACTGGGCGATGTACTGGTCGAGCGAGATCGTGTTGCGGAAGCCGCCGTTCGACGGATGCGGCGCGCAGGTCAGGAAGCAGTTGTCGGCGGGGTGGCCGCCGTCGACGTCCGGGTGCGTCACGCCGCTGAAGACGGTGAAGTCGTCGCGGTGGTTCTTGAGGATCTCGAGGTACGGGGAGAGCGGGTAGTCCCGGCCGGGCCGCGCCGGGAAGAAGTACTCCGGCACGAGGCCGAGGTTGTTGCAGATGGCGAGGATGCGCCGCGGCGCCTGGCCGTTCGCCGCGAAGGAATAGCGGCCGAGCGCCGGAAGCGCCAGCGCGACGCCCGCGCCCCGGAGAAACTGTCTGCGGTCCATATCCTTACTTACGCTGGAACAGCTCGCTTTGGACGATTTCCCGCACGATCTTGCCGACCCCGTAGGCCGGGGCGGCGCGGTCGAGGATCGCCTCCAGCCGGGCCCGGTCGCCGAAGCGCACGGGCGCGCCCGTCGCGTACACGATCAGCTGGCTCGCCAGGTTGCGGGCGATCTGGCGCTCGTCCTTCAGCAGGACGGCCTTGAGCTCGACGACGTCCCGGAACGCCCCGCCGCCGGGCATCGTCCCCGACGCGTCCACCGGCTGGGCCGGGTGGAACGCGAAGGGCTGGCCGTTCTTGCCGAAGCCGATCGCCTTCGTCCCCTCCCCCAGCGCCCGGTAGCGTTCCCGCCAGCCCCCCAGGACGTCGAAGCTCTCCAGCGCGAAGCCCGCCGGATCGATCTTCACGTGGCAGGCCGCGCAGGTCTTGTCGGAGCGATGCTTGTCGAGCTGCTCGCGGATGGTGGCGGCGCCGCGGATGTCGGGCTCCACCGCCGGCACGCTCGGCGGCGGCGGAGGCGGCGGCTTGCCCAGCACGCGCTCCATGACCCACACGCCGCGCACCACGGGGGACGTCGTGGTTCCGTTCGCCGTCACTTTGAGCACGCTCGCCTGCGTCAGCAGGCCGCCGCGCGGGCTGCCGGCGGGAAGCTTGACCTTGCGGATCGCGACGCCCTCCACGCCCGGCACGCCGTAGTGGAGCGCCAGGCGCTCGTTGAGCATCGCGAAGTCCGAGGCCACGATCGTCCGCGCCGGGAGGTCGGCGCGCAGCAGCTCCGCGAAGAAGGCGCGGGTTTCCTCGACGGCCGACTCCTGCAGGTGGTCGTCGAGGTAGTAGTCCGGATAGAGCTCCGCGTCGGGGGACGTCGCGTCGACGCGCCGGAGGTCGACCCAGTAGTCGAGGAAGGCCTCGACGAAGCGGCCGGAGCGGGGGTCGGCGAGGAGGCGGTCGACGTGCGCCAGCGGGTCTTTCGCGCTCCGGAGGGCCTCGTCGGGGGGCGAGTTCCAGAGGAAGTAGGAGAGGCGGGAGGCGAGCGCGTCGCGGTCGAGCCGGCCGGGCTTCTCCTCGAGACAGACGAAGCCGGGCGAGCAGAGGGCGGCGGAGTAGCCCGCGATCATCGCGTCGGCAAACGGCAGGCCGGCGGCGCGGGCGCGCGTGACGACGTCCCGGAAGCGCGCGACGTCGGCCTCGGCCGCGGGGCGCCGATAGGCGCGCGCGAGAAAGCCGCGGAGGAGGGCGTCGACGTCCCCCGCCTCCGCTTCGACCACCTCGACGCCCTTCGGCGTCTCGCGGAAGGGCAGATTCCCGAAGAGGAGCGCGTGGCCGGCGGGGGGCCAGGCGTCGAGGAAGGGGCCCTCGACTTCCAGCCAGCGGTAGGTGACGCCGGGCACGCCGTCCGGCTGAGCGAGGGGGTTGCGCCAGTTGGGCGGGCGCGAGCGGAAGAGGCGGGAGGCGTCGGGGCGGATGGACTCGCCTTTGAGCAGGACGGTGTCGAGCTCGGCGGTGGTCGGGTCGGGGTGGAGGTCGAAGGCGCCGAGGCGGCGGAGCATGCGGGGCGGCGCCTCGGAGTAGAGCGTGACGGGCTCGGAGCGGCGGCCCTTCGAGGCCTCGTCGAGGTTGGCGACCCACCACTTGGCGGTCTTGCCGGGGGCGAGCCAGATCGAGTGGCCGCGGAGGCGGACCTTGTAGCGGCCGGAGCGCGGCGCCTTGAAGCCGTCGAATCGCGGCTCCACCGGCTCGTACGCGCCCGCGACGAGGCCGACCCCCTCTTCCTCGCGGGTGTTGGGATCGCTCATCGGCGCGGTGCCCTTGCGGACCTCGGGCTGGGCGGCGAACCCGAGCGTGGGGAACGTGGCGCGGTCGGGGCTCGTGTTGAACTCGTTGAACTTCATCTTGCGCGTGAACGAGCCCATGTCGCGGGCGTAGTAGCGGGTCGTGGTGGTTTCGGGGCGGGCGACGCTCGTGGCGATCACCTCGCGCAGCGCGTACTCGGCGGCGGCGAGGTACTGGGCCATCTGGACATGGGAGATGTCGAGCGCGTCGCCGACCTTGTTGAAGCGGTGGGCTTCGCCGTCCTCGGGGAGCATGTCCTTGATCCGCAGCCAGGGGGCCTGGAGGAGGTCGCGCAGGGAGTTCTCGTATTCGTAGCGGTTGAGCCGGCGCCAGGTGGAGCGGCCTTCGACGGCCTCCTTCGCGAGGTCCGCCGCGACGAGCGGCGCGGCGACGGCCTGGAGGAAGTCGGCGAGCTCGCCGGGCTCGGGCCTCTTTTTCTTCTCGGGGGGCGGCATTTCGCCGTCGCGGACGCGGTCGTGGATCTTGACCCAGGTTCCGGGCTCCAGAGCGAGGCGCGAGAGGTCGAGCTTGCCCTTGGGGTCGTCGGCGTCATGGCAGCCGAGGCAGTGTTTCTCCAGGAATCCGCGGTCGGGACGGCCGGCGAGCGTGACGGCCCCTTCGCGGGCGCAGCCGCACAGGGCCAGGAGGGCGAAGACGAAGGCGCGGACGATCATGTCTTCTTACAGATACGCGGATGGAAGGCGGATTATACGGCGGCTGCCGCGGAGATTCGAGAACGTTTACGGAGGCTCCACCCGCGACGCGGCGGGTGGAGCCGTTCCTGCTTACCCGCTATAGGGGCCCTTGTCCTGCTCGCCCGCGCTCGCGAGGACGGCCAGGGCGCGGCGCCGGGCCTCGATGGCGACGCCGTGAACGGGATGGTCCCGCACGACGGCCGGCGCGCGGAAGACGAGCATCCTCGTCGCGCCGCCGCGGAAGATCTCCTCGGTCACGCTTCCGTGGCGCAGGCGGTCCATCCCGGTCCGGCCGTGCGTCGCGGTCGCGATCAGGTCGGCGCCGCTCTTGGCGACGAAGGAGAGAAGCTCGGCCGCCGGATCCCCGTACAGGACGACGACATCGACGTCGAGGCCCTCCGCCTTCAGCCGGTCCCGCTCGCGGTAGAGGTTGTGGCAGATGGTGTCGGCGGGAAGGCCATCCGTCCGCGTGGGAGGCACGACGGTCACGAACGTCAGCTTCGCGCCGTGCGCGCGGGCCATTTCGACGACGCAGGGAAGGACGCTCATGGCGCGATGGGTGCCGTCCTGGTAGACGACGATCGCGCGAAACTTCGTGAAGGGCTCCGCGCCGTCCGCGGGAGGATGCGCGACGAAGACGGGCACGGACGCCTGCCGGAGGATCTCCTCGGCCACGCTTCCCAGGAGCAGGCGACGCAGGCCCGAGCTTCCGCGGGAGCACAAGGCCAGGAGGCCGTACCCTTCATCGGCGGCGAAGGTCGCGATCGCGTCGGCGGGCTTACCGGTGAGAACGGCCGCGTCCACGCGCCAGCCGCCTTCGCGGAGGGGCTTCGCCCGCGACTCGAGATAGGACAGCGCCGGACCGGTTAAGGTCGATGAGTGCTCCGGAATCACCGTCGCCAGCGTCAGGTCCGCGTCGAAGGCCTTCCTGAGCGGCTCGACGTGCGCCAGGATGGACTCCGAGATCTTGCCGCCGTCCAGGGTCGCCAGAATCTTTCGGATCATGCTTCACCTCGAGACCGAGGGAGCGGAGCACGCCGGCGAAACCGCGCCCGGTCATCCGCCGCCTTCACGGCCATCGGGAGGAGGCAGCGCAACTGGAGGGCCCGGGCCTCGACGGATTCCGGAGGCCTGCGAGGCCCTCCGACCGGGAAGGGAGATCACATCGAGACACCCTCACTCACAATGATAGGCACGTATTCGCGGGCGGGCCCAACGTACCTGTACGATTTGACGCGTCGGCGGGCACTCATGCGGGGGCGAGGAAGGACGGAATGTGGCGTGAGACCGCGCTTTTTTCCGCCCGAGTTGTATTTTTCGGGGAACGAGAAGGTACTAATTCGGAGTAGCACCTTTTTGGGCGGCTAATTCCGGACCGTGCGGAGGTTCTTAGGCATGCGCGTGTGGAGCGGAGCGATCTTGGGCGTCCTGGGGATGGCGCTGGCCGCCCAGGCGCAGGGCCTCGACCAGAAGCGGATCGACGAGGCCATCAACAAGGGCGTCCAGTACCTGAAGACCGCCGATTCGCCGGGCTGGGACGCGCACATCTCCAACGCGGACGAGCTGGTCCTGCTCACGCTGATCCACGCGGGCGTTCCCGAGAACGACCCCAAGCTGCAGGAGTACTTCACGCGGGCGATGGCGGCGAAGCAGGAGCGGACCTACAAGGTCGCGCTGCTGGCGATGTGCCTCGAGGAGCTCGACCGGGTCAAGCACCAGGGCAAGATCCGCCAGTGCGCCCAGTTCCTGGTCGACAACATGGCCCAGAACGGCCAGTGGTCCTACGGCGAGCCGTCGACGTTCGCGGACGGCACGCCCACCGGCGGCGGCGGCGGCGCCGTCGCCAGCGGCGGCGTGAAGGAAGTCGCTAACGGCCCGCGCCAGAAGCCCAAGGTCGTCCAGAAGGTGTCCGTCCAGAAGAGGGTCCCGGGGCCGGCCACCGGCGACAACTCCAACTCGCAGTACGCGGCCCTCGGCCTGCGCGCCTGCCACGACGCCGGGATCGTCCTGCCGAAGGAAACGGTGATCAAGCCCGCGAAGCGCTGGTGGGCGACGAGCCAGCTCGGGGTCAAGGGCAAGGACAACTCCGTCGCGACGGGCGCGGCGATGGTCGCGGATCCGCGCGGCTGGTCCTACACCACCGCCGATCCCGCCTACGGCTCGATGACGGCCGGCGCGATCGGGGCGGTCTGCATCTTCGACTACATCCTGGGCGAGGACTGGAAGAAAGACAAGGTCGTCGCCGGCGGCATGGGCTGGCTGACGAAGAACTTCTCCGTCACGGAGAACATCGGCCCCTGCCAGACCGGCGGGCAGGCGCCCAACGAGTTCCTCTACTACTATCTCTATGCCCTCGAGCGGGTCGGGATGCTCTACGACACGCCCTTCATCGGCAATCGGGACTGGTACTTCGACGGCGCCAAGGTCATCCTCGCGGCGCAGAAGCCCGACGGCTCGTGGGCGGAAAGCGGGCCCGCCACGATGCGGCCGACCTGGGACACCTGCTTCGCCATCCTCTTCCTCAAGCGGGCCACCCGCCCCCTGACCGCGAGCGTCGACAAGAACCGCTAAAGCGGATTCAGAGTTCGCGGGCCGCCTCCGGGCGGGGATGCGGGGATAGGAGGGATCTCCTACCCTTCTGGGAGATCGGCCGAGGGGGAGGATGAGATGATAAATCCCCGAATCCGTCCCTTCTCCGGATCTCCCGCGTCGTCGCCGATCCGTCAAATCCCCGTATCCCTTCTTCGGGTCCTTTCGGAGTTCGTCGGAAGCTCGCGATCCCTGAATCCGCTCCAGCGTCACCCCCGGGGCCCCGGCGGCTCCCCTGGATAGGTGAAGACCTGCGGGCATGTCGGCGAGATCAAGGACGTCCGTCCCCGGACGGCCGGCTGCGAGGACTGCCTGAAGACGGGTGACGCGTGGGTCCACCTGCGCCTTTGCCTCTCCTGCGGCCACGTGGGCTGCTGCGACGACTCGAAGAACCGCCACGCGACCCGTCACTTCCGGGAAACCGGACATCCGATCATCCGCTCCGACGAGCCGGGGGAAGACTGGGTCTGGTGCTATCCGGACGAGGCCCTGCTGGAGATCGCCTGAGCGATCCGATATTCGGATTTCTCAACAGGGCCGCGCGGGGCGTCCGAACTGATCCTTGTGAACGGCCTCGCGATCCTCGTCCTGCTGAGCGGCGACGCGGTCTACGAAAACACGGTGAAGCCCTTCCTCCGGGCGCACTGCCTGAAGTGCCACGGGGAGGAGAAGACGCTCGCGGGGCTGCGCCTCGACACCCTGGGGACCGACTTCCTCAGCGGCAAGACCGGGGACATCTGGAGGGAGGTCTACGACCGCGTCGGCAATCGCACGATGCCGCCGAAGAAGGAGGCCCGGCCCGACGCGGCCGAGGCGCTGAAGGTCGCGGACTGGATCATCCATGAGCTGCGCGCCGCCGAAAAGCGGGCCAAGGGGATGTCGGGCCGCATCCCGACCCGCCGCCTGAACCGGACGGAGTACGCCAACACCCTCCGGGATCTGTTCCAGCTCGAGGAACACTTCGTCCGCGCCCTCGAGCAGGACCTGCCCATGGACGGCAAGGTGGACGGGTTCGACCGGGGCGGAGCGGCGCTCTTCATCGACGGCGCCCAAATGGCCCGGTACCTGGAGACGGCCGACGTCGTGCTGTCGAAGGGCGTGTTCGCGGCCAAGCCCAAAGGGATCAGCAGCGGCCGCTCGTTCCCCCGGGAGCAGATCCGGTGGCAGGAGTCGAAGTACCTCGGCCGCTACACGGATCTGGCCGCCTACCCGGACGGCCACACGCTGCAGAACAAGGAGCGGATCACCGTCCCCCAGGGAGCGAACTTCGGCAAGCTGACCCGCGGGGGTCTCGAATGGGTCGGAACGGGATACCACGGCGGCGGCGGCATCGACCTCCACGGCGGCACCTGGCACTCCTGGAACCGTTCCTGGAACTCCGGCGAGTTCGAGGACGGCTGGTACCGGATGCGGTGCCGGGCCGGAGCCTTCAAGGGGACCGGGAAGCACGCCGTGGACGAGGTCCGGGTCTGGCTGCAATGGACCAAGGGGACCCCGATCGCCGCGAAGGAGTCGATGGTCGTCGACGCGCCGCTGGACGAGCCCAAGGAATTCGAGCTGATGATCTTCCTGCGGGCGGGCACCCCCGACATCCCCAAGTCCCTGCGCCTGGGCTGGAACGGGGGGCCGGAGAATCTCATCATCCGAAATCCCGCCTGGAAAAAGCTCGAGGACGACTGGCGGAAGCTGGCCTACAAGCACGAGGCTTTGTTCAAGAAGAAGCCCCCCGCTCCCGCGGCGGAGCTGGAGGCGGCCAAGAAGGAGTACGAAGAGGCGGCCGTGCGCTTCCGCGACGGCATGCGGGAGCTGGACGTCGCCTGGGTCTTCAATCCGGAGGTGGATCTCCAGGCGATCCCGCGCTTGTGGATCGAGTGGATGGAGATCGAGGGACCCGTATCCCCCTGGCCCCCGCGCGGACGGACGGAGCTGTTCTTCGACGGCGAAGCCCGGGCGGTCGACGAGCCCTATATCCGCGAGATCTTCGCCCGCTTCCTGCCCCGGGCCTATCGACGTCCGGTCGAGGCGAAGGAGGTCGACGCGGTCGTCGCCTGGGTCCTCAAGAGCGGTCTGTCCGGCGCCGACGCGGTCCGGGAAGGCGTCAAGCTGGTGCTCTGCTCGCCGGACTTCCTCCTGCTCGGGGAGCCGGCGGGCGCGTCGACGGCGCCGCGGCGGCTCACGGACCACGAGCTGGCCTCCCGGCTCTCCTACTTCCTCTGGAGCACCCTGCCCGACGCCGAGCTGCTCCAGCTGGCCGTCGACCGCCGCCTGCTGGAGCCGAAGACCCTGGAAACCCAGGTCCGGCGGATGATCGCCGACCCGAAGGCGGTCGGGTTCGTCCGGAACTTCACCGGGCAGTGGCTTGGCGTCCGCGATTTCTCCTCCGTGACCACCGACCGGCACCGGTACAAGGGCTACGACGACGACCTGCGCGACTCGTCCCGGCGGGAGCCGGAAGAGTTCTTCAAGGAAGTGCTGCGCGAGGACCTGTCGATCCTGAACTTCCTCGACAGCGACTTCCTGGTGATCGACCACCGGCTCGCGACGCACTACGGCATCGAGGGGGTGGTCGGAACGGCGTTCCGCCGCGTGCCCATCGGCCCCGAGCATCGCCGGGGCGGCGTGCTGGGCATGGCGGGGATCCTGACGTTCCTGACCGACGGCCTTCGGACCCTCCCCGTCCGGCGCGGGGCCTACGTGCTGGACACGTTGTGGAACGCGCCGCCGCCGCCCCCGCCGCCCAACGTGGGCGACCTCCCCGCGGTGGGCAAGGTCAAGACCGTCCGGGATCGGCTTGAGCTCCATCGGCAGTCGGACAGCTGCGCCAGCTGTCACGCGAAGATCGACCCGTTCGGCATCGCCCTGGAGAACTACGACGCGATCGGCGCCTGGCGCGAGCGGGCGAACGGCGAGAACTTCAACGACAAGAACGCGCCGGCCCTGGATGTCGGCGGCGTGCTGCCCAGCGGCCGGGAATTCAAGACCGTGCGGGAGTTCAAGGGGGCGCTGCTGTCGGAGAAGGACCGCTTCATCCGCGGCTTCGTGGAGAAGGTGCTGTCCTACGCCCTGGGCCGGCCCGTCGGAGCGACGGACCGGGGGACGATCGACGAGATCATCGCGTCGATGGACCCGCACCGGATGCGGTCCCTGATTCAGGCCGTCGTCGCCAGCCCGGCGTTCCAGACCAAATAGGAGGCACTCTCATGTTGGACCGGCGGACTTTCCTGCGGTCGGCGGGCGTCGCTCTGGGCCTCCCGTGGCTCGAGGCGATGGGCGCTCGATCGGGCTCCCTGTGCCACGCCGGAGAGATGACGCCGGCGGAGACGCCGCGCCGGGCCTACTTTTCGGTCTGGGGCTTCTTCAACAACCGGGCCGTCCCCAAGGAAACGGGCCAGGACTACCCGCTTCCGGCGCCCTTCGACGTCCTGAAGGACTATAAGAAGGACTTCACGCTCTTTTCCGGTCTGCGCGTGTCGGACGGGAGCCATTCGGGTCCCGGAGCCTATCTGACCGGCCTGAACGGCCCGAGCAACAACGCCCGGCTGATGTCGGTGGACCAGCAGATCGCCGCGTATTTCAAGGGCAAGACGCGCGTGCCCTCGCTGGTCCTGGGGCTGTCGCGCTCGACCGGTTTCGGCGGGCCGTACTGGACGGCGACGTCCTGGACCGCCACCGGCACGCCGATCGCCGCGGAGGATCGTCCGGAGGCCGTCTTCAACCAGCTCTTCCGCGTCGACGACCCGAAAGCCCGCGCCGCCCGGGAGAATCAGCTGGGTCGCGACGCCAGCATCCTGGACGAGGTGAGGAACCAGGCCCGCCAGCTGGAGAAGAGCCTCGGCAAGGACGACCGCGCCACGCTCGACCAGTACTTCACCTCGATTCGGGAGGTCGAAGAGCGCCTCCAGATGGACCGCGCGTGGATCGACCGTCCCAAGCCGGCCGTGACGCCGATCGACTTCGGAAAGACGCCGCCCCGCGGCCAGGCGGACGCGAACGACGACGGCAGCGGCATGAAGCGCTACCTGCGGCTGTACTTCGACGTCATCGCGCTGGCGTTCCAGACGGACAGCACGCGCGTGATCGCGCACAACCCGAAGGGCGAGAGCGGTCCCACCTTCAAGGACCTGACCCAGTGCCCCTACGACTACCACACCCTCTCCCATCACGGCGAAGACCCGGAGAAGCTCCGGCTGTGGACGGCCGTGGATCGGGTCTACATGGAGCAGTGGGCCTACTTCCTGGGAAAGCTCAAGAGCATCCCGGAAGGCCAGGGGACGCTGCTCGATCACACGATGGCGGCCTGGGGGACCGTGCAGGGCGAGGCCGGCCACTCCCTGACCGAGCTGCCGCTCATGCTCGCCGGCGGCGCCGGGCTGGGGATCAAGCACCAGGGCCACGTGGCCAAGAAGGACGTCTGGATCGGCAGCGTCTGGGAGACGATGATCGACCGCCTCGGCATGCCTCTCCCGGCCTCCTTCCAGGGGGGCCGGACCAGCGGCGTCCTCCGGGAGATCCTGTAGCGGCGGATCAGTCCCGCTTGACGACGTTCGACTTCACGTCGATCGGCACTTCGTCCAGGACCAGCAGGCGCACCGGGACGTCGCCGGTATTGACGCCGAAATGCCACTGGTCGACCGACTCGACGACCAGGTCGCCGGGCCCGTAGCGCGCGGTCTGGTTCGTGTCGACGTTGGTCACGGCGATCGTCCCTTCCTGCACGTACGCCAGCCGCGTGTGGAGATGCTTGTGCACCGGCAGCTTCGCCCCGGCGGGGATCACGTAGGTCGAAAGGACGATGCGGACGTCGCCCCCCGGCAGCCGGATCGGCTGGCCGGACGCGGTCGTGGTGGCGACCGACACTTCTTTCACGCTCAACTCGCTCGGCTGGGTCGCGCAGCCCAGGGCGGCGAGCAAGCCGGCGGCGAGGATCAGCTGGCGCATGATGGGCCTCCGCTATTTAGGGGGGGCGAGTCCGGGGATGAGGCGCTCGGCGTTGGCGTGATAGAACTTTTCGAGGACGTCCGGAGGCAGTTTCACGCCCGACAGGCGATCCCACCCCGACTCGGAACCGAAGGGGTCCACCAGGTCGAGCCGGTCCGTCTCGAAGTACTCGAAGTACCGGCCGTAGAAGCGGGGCTGGCCGTCCTTCCACCGGCGGACGGCGTCGACGTCCTTCGGATCGATGGCCGGCCAGTCGGCGTCGTCCACGGGGTAGACCAGGATGTTCGGCGAGGTGGAGCGGCGACGTCCCAGGAGCACGCCTCCATCGGAGCCGAACAGGATCCGATCCTGGTACTTGACGAAGAAATCGCGCACGGCCTTCGGGTTGAGTCGCCCCAGGATCCGCTGCCGCGCGGCGCACTCGACGTGGAAGTTCGGAAAGCGGTCGAGCCGCTCCGCCAGCCCTTGGAGGTCGAACGTCATGCTCGCGAAGTGGGCTCCGATGAACACGGTCCGGGGATGCTTCCGGACGACGTGGTCGCGCTGGCCGATGAGCTCTTCCCAGCGGGGCATGCCGGGGATCCGGTGGAGCTGGGCTTCGTCGGTCCGGGCTCCGTAGAGGGCGCTGTTGTAGGTGACGGGCTCCCAGTAGTCCTTGGGATCCGCCGCGTGGATGAGGACGGGCAGCCCGAGCTCGCCGCAGCGGGTCCAGAAGGGGTCGAGCCGCGGGTCGTCGAGCTTGAGCAGCCTGCCCGGGCCGTCCTGGATGGTCATCCCGAGGTCCTTCCAGATCTTGACCCCGCGGATGCCCATCTTCGCCGCGCGCTCCAGCTCGCGGACCAGGTCGTCGAAGAACCCCGGCTCCCGGACGCGCTCGAAATCCTTTTGCGCGAACTTGGCGAAGTTGACGAAGCGTCCGGGGAACTTGCGCTCCAGCTCGATCCAGCGCGGCAGGGTTCCGTCGCTCCGGCCCGCGTCGAGGTTGACGGCCGCGGCGATGCCCAGGGCGTCCATGACCTCGATCTGGGCCCGGACGGCGTCCTCGTCCGGGTTGATCCAGTGGTGGTGGGCGTTGACGACGCGGTACGCGGTCTTGTACGGCGGCCGCTCGGCCTGCGGAAGGACGAACGCGGCCGCCAGCGCGATCAGGAGGGTCTTCATCCCAACCCTATTGCCTCCCGCGCCGGTGAGGATTCCGGAGGAAGAGTGTCCTTCCCGAGACATAGGTAACAGATCATTCCGGACACATGGGTGACACTTTTCTCCAAGATGGCATGGAGGAGGAAGGCCTCTATGCCGTGGAAAGTGAGTTGCCTGATGGACGAGCGGATGAGGTTCGTGGCCCGGCTGGTCGAGGGCGATCGAATGTCCGAGTTGTGCCGTGAGTTCGGGATCTCCAGGAAGACCGGCTACAAGATCTGGGATCGCTACCGGGAGGTGGGGATCCA
>DASVNH010000074.1:0-9527 GCA_036383955.1 Planctomycetota bacterium | reverse complement strand
GAGGCGCTCCAGGAGGAAGTTCGCGACGTCCGCCGTGGGCGCCCCGACGGCCACGTCGGCGACGCGGCCGGCGTCGATCTCGACGGCCTTGGCGAGCACGCCGGGCGCGAGGATCTGGTCGCGCAGCGCCTTGCGGCACATGTAGATGAGGTGGGTGTCCTCGGGCGGGGTCGCGGCCCAGAGCGCGATGAGAGGCTTCACATTTTCGGCGTCCGGGTGGAGGGCGAGGCCCTCGGCGGCGGCGCGGCGCACGTAGGCGTCGGCGTCGGCGAGCTTTTCGCGGACGAGCGGGGCTTCGAACGTCCAGGCCTTGCGCTCGGCGAGCGCCTTCAGCAGGTGCACGCGGACGATGGCCTCGGCGTCGGTCGCGAACCCGCGCACGCGGGCTTCGTCGAGCTTGCCCAGGCGCTCGAGGATCCAGAGGCCGTGCGCTTTGCGGCGGGGGGTGTCGAACGTCACGGCGTCGGCGCTGCCCACGCGCTCGACGAGCTGGTTGGTCGCCTTGACGCGGACGAGCAGCGTCTCGTCGTCGAGCAGCTTCGCGAGCTCCGCGGGCGAGGCCTTGTAGAGGTCGGGCATCGCGCGCGCGGGGCGGTCCTTCGCGACGATGCGCCAGATGCGGCCGCGGGTCTTGTCGCGCTTGGGGTGGTTGAGCGGCACTTCGTAGTGCCCGATGATGCAGTTGTAGAAGTCGGCGACGTAGAGCGAGCCGTCCGGCGCGAGCTCGAGGTCGACCGGCCGGAACCAGGGGTCGTCGCAGGTCAGGAAGTCGGGCGTCTCGATCGCGACCAGCGACGAGCCTTTGCGATCGAGGCGGTCCGTGTTGATCTTGCCCGTGACGGGGTTGCCGATGAACAGGGTGTCGCGGAACTGGGGCGGATAGTGGTCGGACTCGTAGTAGATGATGCCCGCGATGCCGGTCGAGCCGTGCAGGTGCTTCAGGATCGTCGGCGCGTGGCCCAGGCCGTCGTGCTTGCCGTCGAACGTCGGGTACCAGCCTCCGCGCAGCAGCGCGTAGGCGGGCAGCGAGTGGCAGTCGGCGGAGTAGAGGTTGCCCAGGGGGTCGAAGCAGAGTCCGAAGGGATTGACCTGCCCGTGGGTGTACTGCTGGACGGCCGAGCCGTCGGCCTTCATGCGCCAGGTGTTGCCGGAGTGCATGGAGATTTCCTGGCCGTTCGACGTCCGGAGCGTCGACTTGTTCGAGAAGCCGTGGCAGGCGTACGTCCAGCCGTCGATCCACGGGGTGAAGGCCGAGAGCATGCCGTGCGTGTCGTTGAAGCCGGCGTCGCCGAGGATGGCTTCGCGCGACTCGGCGCTGTCGACGCCCTTCATGCGCCAGACCTTCGGGATGCTGTGGACGAGGGCGCCGTCGAGCGTGGCCTGCACGCCGATGGGGATGTTCAGGCCGTCGGCGTAGACCGTGATCTTGCCCGCCTTGCCGTCGGGGCCGAAGGCCTGGAGGAGGCGCACGGTGTCGCGCGGCTTGCCGTCCTTGTTCGGGTAGGGGTACTCGTAAGACTGGGTGACGAAGAGGCGGCCCCGGTCGTCGAAGTTCAAGTTCATCGGCTTGACGATGTCGGGCTCGGCGGCGACGAGCTGGATCTCGAAGCCGGGCGGCAGCTTGAACTTGGCGCGCTGCTCCTCGGGGGAGAGCGGGGGCGTCGACGCCACGAGCGGGTCCTGGGCGAGCAGCGCGAGCAGAAACGCGAGATGCATGGGAGTCTCCTGTACCTGACTTATTTAGTGCTCTTTAGCTAATCCGTATTACCTCATATGTGCCCGGGGTGTGCCGCCAATTGCGCATCCGGCCGAAGAATTCGGGCCCCCGGCGCGTGGCATCCGGCCTGCTATTGACTGTCTTCATGAGAATCGCGCTGATCGCCGTGAGCGGGGTCCGGATCTACAACGAGCGGCTCAAGCGGCTCGGGATCACCCTGCCGGGCTTCGTCGAGCGCGCCCAGGTCATCGCGTCGATGCCGTCGCTGGGGCTCCTGACCCTGGCGGGCGCGACGCCCGACGGACACACCCTGGAATACCGGGAATGCCCGGAGTTCGATCCGGGGGCGCTCGACACCCTCCGCTGCGACCTCGTCGCGGTCAGCTCGTTCACGGCGAAGGCCGACGTCATGTACGCGATCGCGGACCATTTCCGGGCGCGCGGGGTGCCGGTGGTGCTCGGCGGGCTCCACTGCACCCTGTGCCCGGAGGAGGCCGCGGAGCACGGCATCGTCGTCGTGGGAGAAGGGGAGGCGGTCTGGGCGCGGGTGCTGGAGGATGTCGAGGCCGGACATCCCGAGCGGATCTACAAAGCGCCGAGCGCCTCGCTCGCGCGGTCGCCGATGCCGCGCTACGACCTGCTCGACTTCGACAAGTACAACCGGATCCCGGTGCAGACCGCGCGCGGCTGTCCGCTCGACTGCGAGTTCTGCGCGGCGTCCAAGGTGCTGAGCACCTACAAGCGCAAGCCGGTGGCCCGGGTCGTCGAGGAAATCCGCGAGATCAAGAAGCGCTGGCCGCGGCCGTTCATCGAGCTGGCCGACGACAACACCTTCGTGAACAAGCCCTGGTCGCGTGAGCTGGTCGCCGCGATCGCGAAGGAGGACGTCCACTGGTTCACGGAAACCGACGTGTCGGTGGCGGACGATCCGGAGCTGCTCGACCTCCTGCGCGACAGCGGCTGCCGGCAGGTCCTCATCGGCTTCGAGTCGCCGCGGGCGGCGTCGCTCGACGGCCTGGACGCGGCGAACTGGAAGTCGAAGCGCTTCGACGGCTACCGGCGGGCGATCGACGACCTGCAGTCGCGCGGGATCACGGTGAACGGCTGCTTCATCACGGGGCTGGACGGCGACACGCCTGAGGTGTTCGGCGAGATCGAGCGCTTCGTGAAGTCGAGCGGCCTGGTCGAGGTCCAGACGACGGTCCTGACCCCGTTTCCGGGGACCGCGCTGTACCGCCGCCTGAAGGCTGAGGGCCGCCTGCTGCGGGACCGCTACTGGGAGCAGTGCACCCTCTTCGACGTCACCTACAAGCCCAAGCGCATGTCCGTCAACGACTTGGAGCAGGGTCTCGAGTACCTGATGAGCTCGCTCTACTCGCCGGCCGAAACCTGCCGCCGCCGGAAGCTCGCCGCCCGGCTGGCACGAAACAGACAGTCTGTTTCGTGCCCGAGGGCCTCATGAGTCACAAATCAGACAGTCTGTTTTGTGCCAACGTGCGGGCGGGGCTGATCCTGCTGCCGTTGGGGTTGATCGGCGGGCTGGTGATGTCGCTCTGGAGCTTCCATCCCATCGTGAAGGGGATGTGGGCCTACGACGACCTGCCGCGGCGCCTGCTGCGGCTGGGGCATATCGCCGCTGTCATGCTGCCGCTCATCAACATCGTGGTCGGGCCTTACGTGCGCGGGCGCCTCGCCAGCCACCTGCTGATCTGGGGCGCCGTCGGCCTGCCGCTCGCCCTGGCCGCCGAGGCCTTCGTCCCGGCCCTGCGCCCGCTCCACCCGTCGGGCCTGCCCGCGATCGCCTTTACGCTCGGGACCCTCCGGGTCGCCGCCGACGCGATTTTCGCGACACGGAGTTGTCATTCTGCGTACAAGATAATATGCAGGGCCTCGCGTGGATCCTCGCCCTCGCCGCTCAGGAGACCGGCGGCCTCCGCGGCGTCATCGGCGATCCGGATCCGGTCCGCGCCACCGAGCTCGCTCGCGACCCCGCCGCCGTCGTCCACTGGCTGACCCCCGATGCCGCCGCGCTCGCGCCGGCCCGCGCCGAGATCGCCCGCCGCGGCCTCGCGGGACGGGTCACCTTCGACCTCCTCCGTCCGCCCGAGCTTCCGTACGCGGAGCACCTGCTCTCCGCCCTCCTCGTCCTGGATCCCGCCGGCGTCCCCGAGGCCGAGCTCCTCCGCGTGCTGCGGCCCGGCGGCGTCCTCGAGCGTGCCGGCCGGCCTTCCCTCCGCAAGCCGCGGCCCGACGCCATGGACGACTGGAGCCAGTGGCGCCACGGCGCCGACCGCAACCCGGTGTCGAACGACCGGATCGTCGACGTCCCCCGCCGCGTCCAGTGGCTCTCCCTCCAGGGCAAGGACGGGAAGGACATGGTCACCGGCGGCGGTCGCGCCTACTACAACCTCGGCGGCAGCCTCCAGGCCCGCGACGCCTTCAACGGCTTCCCGCTCTGGACCGTGAAGGTCGACTCCCGCTGCTCGCCCGTCGCGGCGGGGGACGTCGTCTACGCCCGCCTGAAGGGCGGCCTGGCGGTCCTCGACGGCCCCAGCGGCCGCGAGCTGCGGCGCCTCCCCGAGGCGGGCGAGCCGCTCTCGCTCGCCCGGGCCGGCGACGTCCTTCTCGCGCTGGGGGAGGGCTCGCTGCGCGTGCTGGTGAAGGAGAAGCTCGCCTGGGCACGCGAGGCCGAGCGTCCGCGGGCGCTCTCGGCCTCCGGCGACACCGTCTTCCTGATCGAGGGCGACGCGTCGGTCGTCGCTCTCGACCTGGCGACGGGCCGGGAGCGCTGGACGAAGAGCGCCGACTGGGCGCGGCACGTGTACCGTTCGTCGACGGCCGGGGACGTCGTGTCCTTCGAGCGGGGCCGCTACGCCGCGCCGAAGAGCCTGACGCCGCTCCCGAAAAGCGAGCCCTCGGCCGCGATCTTCCTCTCGGCCAAGGACGGCGAGCCGCTGCGCGAGTACGCCTACGCGCCGGCCATGCGCCACGATGAGAACGCGCGGGTCTTCTACGTGGGCGGCCGGGCGGCCGTCCACCGCCTCGAGAAGGATCAGAACACGAGCCACCTCGCGCTGTTCAGCAACCTGAAAGGCGCCCCCGAGCTGCTGCCCGCGATGCCGCCCAAGAAGGAGAACTTCTACTGCTATCCGCCGACGGCCACCACGCGCTTCTTCATCTACGGCGCGCTCGGCTTCACCGACTGGACGACGGGCAAGCACGAGTCCAACCCGCTGACGCGCGGCAGCTGCGGGGCCTGGAGCGAAGGCCTCATTCCCGCGAACGGGATGGTCTACGTCTTCCCGAAGAGCTGCAACTGCTTCTCCATGCTCAGCGGCCTCGGCGCCCTCGCGCCCGCCGATCCCCGTCCCGTCGTCGACGCCCATCCCCTGGAGCGCGGACCCGCCTTCGACGACGCTCCCGGTCCCGCGCCGGGACCCGGCGACTGGCCTTCCCATCGCGGCGACGCCTTCCGCTCGGGCTCGAATCCCGTCGACCTCCCGGCCCGCCTCGCGGTCCGCTGGACGGCCGAGCTCGACGTCCGCTGGCCCGAGGGTCCCCTGGGCGAGGAGTGGAAGGAGTATCCGTATTCTTCCGGCCTGATCGCGCCGCCCGTGATCGCGAACGGCCTGGCGATCGTCGCCCAGCCCCACGCGCTGCGCGTGAGCGCGCTGGACGTCGAGACCGGCCGCCTCCGCTGGTCCTTCACGGCCGAAGGACGCGTCGACACGCCGCCGACCGTCCACGAGGGTCGCGTGCTCTTCGGCACCCGCGCGGGCTGGGTCTACGCGCTGCGCGCGGCCGACGGCGTCCTGGCCTGGCGGCGGCGGGTGTCGCCGGCCGATCGTCACATCGCCCAGTTCGGCCAGGCGGAGTCGCCCTGGCCCGTCGCGGGCAGCGTGCTCGTGAGCGGCGGGAGCGCCTTCGTCGCCGCGGGCCTGCATCCCCTCGCCGACGGCGGGATCCGGGCGATGGCGCTCGACCCCCGGAGTGGCGCGATCCGCTGGACGAAGCGGCTCACCGACATGGGCTACGCGGAGAAGGGCTGGCACAGCCGGGACGGCCTGGAGCAGGACGCGCTGGACCTCTGGGTCCGCGACGGCGACCGGGTGGCGCTCTCGCGCTGGATCTTTGATCCGGGGACGGGGGATGTGGCCTTCCGCTGGCAGGACGCCTTCTACCGGCTCGGCCCCGACGGCGCCTGGATGCAGCGCGGCACCTGGTCCTACGGCTACCCGATGAACCGGCCGCGCATGCGCCGTCCGCTCATGGTCGGGCGGGGCCGGGCGGTCTTCGGCGCCAACCGCGTGCGCGAGGCCGGCGAGCTGAAGCTCTTCCGCCGCGATTTCGCGCCGGACGAAAAGTTCGACGCCGTCTGGGACGAGCAGCCGAACGACACGGCCAGCCGGATCGGCCAGTACTTCCCGGTCAACCGCCTCGCGGAGAAGACGACTTGGCGGGCGGCCTACCCGGGATGGGTCGAGGCGATGGCCCTCGCCGGCGACACGCTCGTTCTCTACGCCTCCGGGAAGCTGCGCCGCGTCTCGGCGAAGGACGGGAGCGATCTGGGGGAGCTCGACCTCCCCAAGCCCGTCTGGGACGGCGTCGCCGCGGCGAACGGGCGGCTCTATGTGTCGACGGCCGACGGGCGCCTGATCTGCCTGGGGGCGCCGTGATCGTGCTGCTGCTGCTCGCGGCGCAGGAGGAGATGAAGCTCCCGCCGTTCTACCAGAAGCGGGTCGACTACCGGGGGCTGCCGATCGCGTCCTCCGCGAAGGTGCCCGACGCGGCGCTGAAGGCGGCGCGCGACACGGTGGAGCGGATGACGTCGAAGCGCCCCGAGATCGTCCCCGAGCTCGTGCGGCGGGGCGTGCGCGTCGCGATCATGGCGGAGACGGAGCTGACGACCGACATCCCCGAGCACGCGGACCTGAAGCCGAAGGAGAAGTGGGACAAGCGGGCCCGGGGGCTGGGCGCCACGGCGTCCCGGCCGGCGGTCAGCGGGGCGGAGGAGAACCTCCTCAAGTATCCGAAGGACCCCTACAAGGGGGAGGACATCTTCCTGCATGAGTTCGCGCACACGATCCACGTCATGGCGATGGAGCGGCTGGAGCCGGGCTTCGACGCGGAGCTCAAGCGCCTCTACGCGGCGGCGATGGCCAAGGGCCTCTGGGCGAAGACCTACGCGGCCGAGAACGCGGGCGAGTATTTCGCGGAGGGAGTCCAGTCCTGGTTCGACGCCAACCGCCAGGCCGATCCGCCCGACGGCATCCACAACCACGTCAACACCCGGGCGGAGCTCAAGGCCTACGATCCGGACCTGGCCGCCTTCCTGGAGAAGCTATTTCCCTAGCAGCTTCTCGATCCGGGTCGAAAGCCGGGGCCGGTCCGTGCCGGGATGGTAGGCCTCGAAGGGTCCGCCCAGCCGCAGCGCTTCCACGCCTCGGTCGAAGGCCTCGAGATCGTCCGGCGGCGGCGGGACGGGCTCTCCTTTCAAGCGGGCCGCGAATCGCTCCAACGCCTCCATCCGGAGCCAGGGATTCTTCCATTCCTCGAGCCGCTCCAGCGTCAGCTCGCGCCGCAGGCAGGGAAGCACCGCCTCGGCCAGGTCTTCACGATCCGGGTTCAGGTCGAGGGCCGCGTCGGCCACGCCGAGCGCCGCCAGGTCCCCCTTGAGCT
Organism: Planctomycetota bacterium; assembly: GCA_036383955.1. Lineage (GTDB taxonomy): Bacteria > Planctomycetota > MHYJ01 > MHYJ01 > JACPRB01 > JACQFK01. Next base: position 2,131 of record DASVNH010000074.1, on the reverse strand, counting down.
CGCGCAGGAGCGCGCGGAAGGTCACGGACCGGCTGCCGCGGACGGCTTCGAGCCAGGAACTCTCCCAGACGCTGATCGCCGATGCCGCCTCCTCGTTGGAGCGCATGCCTACGTTCCAGGCGCGGACCGTCACGGCTTCAAAAGCTCCTCGAACGAGCGCTTGTCGACCAGGTTCTTCATCGACGCCGTATCTTCGTTCTGGATCCACAGATGCTTCGAGTGAAACCAGGCCCCGTTGTCCATCCCCGCTCGTGAAAGGAGCGGGACCCCCGACGTCTTGATCGTCCGCCAGCCCGGCCCCTCGTAGACCGCCACCAGCGCGCCGCTCTCGTCCGAGGCGACCAGGTCGTCCTTGCCGTCCCCGTTGAGGTCCACGAAGCGCAGCGCGGGGCTGTCGACGTCCCACGGCAACTCCGCCGTCTTCTCCCAGCCGGACGTCGTCCAGCGGTGCACCGCGCGTCCCGCGATGGCCTCGCAGGTGCCGTCGCCGTCGACGTCCCGCAGCCGCTGGATGCCCTTCAGGGTCAGGAGCCGGCTCTCCGTCCATCCGGGGCCGGTGAAGCGCCAGGCGCCGCTGTCGTGCATGAGCACGACCGACGTCCCCACGATGCCGAACCGGGCGCCTTCCAGGCTGTCGAGGGGGAAGCCCGTGATGAACCATCGATCGTGCATCCAGAGGCGGGTCTTTCGCGCGGGGGCGTTGACCACGTCCATGTAGCCGTCGCCGTCGACGTCGAGCAGCCGCACGCCGGCGTCGCCGCCGTCGGGCGCGCGCAGAGACGCGCCGCCCAGCGCGTTCTTTTCGAGGCGTTCGAGGCACTCCCGGAACGTGAGGAACTTGATCTTCTTGCCGGCGGCGTGGTCGATCAGCTCCACGACCTGCTCGGGCTTGATCCAGTTGTGCGGATGGAAGACGAGGTTGAACGTGCCCTGCTTGCGGAGCACGGCGTCGAGGGCGATCTTCCAGTCCTCGACGGTGCTGGGATTGTTCGGCTTGTGCAGCCGCTGGGCCTCCCAGTCGCTCGGCACGACGCAGGGGAACTCCCAGCCGAGGCGCCCGAGGACGTAGGGGTAGGGGTAGTCGTCGATCGTGTTGACGAACTCGATGTTCGGCGGGATGTACTTGCGGAAGCGCTCGCCGCCCGAGGCGTCGAGCGTCCACTCCCGCGGCAGGGTCGTGTCCTTCGGCGTCAGGACGCAGAAGACCGAGCTGTCGATCGCGAGGAAGTTCTTCTTCGCGGTGACGCCGTTGAAGATGTGCGCGTAGAAGCGCGGGCTCGGCGTGTTCAGGGAGTCGCAGCAGGGCACGCGGAAGGCGACGGGCTTGCTCGACGGCACGCTCGCGAGGAGATCGACGCACTTGTCATAGGTCAGCTTCGCCTTCGCGAAGTCCTTGTCCTTGAGGATGGGGCAGGGGTGGTCGAAGGTATGGCACTCGAGGCTCAGGCCCTCCCGGAGCCAGGCCTGCAAGCGCTCGTCGGTCGGCTCGACGCGGTTGCTCATGATGCTGACCGGCGCGCGGCCGTCGAGCTTCTTCAGCCGGTCGAGGATCGGCCGCAGGTAGGCCTCGTACTTCGCCGGATCGCGCATGTCGTCGATGCCGAGGGTGACGACGGCGTCCACGTCCTCCTCGCCGACCCACTGCGGCGTGACCAGACGCGCGAAGCCGCGATGGACGTAGTAGGGGTCGTTGCCGTCGAGGTACGTGAGCCGGTTGCCGTCTTGCGGAGATATCAGCCTGGCTGAAATCTCCAGGAGGATGGAGAAAGTAGACAGGCTGGAATCTCCTAACCCTTGAAGGCGGCCCGGATCCGTTGGACCAGGCCGTTGTCCGGCGATCCCGCTCCCTTGAGCCAGGCCATGCTCGACGCCAGGAAGCGGCCCCGCCACTTCGGCGACATCTTACCCTGGTCCTCGAGGGCGGCCTCCACGAACTTGAAGTCGTGGACGTCCCGGCCCTTCAGCAGCAGGTGGCCCCGGGCCGTGTCGACGAGCTTCCCGGGCGCGACGTTCAGCGCCTTGCGGGCGGCCGACATCCGGTCGTTCGGGACGTCGGCGAACGGATCGCCGTCGACCGCCTCCAGTTCGTCGAGCTTGGGGCCGTCGACCGGCTTCCCGCGGAACAGCGGCG